>CAMKFK010000005.1 GCA_946411835.1 uncultured Clostridia bacterium
ACAGTTTCTCTCTTGACCGCGTCTTTGCGCAAAAGTAAATGCTGTCGCCGTGGGGCGTTTGACGATATCCCTTGCAACACGGCGAGCTTTCGGGTATAATGTCGGAAAAGGGAGTGTGTTCCTATGAAGAGATACGGAAGAACCATCCTGCTGAGCCTGCTGCTGTGCCTCTGGTGCGGCGTCGGCGTCCGTGCCATGGAAAATGATATGCTCAAGGTCGGCATTCGATACGGCTCCGACGCCATGTTCTCCGCCAACCTGCAAAATTACGACGGCGCGGGGCGGGGCTACGCCTTTGGCTACTTCAACAGCGCGCGTGCGTTCGTGCCGCTGGGCGCGGAGACGAAGGAAAACAAGGTCTCGATCACCATCGACAACCACGTTTTTATCTCCGGCTCGACCTACTACCAGAGCGCGGCGAGCTATTCGCAGTACATCGGCGCGTATCATTTGCAGCTTGACAGGACCTTCAACAGCTGCGAGGACGCGGCAAAGGCCGCCGCGCGGTACGACGGAGGCTTCGTCGCCTATCTGACCGATCACTACGCCGTCCGCGTGGGACAGTGGCGCACGGCGGAGGGCGCGGCGCGCGCGCTGGACGAGTGGGCGGGGGAGGACGCGGCGTCCATTGTGTCGCCCAGCCGCACCGGCGTCATGGTCACGGTTTCGGGCACCGACCGCATTCTGTTCTACTTTGACTGCGGCGGTCTGCGCTCGCTGGGCGTTATGCCGCAGAGCGTGTCCGGCGAAAAGCCCGTGACGTGGTTCCGGGGCTACCGCTACTACGGCGGCTTCGAGTACCAGCGCGTCACCGGCGGCAATATGAGCGTCGTCAACGTGGTGAACGTCGAGGACTACGTCAAGGGCAGCGTCGGCTGGGAGATCGGCAACGACAAGCCGCTTGAGGCGATCAAGGCGCAGGCGGTCTGCGCGCGCACCTACGCCGCCATGCAGACGCGCCACCGTTCGCAGGGCTTTGACATCTGCACCACGGTGGACTGCCAGGTCTATCAGGGGCTTGCCTCCGCCAACGCGCTGACCGACCGCGCTGTGGACGAGACGGCGGGCGTCTATATGCTCTACAACGGCAAGTACGCCGAAGCGTACTACTACTCCTCCAACGGCGGCGCGACCGAGGACGCCAAAAACGTCTGGAACGAGGAGGTGGGCTACCTGCGCGGCAAGGCCGACCCCTACGAGGCGCGCGTCGCCTCGCGCATCGCCGGCTACAACTGGACGGTCAACTTTACCGGGAGCGAGCTGACGGAGAAGCTGCGCGCCAAGGGCGTCGACATCGGCGCGGTGCGCAACGTCTATGTCTCGGAGCTGACGCCCACGGGCAACGTCCTTGCGCTGACCTTCGTCGGCGCGAACGGCACAAAGACCGTCACGCGCGAGAGCTGCCGCACCCTGCTGGGGCTGCGCAGCATGCGCTACAGCGTTGCAAGCGACGCGGCGTCCTACTTCATCAACGGCGGCAAGACCGCGCTGACCGGCATCCGGGGACTGTTTACCATCTCCGGCAGCGGTACGGTCTCGGAGTACGACGGCGAAGCCGGGGAGGCATATATCCTCACGTCGAGCGGAACCGAAAAGCTGGAGCGCGACGCCAGGAGCGTCAGCGCCGATCGATTCACGTTTTCCGGCAGCGGCTGGGGCCACAATGTGGGGATGAGCCAGTGGGGCGCGACCGCGATGGCGGAGATGGGCCATGACTACCGCGAGATTCTGCAATTCTATTTTACGGGTGTAATGATCGAATGAAAACCAGTGATTTTGACTATACCTTACCGCCTGAGCTGATCGCGCAGACGCCGACCGACCGGCGCGACGCCTCGCGCCTCCTCTGCCTCGACCGAGAGACGGGTGCGTTCTCCCACCATCATTTTTACGATCTGCCGGGCTTCCTGCGTCCGGGCGACTGCCTGATCCTCAACAACTCCCGCGTCCTGCCCGCGCGTCTGCTGGGTCAGCGTCTGCCGGGCGGCGGCGCCTGCGAGGTGCTGCTGCTCATCGACCGGGGTGACGGTATGTGGGAGTGTATCGTCCGCCCCGGCAAGCGCCTGCGCGCCGGGGCGCGTCTCAGCTTTGGAGACGGAGAGCTGACCGCCGAGGTGTGCGAGGTCCTGCCCGACGGCAACCGCCTTGTGCGTTTTTTCTGCGAGGGTATCTTTCTCGAAACGCTCGAACGTCTGGGCAAGATGCCGCTGCCGCCCTACATCAAGGCGGAGCTGCAAGACCGCGAGCGCTACCAGACCGTCTATTCCAGGGTGAACGGCAGCGCCGCCGCGCCCACGGCGGGGCTGCATTTCACGCCGGAGCTGCTGACGCGCGTCACCGCCGGGGGAGTGAGGCTGGGCTATGTGACGCTTCACGTTGGGCTGGGCACCTTCCGCCCGGTCAAGGAGGACGAGATCGAGGCGCACGAGATGCACAGCGAATACTGCACCGTCCCGGCGGAGACGGCGGCGCTCATCAACGAGACCAAGGCGAACGGAGGGCGCGTCGTCTGCGTCGGCACGACCTCCTGCCGGACGCTGGAAAGCTGGGCGGGGGAGGATGGCACAATGCGGCCGTGCGCCGGCTGGACGAACATCTACATCTACCCCGGCTACCGCTTCAAGGTCATGGACGCGCTCATCACGAACTTCCACCTGCCGAAGTCCACGCTGCTGATGCTTGTCTCCGCCTTCGCGGGACGTGAAAACGTACTCCGCGCCTACGAGGAGGCGGTCCGAGAGCGCTACCGCTTCTTCAGCTTCGGGGACGCGATGCTTATTTTATGAGGTGAACCATGTTCCAAGTTATCAAAACCGAAGGCAGGGCGCGGCGGGGGCGGTTTCGCTGCGCGCACGGCGGCGAGGTGCAGACGCCGGTGTTCATGAACGTCGGTACGCAGGCGGCGATCAAGGGCGGGCTGTCCGCGCTCGACCTGCATGGAATCGGTACGCAGATCGAGCTGTCGAACACCTACCACCTCCACCTGCGCCCCGGCGACGACGTGGTGCGCGCGCTGGGCGGGCTGCACAAATTCATGCGTTGGGACGGTCCGATCCTTACGGACAGCGGCGGCTTTCAGGTCTTCTCGCTCGCCGGGCTGCGCAAGATCAGGGAGGAGGGCGTGACCTTCGCCTCTCACCTCGACGGGCGGCGCATCTTCATGGGGCCTGAGGAGAGTATGCGCATTCAGTCCAATCTGGGCAGCGACGTTGCGATGGCGTTCGACGAGTGTGTGGAGAACCCCGCGCCCTACGACTATGCCAAGGCGTCCTGCGAGCGTACGGCGCGCTGGCTGGCGCGCTGCAAGACGGAGCATGACCGCCTAAACGCCCTGCCGGATACGGTGAATCCGGGGCAGATGCTCTTCGGCATCAATCAGGGCGCGACCTATCCCGACCTCCGCATCTGGCATATGCGGCAAATCAGCCAGCTCGACTGTGACGGTTACGCCATCGGCGGGCTCGCCGTGGGCGAGCCGACGCAGGTGATGTACGATATCATCGACGCCGTGGAGCCGTACATGCCTGCGGACAAGCCGCGCTACCTGATGGGCGTCGGCACGCCGTCAAACATCATCGAGGGCGTGGCGCGGGGCGTGGATTTCTTTGACTGCGTCATGCCCGCGCGCAACGCGCGGCACGGGAAGCTGTTCACATGGTCGGGCACGATCAACATCAAAAACGAGCGCTACAAGCTCGACGACAGCCCCATCGACGACGAATGTGACTGCCCCGTCTGCCGCAATTTCTCGCTTGCCTATCTCCGCCACCTCTTCAAGGCGGAGGAGACGCTGGCGCTGCGGCTCGCGGTAATGCACAACCTCTATTTTTACAACCGGCTGACCGAGCGCATCCGCGACGCGCTGGACAGCGGCGCGTTCGCCGCCTTCCGCGCGCGCTACAGCGGCGTTCTCGACGAACGCAAAAAATAGGTCTTGCGAAATAGGAAAGCATTCGCTATAATACCACTTGACTTATTTGAGAAAGGAACTACAGCACCATGGATTTCAGCCAGTTGATTATGATCGTTGCGATGATCGCCGTTTTCTACTTCATGCTCATCCGCCCCGAAAACAATCGCAAGAAGAAGGCGGAGGAAATGCGCAACAGCATCAGGAAGGGCGAGCACATTACCACCATCGGCGGAATGAAGGGCCGCGTCGTGCTTGTCACGGACGATACCGTCGTTTTTGAGACCGGCGAGGATCGCGTCCGCATTGAGATTGCCAAGTGGGGCGTCCAGTCCACCGAGACTATCGAGGCGGCGCAGGCGGCGGGTCGTCAGAAGAGCGGCGGCCTGTTCGGCAAGAAGTCCGCCTCCGCCGAGGATTCCGCCGAGGAGCTTCCCGACAGCGCTGACGACAAATAACAATACTCAATACGGAAGAACGACCGCGCGCGGTCGTTCTTTTTTTGCCCTCCCCTCCATATGCTGTGATGTGCATCATGGAGGGGAGGCTTTTTTGTGAAGCAGACAGAGCGGGTGAACGGGCGCCGCGTCGCGCTGGGAACGGTGGCGTCGCTGGCGTGTTATCTTGCCTTTTTGGCAGTATCGGCGCTGCTGATCCAGCGCGGCAGGGTAGGGGAGGAGCACGCGGCGGTCTGCGTGGCGGTCTGCGCCGCGCTGGCGTCGTTTGTGGGCGCAAAGCTCGCCGCGTGGGGGTCGCAGCGTCCGCTGCCCGGCGCGGCGGTCTGCGTGGGCGCGGCGTTTGCCGCCGTCGCGCTGCTGGGCTTTCTGTTCAACAACACCCTGGATTGGCGGCGAATGCTGTGCGTCGCTGCCGCGATGGCGGCGGGCGGCGTCTGCGCGCTTCTGCGCGGCGGCAAGCGGACGAAGAAACGCGCGCGCCGTCCGCGCAGATGAGCGCGGCGCGCCGACGCGGGTGACATAATCCAATTTTCCCATAAAATGCGACATCTTTACGGCATATGTTCCGTCAAGCGCCGTTGCCGTCCCTGGCGGGCGACAGCCCGGTAAGCGTCCTCCGCCTCGCCTGACGAAACATCCGCTCGCAAATCTTCGCCGGGTTTTCATGGGAGGAAAGAAAGAGCGCAAAAACGCATCTTTGCAAGTTGCACAAACTTTTCGGGAAAACCGGCAAATCGACAAACACAACCGTCGGAGCGGCGTTCGGCGTGGGATTCCAAAATGTAGCCGACGATCGGTTTCGGCATACCACATCTTGTTTGCCGGACGGCGGCAAAGCGTCCGGTTTATATAGTTGACATAACGCAGTAGACATAACATTTTAACATAATTGACGAAAATCAGGAAAATGGGCAATTTCGCTTGCGAAAAAATTGCAAAAGTTCTATGATAAGCAAGAACGGTTTGCGTGTGCGGCGATTTGACCCGACGCTCAGAGAGGTGGATCGGGACATGACCCCTGTGGCCAGGACGCGAAAACCGCGCCATGTGACGGCGGACGCCGGAACGCTGTGCGCGCTGATGTTGGCGCTTTTTTTATTGCTTGGGATTCTGGCGGGACGTGCCGAGTCTGCGCGCTGCGCTGTCGACGACGATGCGCTGCGCGTTTATCTTGACGCTGCGATCTGTCGCTCGGGCGACGACCTGACGGTGGAGACGGCGGCGCGGACGCTCTGGTGCTACGTGCGCGGGAGCCTGTGCGCGTTTCTGCTGGGCTTCTCGTCGGCGGGCGTTGTGGGGTTGCCGCTGCTGCTGGCGGCGCAGGGCTTTGTCCTCACGTTTTCGTTGTGCTCCTTCGCGTCTGCGCTGGGTCGCGGCGGTTTCCTGCTGTGCGTGGCGTTGTTCGGCCTGCGGCTTGCGTTTGTGCTGCCCTGCACGTTTTTGCTCGGCACTGCGGCAATGGAGCGCTCGTGGGCGCTTTGGTCGCTTGTCGGCGGGCGGCGCGTGCAGCTGCCCGCGCTTTGGTTCCGCTTCTGCGTGTGCGGCGCGGCGCTGCTGCTCGGCTGCGCGCTGGAGCTCTGGCTTGTGCCGCTGCTGCTTGCCGCAGCGGTTTGACTTACCGGTAGAGGAGGGTGTCGGTTTGGACGAGAATCTGGAAAGCTATCAGTCCTATCTGGAGGATGAGAAGCACGCCTCTCAGAATACCCTCAGCTCCTATATGCGCGACCTTAGCCAGTTTGCCGCGTGGCTGGCGGAGCGCTGTCCCGGCGACCTCTGCGCCGTGAAGCAGGACACGGTGGAGGAATATGTGACGTGGCTGGGCGCGCGGGGCAAGTCCGCCGCCACCATCACCCGCTCCATCGCGTCGATCAAGTCCTTTTATCTCTTTTTGCAGGGGCGGGGCAAGGTGACGGCGAACCCCGCCAAGGGCATTGCCGCGCGCAAGGTGGAGCGCAAGTTCCCGGATATCCTGACCAGCCGGGAGGTGGAGCTGTTTCTGGAGCAGCCCCAATGCGTGGACGCCAAGGGCTTCCGCGACCACGCCATGCTCGAACTGCTCTACGCCACGGGCATCCGCGTTTCCGAGCTGATCTCCCTCGACGTGGGGGACGTGAGCCTGGGCGCGGGCTTCATCCGCTGCACGGGCAAGGGCAGGGAGCGCATCATCCCGCTCTATCCCACCGCGATTCGGGCGTTGTCGGACTATATCAAGGATATCCGCCCGCAGATCATCGCCGACCCGGAGGAGACGGCGCTGTTCGTCAACATGAGCGGCGAGCGCATGAGCCGTCAGGGCTTCTGGAAGCTGGTCAAGCACTACCAGGAGAGCGCGAACATCGACAAGGAGATCACGCCGCACACGCTGCGCCACTCCTTCGCCGTGCACCTGCTGGAAAACGGCGCCGACCTGCGCTCGATCCAGGAGATGCTGGGTCACGCGGACATTTCCTCCACCCAGATATACACCCACGTTGTCAAGCAACAGCTCAAGGACGTCTATCGTCGGGCGCATCCGAGAGCGTAAAACGGCCGTTTCCGGGCGTGCGGAAACGGTCGTTTTTCTGGTGATTCACGCCGCCGACCGCTGTAAAACGAATCCACTCCGCAGGGTGGGGTCCGCCGAAAAGAATGCGTTGCGTTTTGTGCGGGAATCTGATACAATAGTTTGAAAATGCAGCGCGGGGGGTGAGGGCTTGCGCATCTTGGGCATTGATCCGGGGGTCGCCACGGTAGGCTTCGGGCTGATCGAGGCGGAGCGCGCGCAGGCGCGGATGCTGCAATACGGCGCCATCACCACCGAGGCGGGGCTGCCGCTCTCGGCGCGGCTGCTGCAAATCGGACGCGACATGGAGGAGCTGATTGACCGGTGCCGCCCGGAGGTCATCGCCGTGGAGGAGTTGTTTTTCAACACCAACATCACCACGGGCATCTCCGTTGCCCATGGACGCGGCGTCATCCTCTACACCGCCGAGAAGCGCGGCGTGCCGCTGTTTGAGTACACGCCCTCGCAGGTCAAGCAGGCGGTCGTTGGCTACGGAAAGGCGGAAAAACGGCAGGTTATGGACATGACCCGGCGACTGCTCCGGCTCAGGAGCGTCCCGCGGCCCGACGACGCGGCGGACGCGCTGGCGCTGGCGCTGTGCCACGCGAGAAGCGTGACCTCGCTCTTGCAGCGCGCGAACCTCGCGGCAAAACAAACGATCTAGGAGCGTTGCCATGTTTTACTATCTGGACGGCGTCGTCGCGCATATGGAGCCCTACCTCGCGGTCATCGACTGCGGCGGCGTGGGCTACGCCTGCAAGACGACCAACACCACCCTGGGACAATTGCAAAAAGGCAAGAACGCCCGGCTCTACACCCACCTGAACGTCGCCGAGGGCGTGTTTGATCTCTACGGCTTTGCCACCCAGGGCGAGCTGGGCTCGTTCCGCCAGCTCATCAACGTCTCCGGCGTGGGGCCGAAGGCGGCGCTGGCGCTTTTGTCCTCCGTCTCGCCGGAGGGGCTGGCGATGGCGGTCGTCACCGGGGACGAGAAGACGCTGACCCGGGCGCCGGGCGTGGGCAAGAAGATCGCTCAGCGCATCATTCTGGAGCTGAAGGACAAGCTGGACAAGGAGCAGCAGTCGGGCGCGTTTATGCCGAGCGCCGTCCCGGCCTCCGCAGGAGGCGGCAAGGCGCTGGAGGCGGCGCAGGCGCTGGCGGTACTGGGCTACGCGCAGTCGGATATCTCGGCGGCGCTGAAGGGGCTGGACGTGGAAGCGCTGACGCTGGAGGAGCTGGTTCGTCAGGCGCTTCGGCGCATGGTCAAGTGACGTGAGGGAGCGGACGCATGAGCATTGATTTCGGAACCGACATCTACGAAGAGCCCATCGTTGCCAAGACCTTTCTGCAGGAGGATACGCAGGAGGGCTCGCTGCGCCCGAAGACGCTGCGCGAATATATCGGACAGGAGAAGGCAAAGGGCAACCTCGCCGTGTTCATTGAGGCGGCGCGGCGGCGCGGGGAATCCCTCGACCATGTCCTGCTGCACGGTCCCCCCGGACTGGGAAAGACCACGCTCGCGGGCATCATCGCGCAGGAGATGGGCGTCAACATCCGCATCACCTCCGGCCCCGCCATCGAGAAGGCGGGCGACCTTGCTGCGCTGCTGACGAACCTGAGCGAGAACGACATCCTTTTCGTCGATGAGATTCACCGCCTCAACCGCGCGGTGGAGGAGATCCTGTACCCCGCCATGGAGGATTACGCCATCGACATCATCATCGGGAAGGGACCCAGCGCCAACTCCATCCGGCTTGACCTGCCGCGCTTCACGCTCATCGGCGCGACTACGCGCGCCGGACAGCTGTCCGCGCCCCTGCGCGACCGTTTCGGCGTCACGCTGCGCCTCGAGCTCTACACCCCCGAGGAGCTGTGCCTCATCGTCACGCGCTCGGCGTCGATCCTCGGCGTTGCCATCGAGCCGGACGGCGCCATGGAGATCGCGCGCCGCTCGCGCGGGACGCCGCGCATCGCCAACCGGATGCTGCGCCGCGTGCGCGACTTTGCGGAGGTGCGCGGCAACGGCGTCATCACCCGCGATGTCGCCGACGAGGCGCTGCGCGCGCTGGAGATCGATTTCCTCGGTCTTGACCCCATCGACCGCCGGATGCTCGGCGCGATCATCGCCAACTACGGCGGCGGTCCTGTGGGGCTTGAGACGCTGGCGGCGACCATCGGGGAGGAGGCGGTCACGCTGGAGGATGTGTACGAGCCGTACCTGATGCAGCTTGGTTTTCTCACGCGCACGCCGCGCGGACGCTGCGTCACCCGCAAGGCGTATGAGCATCTGAATTTGTCACTTCCGCGCGAAATGTCTGAAAACGGCGAGCAATTGCACTTATAGCGGGTTTTGACTACTTGTTTTTTGCGCGATTCTTTAAAAAAAATGCTGAGACCCTAAAATAGGTGCAACACAAAGCATTATGTAACTACCCAGAGTAGCGTAGCTTTGTGCTGCGCTTATTTTTTTGCATTTTTATCGAGTTTGTCGAGGTGGTGAGAAAGCAAAATGAGGAAAGAAAAGCGGATTCTGTTGCTGGAGGATCGACGCAGGATTGCCGAGATGTATGCAGATGGAGAACAGGTTACGGATATTGCGATCACCATCGGTGTGAACCGATGCACGATCTATCGGGAGTTGTCCCGAGGCTATACCGGCACAATGGATCGTAACGGTCGCCCCGGATACGACCACGACCTTGCGCAGAAAAACCTGCACCCACGGTGGAAACGAGCCGCTCAGACAACTCAATAATCAACAGGATCAGGAGATGCGCCAGCGGGGAAAGGTACTTCGCGTACTGCGGAGCGCCTTTCCCGGCTGACACACGAGCAAGAGCCGGTGTACCTTGACAACCAAACATCCTTTGCAGGATACGTTCCCGTTGCTGCTCGAAAGGGCAGCGGGTCTGCGCCGACAGGCGAAAGCCTCTCGCAACGCGCAGCGCCGTGTGGGGCTGCTCCACGCGGTAACGCGATGACAGGCAGCGGGTGGATTCTTCCCTACGGGGCTGGCGGAGAACCAGGCAGAGGCAAAAGACCTATGAGGTGGCAGCACCCACCGTCCTGCAAATGCCTAATCGTTCGGGAGTTGAGGACAAATAGAGCGAACATAAGAAACGAAACCGGGCTGGACAAGGCAAACAGCTTTGCCCAGCCCTATCTTGAAAGAGGAGGTGTGCCGGTGAAAACGATTGCATTGGCAAACCAGAAAGGCGGCGTCGGCAAGACCACGACCGCCGCGAGCCTCGGCGTCGGCTTGTGTCGGCAGGGCAAGAAAGTCCTGCTGATCGACGCGGACGCGCAAGGCAATCTCACGCAGATGATGGGCTGGTCGCAGCCGGATGAGCTGTCCCCCACACTCTCCGATCTCATGGCGAAGATCATCACCGACAAGCCGCTTGCCTCCGGCGAGGGCATCCTGAGAAGCCGCGAAGGCGTCGATCTTGTGCCGGCGAACATTGATTTGTCCGCGATGGAGGTCACGCTGGTAAACACGATGAGCCGCGAAACGGTGCTCCGTCAACTGCTCGCTACGGTGAGCGACCGCTACGACTACGCCATCATCGACTGTATGCCGTCCCTCGGTATGCTGACGATCAACGCGCTGACAGCGGCGGACAGCGTTATCATTCCCGTGCAGGCGCAGTACCTTCCGGCAAAGGGGCTGGAGCAGCTCCTCAAAACCGTCGTGCGTGTTAAACGGCAGCTTAATCCGAGCTTGGAGATCGACGGAATCCTGCTGACGATGGTGGACGAGAGGACACGGCTTGCAAAGGGTATCGTGGACTCAATCCGCAGCACCTACAGCGGGCATGTGTTCGCGGCGCAAATCCCGCGCTCCGTCCGAGCGGCGGAGATCAGCGTCGCGGAAAAGAGCATCTACGACCTCGACGGAAACGGGAAGGTCGCCGCAGCCTACAACGAACTGACGAGGGAGGTGTTGAACGGTGGCAAGCAAATTAGACGGCATCGGTCTGACCTCGCTCGATGACCTGTTCAAGACCGATGCGGAGCGTCAGGCAGAGCAGGGCGAGCGGGTGCAGATCGTTTCAGCGGACAAGGTATTCCCCTACGCCCGCCAGCCGTACAGCATTGAGCGTCCTACGCCTGACCTTGTGCGGCTCATGGACAGCATCGAGCGCAACGGTATCGCGGAGCCGATGATCGTGCGACCGCGCGAGGGCGGAACCTACGAGATCATCGCGGGACACCGGCGCGACTACTGCGCGCGGGCGGTAGGGCTGAAAACGAGACCTGTCATCGTCCGTGAGTGTACGGATGAGGAGGCGGACATCTTGGTTGTGGACTACAACATCACCCGTGAGGACTTGCTTCCGAGTGAGAAAGCCCGCGCCTACAAGCTCAAACTGGACGCCATGAAACGGCAGGGCGCACGGACAGATTTAACTTCTCGCCAAGTTGGCGAGAAGTCGCAAGGTAAAACTTCTGTGCAGATTCTGGCAGAACAAGCCGATGAGAATGCTCGCAATATCCATCGTTATGTGTGCCTGACGAAGCTCATACCCCCGCTGCTTGCCAAGGTCGATGAAGGGACGCTGAAATTTGTTCCCGCATCCGACTATGTTTCCCACCTGACCGAAAAAGAGCAGACTTACCTTGCCCTCATCATGGAGCGCGACGAGGTGACGCCTTCACTCGATCAGGCGAAGCGCATGAAGCAGATCAGCGAGCAGGGCAAGTTGACCGATCAGGTCATGGACACCATCATGGGCGAGGAAAAGACGCCGGAGCGGAAAGTCGTGATCCGGGACAACCGGCTTCAGAAATATTTCCCCAAAAGCTACACACCGCAACAGATTGAGACGGTTATCGTGAGGCTGCTGGAGGGTTGGCATCAACGCCATAAGCAGGAGTTTCAAAAATAACAAGCCATTCGGAAGGTGAAAGCGGAGATTTGCGATGATTCATACTCGCAAATCTCCGCTTTTGCTTTTCGGAGAAAGGAGGAAAAATGAGAAAGTCAATCAGACGAAATACAGCCGAAAAGGAACTGCGGCTTGCGCAGGGGCACGTTTTCACCCGAAAAGTGTATGAGGCGCAAGGTGCGCAGTACATGGGCACGGTTGGAGAAGCTGCGAAGCTCGGCTATTACACGCCTGCGGGCTGTGATCGGCTGAATAAGCCGGTTACTGAGGTAGAACTGGAAGATGTGAGATACTGCGCCATGTACAAGGACTGTTTTGTGGATCAGACAATCCTTGAGGACGGGCGGCGCAAGCGTCCGTGTCTGCCGGTTTTCAAGCGAGAAATAAGCGAGGAAGGGAGCCTATCATGAGCAGGATTGATTTACCCGAATATTGTTTTTCCACGCTTGCCACCACGGGCGAGCTTGTGATCCTGAGACGCGGCGAGATGGGCTACTACCAATCCGAATGGAATACCAATGACGCCGCGTACAACAAGAGTATCGCCGATGACCACAACAGCGCGCGGGGACTGTCTCCGGCGCAGGTGGAGGCGATGCGCGTCGGCTCCATGTTCGGCTTTGCCACTCCGGGCGCAGACCCGCAGCGGTATCTTGATCTCGCAGAAAAGCTACAGACATACCGCGCGCAGGGGCAGATCAAAGACCCGATCATCAGCCGTATCTACCCGATAACGTGTACCCTCACGGATTACAAGATCGTCGGCAAGGTCGAGACCTTTCTGGAACCGACAGCCTTGCCGGACGCCATACTGGGCGAGGACAGCGGTATCACGCTGTACGCCGAGATGGTGGGCGGCGAGCCGCTGATACCCGTCGCCGCAAAGCAGTCCGAGGGCAAAAGCTATGCGATCAGTCTGGCGCAGGGCTGCTATTCCCGAATCACGGAGATCAACCAAGGATATCAAATCATCGCCAGAATGCGTGTGGGCGTCAAGGAATTCGCGCTTGCCGAAAACTCGACCGCGCCCAGCCGCTACGCGACATGGGCACGGTCGCCCGCCAACGACGGCGACGGAGAGCCGAATTACTATCGCGGACACTACTGCAATGACCGCGACACAGCGGTGGATGATTTCTGCAAGCGCGCAAGAGAGCAGTATGAGTATGAGATTTCCGTCCACCGCATCCCGCCGAGCAGGAATAACAAGAAGGAAAGGTAGGCAGACATGAGTAACGAACAAAAGGATATGGCTGGCGATTACGAGGTGATCCAATCGCTCTTCATCGGCGGCAAGTCCCTGTTGATCGGCTACAACCCGAACGACAAGGACGGCAAGTACATGACCTGTTTCAAAGAAATAAACGTGTTTGGTACCTTTTTCACAAAGGCAATGGTAAGCGACGACTATCTGGAGATCGCCCGTCTGTTCTCCGAACGCCTGCAGGAGCATCTTGAGAAGGTGGAGCAGTTCCGCGCACAGCGCAACGTCCCGTTGGAAACGCTCGATAAGGAGCATTGCAGGGCGCGAGGAAAAGGCGAGAGCCTCGTCGGAAAGCTGATTATCCTCCGCCCGACCAGTCTCGCGCCGGAGTACCGCACGGCGGACTGTCAGCTCGGCTTTGCCACGGGCGGTTTTGGTTGTGCTCCGAACCCAAGAGGGCGCGCTGTTAATTTCCGCGAGCTGTACTCCGGCGAGGAATGCCGCTGGAACATCGGCGACGTGCTGGGCATCGCGGATATGGAAAAGCTGCCCGAATGGGCAAAGCAAAAGGTCGCGGAGCTGGAAAAAGACCGTAATTCCATGAAGCAAAAGGAACGAGGTGAAGCGAGATGAGCATTTTAAGGAGAATACTTGTAAGATTAAGGCGGAGATTATCGCCGGAATACAAGGGGCTTCATACTGTTGCGAGGGCAATGCGAAAAGCAAAACGCGAGGATCTTGTCATGGGTGTGTCGGGATGCGGGAAAGCAATATTAGCTATAGAACCCCTTAGTCCAGACGGCACTTGCGTCTGCTGCGGTGCGGAAATCCCGGAGGGCAGATGGGTTTGCCCCATCTGTGCCGGAGAATTTGGAGGGAACATGAAATGAGCGAACCTGTCAACATCATGGGCGTGGTCGGCGTTCCGAACGAGGACGGCAAGCGGGATTGCCGCTTCATCGACCCGCACTACAACAAGCTGTTCACCGTGCCGGACGGAGAGAACGTCGTGCTGACCGGCATCGACGGCTCGCGTAGGGTACTCCCCTGCAAATACATCGACGATTGCCACGTCAGGGTCGGCGTCAACACCTATCACATCTGCGAGTTTGCGGAGCGGATGCATGATAACGGAACCGTTTACCAGCCGGAGCATCCGAACGGAAGCGAGAAATACGGCGTCTATGAGATCTACCAGAGAGCAAGAGTTGGAGGAAAAGGAGGATGATATGCCAAGTAAGCTACAAATCACCATCGACTGCGCGCGAAAGCTGACCGCAGACCTATCGGGACAGCGCGGATTATGGCAGCAATACCTGCTGACCGCCGCCCGCGTCTACAAGTACCCGTTCCCGGAGCAGCTTCTGATCTTCGGGCAGCGTCCCGACGCCACCGCCTGCGCCCCTATCGAGGTCTGGAACAAAAGCATGGGACGCAGGGTAAAACGGGGCGCAAAGGGCATCGCGCTGATTGACGATAGCGGCGAGAACCTAAAACTCAAATACGTCTTTGACATATCGGACACCCATCTCGTTGACGAAAGCTCACGCACCCCGTACCTCTGGCGCATGGAGGAGCAGCATGAAGCCGCTGTGGCGGAGGCGCTGGAAAATGCGTATGGCAGCGCAGCCGTTCCGGGACACCTGACGGCGAAGATCATCGCCTCCTGCCGCAGCGCGGCGAAGGACAATCTCCCGGACTACCTCGACGAGCTGCGCACCGCGAGGACGGACAGCCTTCTGGAGGAGCTGGACGACCTCAGCCTTGAAACGCGCCTCCGCAAGCTGGTGGAGAACAGCGTCGCGTTCACCGTCCTGACCCGCTGCGGCATCGACGCGGGGCAGTATTTCTCGGTCGAGGATTTTGACGGACTGTATGAGTTCAACACCAATGATACCATGGGCATTCTTGGCAGGGCAACGAGCGACGTGTCCCGGATGCTGCTGCTGGAGCTCGGGCGCACGATCCGCAGCGCGGAACGCGCAAAACTTGCAAATCAAAGCAGAATCGTTTATACTATGGGCAAAGAAGCAGATAAGCAGCCTGACGGACAAGAAAAGGAGGAGCGAAATGGTGCCGGAGCTGACGTATCACGAGAAAGGGGATTATCTGTATCCCGATCTGGTACTGCCGAAGGAGTTGGAGAACCTGCCGCCGCTGGGCAAGTACGGTCTGATGCGCAAGAAGTACCTGAAGGAACACAAGCGGGGAACGTACAGCGCGATGGTGTTGTCTGGGAAGTTATGGACGCACATCCGGGAGATCGACGCGCAGGCGGATCAGATGATGGAGACGCTGATCGCGCAGATGAAGAAGCAGGAGGGCGTGACGGAGGAGCTGAAGGCGAGCGATCAGATGGCGTGGGTCGGCGCGATGAACAACATCCGCGACAGAGCGGAGGAAGTGGTGCTGCGCGATCTGGTCTACGTCTGAGCCATTACGACCCCGACGCCCGGTCAGACCTACCCTACTACCACAACGACGCCGAAAAGAACGAGCTGCTCCGCAGGGTGTTCATCCGGGAGCACAGAGACGAAATTGCCGCATTCTTTGCCGCCCACGAGGGCGACGAGGAACGCGGCAATTTCCTTCGCTCTTTCTTTTCCGGCGCGGTGGTCGAAATGACCCTCGGCAGCGGGCAGCGCGTCGGCTTACAAGCCTTCGCCGACCGGCTGCACCTCTGGCGCGGCGAGCCGGACGCACGGGAAGCGGAGGAATATCCCAGCTGGTGGGGCGTGGCAAACCGCGTCTACGGCATGATGCTGATGGGGCAATGGCTTGAAGCGCCCAAGGAGGCGACCGCTGACAAGGCGGTCGCTTTTGCTTTGCCGCAGGAGGCCATCGATTACGTTCTGACCGCCAACGGTACGAGCTATAAGCTGCGGATCTATGAGCAGTTCCAAAAACAGGACGGCAGCGCCAAGAACATACGGTTCCTCAAGGACTTGTACGGCATCGGCGGGCACTCTGACGCCATCCCCGGCAGCGGCTATTGGGAGGATCACGACGCCAAGGGTATCACGATTTCAGACGGTTCCAAGAAGCTGCTGTTGCCGTGGGCAAAGGCGGAGAAGCGCATCGGCGAGCTGATCGCCGCAGACCGCTACCTGAGCCGCGCCGACATGAAAGCGTACCCGGCGTTCCGGCAGGAGCGCGAGGCGAAGGAGGCGCGCGCCAAGATCGGTGAGGAATTCAATTCGATCATCCGTGAATACAACGACTATCGTCGGCAGCTCGGCGATACCGTCCTGCTGAACCAATACGTCCTGACCGACTGCGGGCAGGCGATCGCCTCGCAGCGTTCTTTGAAGGGCGTCGTGTCCGATATGATGGTCTGCATGGCGTCCCGCATGAGCGGAAGAATATAGCTTTTTCCGCTGTCCGTGTATGTCGTCCTGCGTCCCAATGCGATGCTTGCCGCGCTGGACGGCGACCTCGCCAAGCCGATAGAACCGACCGACGAGGAGCTGAACCCGCCTCCCCCGCCGAAGAAAGAATACCGCTTCTCGCTCGGCGATACCGTTCACCTTGGGACGCAGGAGTATGAGATACTGGCGTTCGACGAGCAGGAGGTTCGGCTCTATGACACGGAGTTTCCCCTGCTCAACAAGTTCATGCCCCGCGCGGAGTTCGACCAAAAGCTCGCGGACAACCCGCTCAACGACCATCTGCTTGTCGAGGTGGAGGAGCAAAAGCAGCAGGGTGACGCCGAGCTCGACCGCGCAAAGCAGATCATACGCGAGTTTTGCGAGGAGGGCGGCGAAGCGGAGCCGGACTTCTCTGATCTGCACCGCGTCGATTTTGCTTACAGCACCACCGGCGACGGCGAACACCCGATCCAAGTCAGCGCCGACCTCATCGATCTCCGCATTATCTACGAGGTGGACGGCAAGGCGGTTGCAACGCTGCAATGCAACGACCTCAACGATCTGAACGACCATCTCGCCGGGCTGGACTTTGACGCGATGATCGCGCTTGCCGAGGAACAGTACGAAAAGAACCAGCAACAAACCGTGCTTGCGCGAGAGCCGTCGCAGGTCGAGCCTCCCAAGCGTCCGGGGCAGACGCGCATGGAGCGCAACTACCGAACCTTTGAGCGGCTGTTCCCTGAGATCGTCAGCGGCGAATACCGCTATTTGAAGCTGGAAACCCGCGAGGAGGGCGGGCTGATGCCGCTGACCATCCAGCGGATCGGGGAAAACGAGATCGCCGTGGCGCACACCCACGAGCAGAACGGCGACCTGATGTACGACCCCGAGATGACCTTCCGCATCGACGCGGCAAAGGGGACGCTGGAGCCGCGGACCTTCCGGCAGGACGGAATGCCGCAAATCTATCAGGAGGTCTACCCGAAGCCCGGCGTGTGGGTACCGAAGCTGCAAAAAGACCTCAGCGCCTTTACCGAGCAATGGCTGAAAAACATCGAGTTGCAGGGGCGCGTCCGCACACGGGCGATCATGGAGATCAATGGCGAGGATGTGGAAATCTCCTTTGATGAAAATGGACAGCCGATTCACAAGGACAAGGGAGAACTGATCGCCGTTGAGGGCAATACGATCTATTGCTATGCGCCCGTGCAATTCGGTGTGGGCTTTTCCGTTGACGGCATGGACAAGATGGAAGATGGTCAACGCATGGTCATTGCCGCTCCCGTCTGCTATCACAGCAAGGAATGGCTTGCCGAGCATCGTGTTACTTTCCTGAAGATCGGGCGTGATATTGACGTCGATCAGCTTGCAGACAAATCAGCCGAGAAACGGCTTCAAGCAATGCGGCAAGCGTTACTTGCCATAGAACCAGCCGAAAAAGAAGAAACCCTTGCGCCGCCCGCGCCCAAGCCGCGCGGCAAGATGCCGCCCTTCATGCTGCACCCCGAAATCCCATCGGCGCAGCGGCACGAGTACCGCATCACCAACGACCGCATCGGCGAAGGGACGCCGCTTGACCGCTTTCACCGCAACATCCGCGCAATACAGCTTTTGAAGAAGATCGAGAGCGAGGACGGGCTCGCAACGCCCATCGAGCAGGAGTTTTTGGCGGAGTACGTCGGGTGGGGCGGTCTTCCGCAGTTCTTCGAGGAGGACAACCCGCACAATGCCGAGCTGAAAGCCCTCCTGACCGACGAGGAATACGCCGCCGCGCGGGAATCGACGCTGACGGCGTTCTACACCCCGCCCGTTGTCATCCGCGCCGTCTACAAGGCGCTCGACAACATGGGCTTCCAGCGCGGCAACATTTTAGAGCCGTCCTGCGGCGTCGGAAACTTCCTCGGTATGAAGCCCGAGAAGCTGGCGGACTCTAAAATCTACGGCGTGGAGCTGGACAGCATCAGCGGACGCATCGCGCGGCAGCTCTATCAGCAGTCCTCCATCGCCGTGCAGGGCTATGAGAAAACCGACATCCCCGACAGCTTCTTTGACGTCGCCCTCGGCAACGTGCCGTTCGGCAGCTTCAAGGTGTCGGATAAGCGGTACGACCGCCACAACTTCCTCATTCACGACTATTTCTTTGCCCGGACGCTGGATAAGGTCAGACCGGGCGGCATCATCGCCTTCATCACGTCGAAAGGCACGATGGATAAGGAGAGCATCGGCGTCCGCAAATACATCGCGCAGCGCGCCGACCTGCTGGGCGCGATCCGCCTGCCCAACACCACGTTCAAGGGCGCGGCGGGCACGGAGACCACGTCGGACATCATCTTCCTGCAAAAGCGCGACACGCTCATGGACATCATGCCCGATTGGGTACACCTCGGCAAAGACGAGAACGGGCTGACGATGAACCAATACTTTATCGACCACCCCGAAATGGTGCTGGGCAAGATGCGCGAGGTCAGCGGACCCTTCGGACCGGAAACCGCCTGCATCCCCTACGACGACCGCGACCTTGACACGCTGCTGTCCGAGGCGGTGCAGAACATCACCGGCGACATCGGAGAGTACGCGGTGGACGAACTGAGCGAGGACGAGGAGGACAAATCCATCCCCGCCGACCCCAACGTGCGGAATTTCAGCTATACGATTGTGGACGGCAAGGTTTACTTCAGGCAGGACAGCCGCATGGTGCTGACAAGCGTGTCTGCCACGGCGGAGAGCCGCATCAAGGGCTTGATCGGTATCCGCGACTGTGTGCGGACGCTGATCGAGTACCAGACCGAGGACTACCCCGACCACATGATCGCTGCGGAGCAGCAGAAGCTCAACCAGCTCTACGACGCCTTCGTGAAGCGTTACGGACGCATCAACACCCGTGCCAACAACAGCGCCTTCAACTCGGACAGCGCCTATTTCCTGCTGTCTTCGCTGGAGGTCACGGACGACGAGGGCAACTTCGTCCGTAAGGCGGATATGTTCACCAAGCGCACCATCAAGCAGCGCGTGGTCGTCACCAGCGTCGATACCGCGTCCGAGGCGCTCGCCCTGTCACTCGCCGAAAAAGCAAAGATCGACATGGACTATATGGCAGAGCTGACCGGCAAGACCGAGGAGGAACTTTTCTCCGACCTCAAAGGCGTCATCTTTCTGAACCCGGAACATACCTTCAAGGATGACGGTGAGCCGAAGTACCTGACCGCCGACGAGTACCTGTCCGGCAACGTGCGCGAAAAGCTCAAATGGGCGAAGCGGACTGCGGAAGGACGCCCTGACGACTTCGCGCCGAACGTCGCGGCATTGGAGGCGGTGCAGCCCACCGACCTGACCTCAGCGGAGATTTCCGTGCGCCTCGGCGCGACGTGGCTCCCGACCGACGTGCTGGAGCAGTCCATCTGCGAGCTGTTCGACACGCCGTTTTATCTGAAAAGCCGAATCAGCGTCCATTATTCGCAGTACACCGGCGACTGGAACGTGGAGAACAAGATGCTTGACCGTGGCAACGTCAAGGCAAACAGCACCTACGGCACGACACGCGTCAACGGCTACAAGATCGTCGAGGAAACGCTGAATCTGCGCACCGTCAGGGTCTTTGACTATAAGGTTGAGCCGGACGGCAAACGAACCCCCGTCCTCAACAAGAGTGAGACCCAGATCGCGCAGGGCAAGCAGGAACTCATCAAGCAGGCGTTTCAGGATTGGATATGGGCAGACCAGCCGCGCCGCGAGCGCCTCTGCAAGCTCTACAACGAGAAGTTCAACGCCACGCGCCCGCGCGAGTACGACGGCAGCCATCTGAGCTTCGTGGGCATCAATCCCGAAATCACGCTGCGACCGCATCAGGTCAACGCCATCGCGCACATCCTCTACGGCGGCAACACGCTTCTCGCCCACGTCGTCGGCGCGGGCAAAACCTTCGAGATGGTCGCGGCGGCGCAGGAGAGCAAGCGCCTCGGACTGTGCCAAAAGTCCCTGTTCGTCGTTCCCAACCACCTGACGGAGCAATGGGCGGCGGAGTATTTGCAGCTCTATCCGAGCGCGAATGTCCTCGTCGCCACGAAAAAGGACTTTGAAACCAAGAACCGCAAACGCTTCTGCGGGCGCATCGCCACCGGCGACTACGACGCCATCATCATCGGGCACAGCCAGTTTGAAAAGATACCTATGTCCGCCGAGCGGCAGAGAATGCTGCTGGAGCAGCAGATGGACGAGATCATGGCGGGCATCGCGGAGCTGAAGGCGAACCACGGCGAGCGGTTCTCCATCAAGCAGATGGAGCGCGCCAAGAAAGCGATCCAGCTGAAGCTGGAGAGGCTCAACGACACCAGCCGAAAAGACGATGTGGTGACCTTCGAGGAGCTGGGCGTGGATCGTCTGTTCATCGACGAAGCGCACTACTATAAGAACCTCGCGGCGTTTTCCAAGATGCGGAACGTGGGCGGCATCAGCCAGACCGAGGCGCAGAAGTCCAGCGACCTCTACATGAAGTGCCGCTACCTAGACGAGCTGACGAACGGGCGCGGCGTCGTGTTCGCCACAGGTACGCCGATCTCCAACAGCATGGTCGAGCTATACACCATGCAGAAGTACCTGCAATACAGCGCGCTCCGGCGTGAGGAGCTGGTTCACTTTGATTCGTGGGCGTCCACCTTCGGCGAGACCGTGACCGCCATCGAGCTTGCGCCGGAGGGCAGCGGCTACCGTGCCAAGACGCGCTTCGCCAAGTTCTACAACCTGCCGGAGCTGATGGCCATGTTCAAGGAGACGGCGGATATCCAAACGGCGGATATGCTCAAACTGCCTGTGCCGAAACTGGTCGAGGGCAAGCAGAAGTTCATCGGGCAGATCATGACGAGCAAGTCGCCCGTCCGCTCCGCCGAGGACATCGACGAAACGGCGCTGTCCTATGCCGAGATCAAAGCGCTCTGCGCCGGCAATCCCCAAATAAAAGAAAAGATGGACTTGGACATCGACGTGCAGCGGCTTAAACTGCTCAAATCCAGCTATTTGAGCCAGAAGTACGCGCTGGAGGATCAGATCGTCAAGGACTTCCCGCAGCAGATCAGCGCGCTGGAACAGCGCATTGAGGGCTATACAGCGGACATGGCGCGCGTTGCCGAGTACACCCACCCCAACGCAGACGGGTTCTCCCCGATGGTGGTGGAGGGCAAGACCTATACCGAGAAAAAAGCGGCTGGCTCCGCGATCATCGAAGCCTGTCACCATATGACCAGTCCTGATCCTG
The DNA here is from genome assembly GCA_946411835.1 of uncultured Clostridia bacterium. Taxonomy (GTDB): domain Bacteria; phylum Bacillota; class Clostridia; order Oscillospirales; family Oscillospiraceae; genus Hominicoprocola. Next base: position 21,620 of record CAMKFK010000005.1, read on the forward strand.
TCCCGCTCGGACAGTACCGTGGCTTTGAAATGGTGCTGAGCTTTGACAAACTTTCGCGCGAGTACCGCGTTGCGCTGAAAGGCGCGCTTGGACACGTCGCCAGCCTCAGCACGGACGCCTTAGGCAACATTCAGCGTCTCGACAATCTGCTCGCCGCTCTTTCGGAGCGTCGAACCTCCTGCGAAGCGCAGCTTGAAAACCTAAAGGTACAGTTTGCCAACGCCAAGGAGCAGGTAGCGCGTCCCTTCCCGCAGGAGGACGAGCTGAAAAGCAAGTCCGCGCGGCTGGACGAGCTGAACGTCCTGCTGAATCTGGATAAGCGGGAAAACGAGGAGCTGGACGACGGCGAGATCAGTGACGAGGACGCCGAACGCAACCAGCCGCAAAAGAAAGATCGCGGTATCGAACGATAAGGAGACTGCTATGACCTACGAAGAGTTGCATACCTCTCTATTTGAGAAGCTGTACGCTGAATTGGAAGCCTATCGCCGGCACTTGATGACCCTGCCGCCGTCCGAAATCCTCGAACACGCCTTTGAGCATACGATCAAGAAAGATATCGTTTCCGTGATGGAGGACACAGATTTTGAGGAAGAGACAATCAAGGCGCTGCTGTTTTCCCGCCATCCGCTGGATGACATCTTCAAAGAATACTGCACCCGCGATACGCAGCACAAGGACATCCTGCGAGACTGCTATGAGGCGGAGGCAAAGGCGGTCATCAAGCGGGCAAGGGAGAAGCAGATCGAGCGCGCGGAACGCAGACGAGGCAATCAGGAACGATAACACAATTCACACCACAGCGCGGGCAGAAATGTCCGCGCTTTTTCATGTCAAAAAGGAGGTGAGCCGTGCCCTACTACGATGTAGCCGAGATCGCCCGCGCCCGCGAGGTTGACCTGATGACCTATCTGCAACGCTGCGAGCCGAGCGAGCTGGTACACGTTGGCGGCAACGTCTACTCCACCCGAACCCACGATTCGCTGAAAATCTCCAACGGTAAGTGGTTCTGGTGGTCGCGCGGGATCGGCGGCAAGTCCGCGCTGGACTATCTAATGAAGGTGCGGGGAATGACCCTGCCGGAGGCGGTGAGCGCCATCCTAGGCGCTCCCGCTCCCAACCGTACACCCGCGCCCAGCCAGCCGAAGGCAGCGCCGCGAGCCGCCACCGTGATATTTCAACTGCCCCCCAAACACGCCGATACACGGCGTGTTTTTGCGTATCTGTGCAGCCGAGGAATCGATCCGGAAATCATCAACCATTGCATCAAGAGCGGGCAGCTCTACGAGGATGCCAAGCGCCATAACTGCGTCTTCGTAGGCTTTGAGGGTGAAACGCCGCGCTATGCCGCGCTGCGCGGGACGCTCTCGCAGTCCGTGTTCGTCGGGGAAGTTCCGGGCAGCGACAAACAGTTTTCTTTCGCCGTTCCGCTCAAGGCGGGGAACAACCACACCGTTTGCGTTTTCGAGAGCGCCATCGACGCCCTGTCCTATCTCACGCTCTTGAAGATGAACGGGCATAACTGGCGCGACGCCAACGTGCTATCTCTCGCCGGCGTCTACCGTCCGAGACTGAACGGTCAGGACAGGTTGCCGCTCGCCTTGGCAACCTATCTGGAGGATAACCCGATAGACAGGATCGTCCTTTGCTTGGATAACGACGAGCCGGGGCGCATCGCCGCGCAGGGTATCCGTTTATGTCTGGATGGCTATGACGTGGTGGACAACCCGCCCGACTGCGGCAAGGACTACAACGGACTGCTCCAGATGGCAAAGGGCATCGCCGGACGGGTGAGGACGCGCGGCGACAAGAAGGAGGAAAGGATGGTGTAAGCATATGGGCGCTGATAGCATCAGAACACGCAGAACCGTTCGCCTTGGCGATACAGTAGTCAGATGCCCGATAACAATCTGCGAACCGAAGGAGGTCAAGAAGAGCAGAAGCGGTACGGTGGTCTACATCCACCCGCTGAACAGGTTCCATACCGTACAGTTTGGCAAAGGGGCGCGGGCGCTCCGCGAGAGCTTCCTCGGCGTGGAACGTTGAGGAGATGGGGAAGCCTGCGTCGTGCCGACGGGCTTTCGGGCTTCTTTCTTCGGCACGGTGGAAGGGAGGCAGCGCGCCCGCGCGCTGTCCTCGCAAGCATAGCAAAATGCCAGCATTTTGCAAAAGGCGCCGTTCGTCCCGAACAGCGCGGCTTGTTAGGGGACACCCCTAAGACCCCGAGGAGGTTAACTTGAAGGTAAGAAAACGAAGCGTCACGATACGCCTGACCGACGCGGAGAAAGCGCACTTGCAGACGCAGGCGGATCGCGCGGGGCTCGGCGTTGAGCCGTTCGTCCGCTCGCTCATCATGGGCGTGGAGATCCGCCCGCGCCCGCCCGATGAGCTGCCGGAGCTAATCCGCCAGATCTCCGCCATCGGCAACAACGTCAACCAGATCACGCGGATCGCCAACAGCAGCAAGTATGTCCGGCGTGAGGATATGAGCCGGCTTGACGAGCTGCTGGGGCAGATATGGGAGAAGGTCAAGGGCATCTAATGGCAGTAACAAAAATCATTGCGATACGCGACCGACTGGATAAGCGAGTGGACTACGCAATCAACGGCGATAAGACAATACTGACCCAGCGCGTGGACTATGCCGTGAATCCAGAAAAGACCGAGGACGTCCAGTACGTTGACGTTCTCAACTGCAGGAGCAAGGAAACGGCGGCGGATGAAATGGTGGAGACCAAGCGCCGCTGGAACAAGACGGGCGGCGTCCTCGGCTATCATTTCATCCAGTCCTTCGCGCCGGGCGAGGTAACGCCGGAGCAGGCGCACGAGATCGGGATGGAGTTTGCGAGGCGGCTGTTCGGAGACAGGTTTGAGGTCGTCGTTGGGACGCACCTCGACAAAGCCCACCCGCACAACCACATCGTTGTCAACTCCGTATCGTTCGTGGACGGGCACAAGTACCACTCCAGCCCGGAGAGCTACTACAACATCGTCCGCGCCACGTCGGATGCCCTGTGCAAGGAAAACGCGCTGTCAACCATCGCGCCGAAGGGCAAGGGCAAGCAGTACGGCGAGTGGCGGGCGGAGAAGGACGGCAAGCCCACGGTACGCGGCATGATCCGCGCCGACATGGACGCCATCATTGCCGAGGCGTACACGCTGGACACCTTCTTCACGCTGCTGGAGCGCAAGGGCTACACCGTCCGCCGACGCGGCGAGCATCGGAAGTACACGACCGTCCGACCCCCGGGCGGGCAGAAGGTGATCCGGCTGGCGAGCCTGGGCGAAGCGTACACCGAGGAAGGTATTAAGGCGCGGCTTGCGCGGCAGAGGCTCACGGGCTTTCCGACCGCGCCTGTGCGAAAGCCGAAGCCGAAAAAGAAAACAAGATACAGAGTGCGGGGACTGCGCACGGCGCTGCGGCGCAAGAAGATCACCGGCTTCCAAGCGCTGTACCTGCGATACCTGTATCTGCTGCGGCGTATCAAAAAAAGCAAGCGTCCGTATCGCAGTCCGTTCCCGCTGCGGCAGGAGCTGGCGAAGCTGGAACGCTATCAGAAGCAATTCCGTTATCTGACAGAGAATGGCATCACCACGGTCAGCGATTTGGACAACCGGGTCGCCGCACTGGAGGCGGAGATCGACACGCTGGCGGCACAGCGCAAGCCGCTGTACGAAGAACGGAAGGAGGCGGAGGACGAAGAGGAGCGGATGCTCTACACCGAGGAGATCGACCGATACACCGCTGCCCTGCGGCAGAAGCGCCGGGAGCTTGCCCTGTGCCGGAGGATACAGGCGGATGTGCCGGTTGTCACCCAAGCGAAACAGGAAGAACCGACAGAACAAACCGAAAAAAAGAAGGAGGAACAGCAGCATGAGCACGAATGGCGAAGCCGCCGATCTGGCGGTACGCGAGAGTATTGAAGTGACGGAGAGCGCGATGAAGCTGGTGGGGCTGGGCGCGAAGAACCTTGCGGCGCTTCTGATTGCCGTTGCCAACGACCACCAGAAGGTCGCGGGACTGACCAATCTGAGGCGTCTGATGCAGGACGGCGACCAGAAGGTCGTGTTCTCCGTCAAGGCGGACGACATGAAGGAGTTCGCCGAAAAGGCAAAGGACTTCGGCGTCCTCTACGTTACGGTCAAGCACAAGGGGATGGACACGGATACGTTTGAAATCATCACCAGAGCAAGCGACGCCCAGATGATCAATCACATTATGGAGCGCATGGGTTATCCGGCTCCGGCGAGGGAGGATGCCGCCGCAAAAAAAACGAGCGCCCGCGCTCTGTCCGTCAGGAGCTACAGGGAGCGCGGGCGTGGTGCGACCGAAACGCCTACGGAGCCGGCGACGGCTACGGTTACGGAGAAGAGGAGTGATCGGGAAGCCACCGCCGCGAGGGAATCTCTGAAGCCCAAGCTCGGTGATCTGAAAGTTCAGGCGGAGGAGCAGGCAGCGGCGAGGAAAGTGGAAAAGGCAGTCATGGCCGCAATCAGCAAAGCAACACCCGAACGATAAAAGAAAAGGAGAAAAAACATGAATTTCGGAGCGATCATCGAAAAGAAGAAACAGGACACCGAGAACTTCAAACAGCAGAAGGCAGCCGAGCGCGAGGAGCTCAGCGCCATGGGCGACGCCGCCATCCGCGCCGTTACCCAGCAGCCGGAGGCGTATCTGCACTATCTGGATGTGCAGGCGAACAACCCCGGCTTCAGCGTGTCCAACGTGCTGCTCGCCATGCAGCAGTGCCCCGACGTCGTCTTTTTTAACACCGTGGAGGGATGGAACAAGCTGGGGCGCAGCGTCATCAGCGGAGCAGCGGGCTTCAAGATCCGCGTGTCCGATCCCTACGTCAAGGACGGCAGGACGTATCGCGGCTACAAGATCGGACGTGCCTTTGAGGAAACTCAGACCAAGGGCAGCCGCGTGACGATCAAGACCGTCCTCACGGATGACACGCCGGAGATGGAGCTTGCGATGCGCGCGCTGCTCTACAAGTGCCCCGTGGAGGTTAAGGCTGTCAAGGACGCCGACTTTGACGCCTGTTACGACCCGCAGAGCAAGACCATCTATGTATCTGAGACCACGACCGACAGTCGGATCTTCGCCGCGTTCACGCGCGAGATCTTCCGCGCAATGGAGGAGCACAACAACGGACGCTACGCCGGTCGCTCCCGCGAGGAGACGGAGCTGGACGCCAACAGCGCCGCCTATATGCTCTGCCGCAGTTTCGGCATCCCGTGCGAGAAGCCCGACGCGAGCCGTGTCGCCGCGCTCTACGAGGGTATGGAGCCGCAGGACGCCCGTGGCTTCCTCGACAGCATCCAGCGCGTCTTCCGCGAACTGCACGACGCGGTGCAGAAGGAGCTTGCGCCGCAGCAGCAGGAGCGAAGGTACAGGTACAGCCAGCCGACGAAGTAGGCGCAGAACGGGCATCCATTACTTGACAAGCTCCGTTGCCTGTGCTAGACTGAAAGCAACAGGAAGCAAAAGCCAAATATGATAACAAGGAGGGGTAACAATGGCGGAAACGGAGTTTACTCTGTTTACGATTTTCCCGCAGACGAATTTCAAGAAGGTGGTCAAGGCATTTGCAAAAGCCGACAGAATGGGGTATTACGATTGCGGGGTCGGCATTTACCCGGATTCGGTCATTGTCCTCAAACAGACGCTCGGCGACCTGCCAATGGGGACGAAGCTGTTCCTGTTCTCCGGCGATCCTGACTGGTTCAAGACGAGCGTTGCTTTCGCGGGTCTTCTGAAATGCAGAGGGGAAACGCGGTGGATTCCGCTGCAAGAGGCGTTTGATAAAGGCATTCTGACGGATGATAACACAGAGGGCATCGAGTTCGAGGCTCCCCAGATGACAGAGAACGAATACATGAAACGGTATTCCGCGCGTAATTACGCCTTCCGCTTGCTGGATAAGCGCGAGCGGTGCTGAAAAAAAGGAGGACACCATGAAAACCAAACTCATCACTTCCATCCTCGCCCTCGCGCTGGCGGCGGCTATGCCGCTGAGTGCGCTGGCGACGAACCAGTACCGCTCGGCGGCGGAGCACAGGCTTGAGCGTGTACCAATCCAGAACACCGAGGCGCATGTGTCGGACAGCTACAAGCGGTTCAGCGACGTGCCGGACAGCTATTGGGGCAAGGACGGTATTTCCTACGTCGTGGACAAGGGGCTGTTCAACGGCACGGGCGCGAACACCTTCTCGCCGGAGATGCCGATGAACCGCGCCATGATCTGCACGGTGCTCCACCGCTTCGCGGGGTCTCCCGCCGTCAGCGGCGAGAGCGGCTACAGCGACGTGAAGAGCGGCGAGTGGTACAGCGACGGCGTGACGTGGGCGAAGCAGCAGAAAATCCTCACGTCGAAGCTGCTGAACAGCGACAAGCTCGAACCCGAACACGGCTTGACGCGCGGCGACTTTGCCGTGATGGTGCGCAACTACTACGAGGTGAGCACCGGCGATATTTTCAACGACGCGATGGGCGCTCTCGGTTTGGTGTTCCGCGACCTGCCCGTGAACAACTACGAGGTCACATGGGCGATGGCGTGGCTGTACACCTACAGCATCCTCAACGGCACGAGCGATACCACGATGTCGCCGGATTGGGGCTTGACCCGCTCGCAGATGGCGGCGATCCTTGAGCGGTATGACAGGCAGTTTGGGGCGGGACAGCCCGTTGCTCCGCCAAGCGAGACGACGACAAGCAACGGTTTTGTCATCAATGACGCGGGGCAGAACGACACGCTCATCCAGCTCATCAACGACTACCGCGCCGAGAACGGCTTGCCGAGGCTGGAGAAGAACGACAAGTTGATGGAGGCGGCGGCGATCCGCGCAAAGGAGGCTGCGTTCACGTTCTCGCATACCAGACCTGATGGTCGTCATTGTCATACTGTTCTGGATGATTTGGGAGTTGAAGCCAAAGAAGGAATGAACGAGAACTTGTACGGTGACACAGGTGCAAAGAATGCTTTCAACGCATGGAAAGCATCGCCCGGACATAACGGAACCATGCTTGCTCGGAACGCAGTTACTCGCATCGGAGTTGGAAGCTATACGGACGGGAACGGGCACAGTGCCTATGCAATGATTTTCGCATAAACCCGTACTTCTAAAAACCGAATAATCCAAGCAAAGAGGGCTATGTATCATTCGCAAATGAACATAGCCCTCTTTCATTTTACAAACCAACAGGAGGTATTCACCATGAAAACTGCACACCACATCCGAGAGCCGTGCGCAAGCGCGGCTTTTTTCGTACCCAAACACAAAACCAAATGACAGGAGGAACACAAATGAACAAGCATCCCTTCAGACGCAGGGCATTGGCGCTGCTGCTGTCGCTCGTCTGTGTGCTGGGTCTGTTGCAGCCCGCTAACGTGTTTGCGGCGGATGACAGTATTCCCAACGAGATCACATTGAAGGAAGCGGACTACCCGACAGGCGCAAGCGCCAACGGTCTGGAAACCTATCAGGCTCCTAACGGTCTGGATGAAGTGACAATCCATAACTTCCGCGTGGACGTGGGCGGCAAGGAAGTGACCGGCTTCTGCGGCGATCACCGAAAGTTGATGGGAACACGGTGGGAGGCGGAGAAGTGGGAGAACCCCGGCTCCGTTGACACCAACCTTGATCCGCTGCTCGCGTACTACTACTGGGCGTGTGAGAACGAGGAGTCTTTTGAAGGCGGCGCAAGCGGCTGGGCAAATCAAGTTACAAACACATACATCCAGTGCGTGATTTGGCTTGCCAAAGCACACAGACTGCCGGACTACCGAACTGACCGTGCGGGTTGGATTGCCGCAGTCGCAGAACAGCGCGAGGCAGCTTACGACCATTACCACGCGCCGAACCCCTCGGAATGGTCGCACGAGTTTGACGCCGAGTTCCGGCTCGAACAGTATGAATCCGGCGTGTTCGGCACGAACTGGCAGTTTCTGGAGTACAACTATACCGGCGAAAACGGCGACCCGCAGCCTATCATCATCGGGTTAAGAGAGCCGCACGCTGATTACTATGTAATCAAGAAGGTCGATACGGCGGGCAACAATATCAGCGGCGTCACCTTCCGCGTGGAGAGTGAGGACGGTTCCTTTAGCACGACCGTCACGACCAACGTTTCCGGCATTGCGCAGTTCAATTCCACCGCTGGCGACGGCTGGTACACCTTCACCGAGACCGCAGCGCCGTCCGGCTATGTGCGCAACACCACGCCCGTGCGGGTGTATCTCACGGCAGACGTACCGGGCGAGATTCAGTTTGTCAACACCGGCACAACCAAAAAGTCGCTGGAAATCCGCAAGGTGGACATCGACGACCCGACGAAGGGCATCGCGGGCGCGGTCATCAAGCTGACGCATCCCGCAAGCGGCAGAACCTCCACGTTCACGTCCGGCGCGGACGGCTGGGTGGTCATCCCGCAGGCGTTTGTCGATGAAATGCTCACGGGTCTCTGGGAAGCTGAGGAAATCACGCCGCCCGCCGGCTACCGCCTCAACCCCGACCCGAACATCACCAAGCAGACGTTCATCTGGGACGGCGGCAGAACGCCTGTTTCCCTGATCTTCACCAACGACAGCGATGCGAAAATCCGTTTCCGCAAGGTGGACGCGGATAACCCTACCAAGGGACTTCCGGGCGCTGTTGTTGCCGTCTATAAGGACGGTGTGCCCATCACGATTGACACGACCGACGAGCAGGGCTACATCACGATCAACGGCGCGGATGAGGGCTTCTGGGTCTTCGAGGAGCTGACCCCGCCTCCCGGCTACGCAAGGGACATCGCGCCTTATGTCGGCGTCCACATCGACCCCGCGCAGATCGCGGGCAATGAGCCCATCGAGGTCACGATGGTCAACCACAAGACACCGACGCTGCGCATCCGCAAGGTGGACGCGGCAAGCGGCGACCCCATCCCCGGCACGGTCTTTGAGGTCAAGGGCGTGAACAATACCTTCGCCACCACCGTCACCACCGGCGCGGACGGCTGGGCGGTGCTGGAGAATGTGGACGCGGCTGTGTATGAGGTCACGGAGCTGTCCGTCCCCGCGCCGTATATCCTCGACACCAACAACCGCCAGACGGTTGCGCTGCTGGCGGGCAAGGATCACAGCCTGACCTTTGCCAACAGCAAGGAGCCTGGGCTGCGCATCATCAAGAAGGACGCGGAGACCGGCAAGCCCGTGGCGGGCGTCACCTTCAAGATCGAGAAAATCGACGGCAGCTACAGCGTTGAGCTGACCACCGATGACAAGGGCGAGATCTTCTGCGAGCACCTTGCGGCGGGCGCGTACCGTGTGCAGGAAATCGCCGTCCCCGGCAACTACATCCTTGATGATACGGTCAAAACCGCGACGCTGGAACCCAACAAGACCACCACGCTGGAGTTCCGCAACCATCAGCGTCCGGGGCTTCTGATCCAGAAGGTCACGAGCGACGGCAAGAAGCTCGAAGGCGTCCGCTTCAACGTCAAGGTGAAGGACGGCTCAAGCATCGGAGACTTCACCACCGACACGAAGGGTGAAATCTTCATCCCCGACCTCAATCCCGGCTGGTACACAATCACCGAAACCTATGTCCCCAAGGGCTACATCCTTGACAGCACCCCGCACGACGTGCTGCTGCAAGCGGGAGCGAGCGGCGACGGCAAGGCGTATCAGACGTACACGCTTGTCAATCACGTCGCGCCGAAGCTCACCATTTACAAGGTGGACAGCGTGACGCACGGCAGCGTGGAAGGGGCAAAAATTCAGATCATCTTCGCGGGTGAGAACCGGAACGGCTCTGTGCGCGACCTCGGCGTCCACGTTTCCGACCACAACGGCGAGATCAAGCTGGAAAACCTCGAAATCGGCTGGTATCGCATCAAGGAAATCGAAGCGCCGGACGGCTACCAGCTCAAGTCCGAAGAAAAGCTGATCTATCTTGACGCTGACGGCGAGGGTACCGTGACCTTCGAGAACACACCGCTCAACGCGATCATCGTTCTGAAAAAGGATTCCGTCAGCGGCAAGCCCGTCGCGGGCTGCACCTTCCAGCTTCGCTACCTTGGCGGTACAAGCGGCACGGGCGGCACGGTCATCGACACGCAGACGACCTCGACCACCGGCACGATCACATGGACACGCCTGAAGGCGGGAACCTACATCATCGAAGAGCTGAACGCCGCTGACGGCTACGTCATCGGCAAGAGCGTCAAGACCGTGTACCTCTCCGGCGAGCAGCAGGATACGGTCGTCGTCACCTTTGACAACGCGCCGAAGGGCAGCCTGCTCATTAAAAAGGTCTGCTCCATCAACACCAGCAAGATGCTGGCGGGCGCAAGGTTCGAGGTGAAATACGCTGACGGTTCGTATGTCGGAAACTCCAACGGCGTCTATGTGACGGACGCCAACGGCGAGATCCTCATTACCGACCTTGAACCGAACAAGAGCGTTGTGGTGACGGAGACCAAAGCGCCGGACGGCTTCGTGCTGGACACCACACCGCAGACCATCGAGGCGAAGGCGGGGCAGGTCGTCACGCTGACGTTTGCCAACGCGCCGGACGGTCGGCTTATCATCGAGAAACGTGACAGCAAAACGAACCGGCTGCTCCCCGGCGCGGAGTTCCGCGTTTCCACGGCAGCCGGCTGCGAGGTCGGGCAGAACGGCGTCATCGGTACGGCGACCGTTACCAGCGCGGGACTGTTCCGCACGGACGCCGAAGGCAAGATCACCATTACGAACCTCCGCCCCGGCACCTACAACATCACCGAGGTCAACGCGCCGGAAGGCTACATGATCGACGATCCGACGCGCACGGTCACGATCACGGCGGGCGATACGCAGGCGGTTGTGTTCAAGGACACGCCCAAGGGTGCGCTCACCATCCACAAGTACGTCACCGGCACTCAGAACGAGCCGCTCAAAGGCGTGGAGTTCAAGGTGGTTGACGGCTCCGGCAAGGCGGTCGGCAGCTCCAACGGCGTCTTCTATACCGACGCGCAGGGCAATATCACGATCCCGAACCTTGAAGCGGGCATGACGCTGACGGTGCGCGAGACAAAGGCGCTGGAGGGCTATGTGCTCGACGGCACGCCCCAGACCATCACCATCAGCGGAGGCGGCGAGAACAACGAGCTGACGTTCTGGAACGCTCCGCAGGGCGTCCTGATCGTCAAGAAGCTGGACAGCATCACCAAGGAACCGCTCGCGGGCGCGGAGTTCAAAATTACCTATGACAGCGGCGCGTTCGTGGACAACGCCAATGGACACATCAGCTCCAACGGCGTCTACAAGACCGACGCCAACGGTGAAATCCGCATCGCGGGGCTGACGGGCACGGTGGTCGTCGAGGAGACGAAGGCGCCGGACGGCTACATCCTCGACCCGAACAGCGCGAAGCAGACGGTGAAGGTGAATGCCGCCGACACCCAAACGCTGACCTTCTTCAACACGCCGAAGCAGACGCTTACCATCCACAAGTACGTCGATGGGACGCAGAACAAGCCGCTTAAAGGCGTGGAGTTTAAGGTGACGGACGGCTCTGGCAGGGCGGTCGGCAGCTCCAACGGCGTCTTCTACACCGACGCGCAGGGTAACATCACAATCCCGAACCTCGAAGCGGGCATGACGCTGACCGTGCGCGAGACAAAGACGCTGGAGGGCTATGTGCTCGACGGCACACCCCAGACCATCACCATCAGCGGAGGCGGCGAGAACAACGAGCTGACGTTCTGGAACGCTCCGCAGGGCGTCCTGATTGTCAAGAAGCTGGACAGCATCACCAAGGAACCGCTTGCGGGCGCGGAGTTCAAGATCACCTATGACAGAGGCGCGTTCGTGGACAACGCCAACGGGCATATCAGCTCGAACGGCGTCTACACCACCGACGTCAACGGTGAAATCCGCATCGCGGGACTGACGGGCACGGTGGTCGTCGAGGAGACAAAAGCGCCGGACGGCTACATCCTCGACCCGAACGGCGCGAAGCAGACGGTCAAGGTCAACGCCGCCGATACGCAAACGCTGACTTTCTACAACACGCCCATCGGCGGTCTGACGATCTACAAGGTGGACGCGGACAGCGGCAAGCGGCTCTCCGGCGCGAAGATCGAGGTGCGCAGGATGAACGGCGCAATCGTCGGGACGTATGTCTCCGACAGGAACGGCGTGATCCAACTCCCGCAGCTTGACGACGGCTGGTACGAGCTGACCGAGCTGAAAGCACCGGACGGCTATCTGCTCGACGCCACGCCGCAGAAGGTGGAGGTCAGGCAGGGCAAGACGACGGTGTTTGAGTTTGAGAACATCGCCTCCGCGTCCATGCTCATCCACAAGGTCTGCTCCGTCACCGGCGCGGGGCTGCAAGGCGCGAAGTTCGTGCTGTACGACCGCTCCATGACGCCCATCGGCGAGTACGAGAGCGACAACAACGGCTATGTCCATCTGAGCCGGACGCTCAAGGACGGTCGCTACTACGTCCGTGAGATCGTCGCGCCCGAAGGCTACATCCTCGACAACAACACCAAGAGTTTCTACGTCACCAGCGGCGAGACCGCGATGATCGAGTGGGAGAACACGCCGCAGCTCGCGCAGATCCAGATCGTCAAGACCAGCGCGGACTACAACAGCACCAACGGACTGCCTGCCGGTACGCCCCTCGCGGATGCGATCTACACGGTCTACGACAAGCGCAACAATATCGTCGATACCATCAAGACCAATGCCAGCGGCGTTGCGAGTACCAAGCTGCTCCCGTTGGGCTTCTATCACGTCAAGGAGACCACCGCGCCCGCGAAATACGGCATCGACACGGCGACCTACGACGTGGAGCTGGAGTTCGTCGGTCAGGTCTACCGCCTCAATCTGACGAACAAGAGCGTCAGCGCCCGTGTTGCCATTCGCAAGAGCGGTCCGCAGATGGTGGTCAACGGTCAGAACCTGATGATGTACCGCGTGAGCAGCGTCCGCAACGACAGCACGGTCGCCCTCCAGAGCTTCTACTGGCGCGACACGCTGCCGACCGACGCCTTCCGGCTGACGAAGATCACGACGGGAACGTACAGCAGCACGCAGAGCTACAAGGTGACGTACACCACCAACTATGATTCGACGTGGCGCACCGCCTATGACAACCTCACGACCGCGAAGAACTACACGCTGGACATGAGCGCGACGGCGCTGGGACTGCGCGGCGGCGAGTACGTCACGGAGGTCATGCTTTCCTTCGGCATCGTTCCGGCTGGCTTCCACCAGCTCACCGAGGCGGCGGTCTACGGCTCCGTGCTCCGCGAGCTGGTCAACGGCTACCAGTTCACGAACAAGGCGGACGTCGGCGGTCTGCTGGGCGGTCATTGGGAGCAGGGTATCGCCCGCTGGACGACGACGGTGAAATCCACATGGACGCCGCCCGCGCTGCCGAAGCTGCCGAGAACCGGCTATTGATCCGCAGGCAAGCCCCGCGCCATCCGGCGCGGGGCAATCTGATGAAAGGGGTATCACATGAAAAAGAAAAGTCTCGCTTTGGCATTGGCGCTGGCGCTGCTCTTCTCGCTGCTGCTGACGGCGTTTGCCTCGGCTGCGGCGGAGGGAGCGGATCGCGCCTTTGTCATTGAAAATCTGTACGCCGTCGAGTACGACGGCAATTATCAGAAGCCGAAGCCGCTTATCCTCAACGGCTCCGGCACAGTGCTGACCGAGGGGACGCACTATACGCTCACCTTCGCCGACAACCGCAACGCCGGAACCGCCACAGTCACAGTCACGGGTAGGGGCGACTACGGCGCGGTCACGGTCAACGGCGAGAGGCTGCCCGCTGTCACGGCGACGGCGCACTTCGAGATCACGCCCCGCGAGCTCTACGTCGCCGTCGATAGCGTCACGGTGCGCGCCGGCGAGCAGCCGAAGTTCAGCTACTCGCTCGTTTCGGGCAAGCTCGCGGGGAGCGACAAGCTGCCGACGCCGAGCTATCGGCTCTACGAGCGCACGGCGGACACGCGCGGCGTCACCGTCGATTTCGGCGCGGACACCAACAAGAACTACCGCATCCACATCACGGACGGCATCCTGACCTATATCGGCACGGAGGAGCCGGAGCCGACAGGCGGCGTGACCTTCGGCAAGCTCGGCGCTGTTACCTACAACGGCAAGGCGCAGACGCCGGAACCGACGCTGACCGCCGCCAACGGCGTCGCGCTGCGCAAGGATGTGGACTACACGCTCGCCTACAGCAACAACGTCAACGCCGGAACCGCGACGGTCAGGGTTTTGGGCAAGGGCGGCTATGCCGGAACGCTGGACAAGACGCTGACGTTTGCCATCAACCCCGCGCCGATCACGGTGCGCGCGTATGACGTGCGCTGCCGCATGAACAACGCGCCGGACGAGTTCGACTACTCCATCACCTCCGGCAAGGTCTACAACGGCGACGACATCGGCGATGTGACGATCAAGGCGGTTTCTCGCAGCGGCTACAGCTACGGTCCCGTCTTTGACCTGAAGGTCACGGTCAGGAACCGCAATCCCAACTATGAGATCACCACGAAAAACGGCACCATGATCTTTACCGACGTTGACGGCTGCAATGACTACAGCGAAGGGCTGACGATCCAGAAGATTGCCGCCGTGGACTACGACGGTAGCTATCAGGAGCCGGAGGTCACGGTCAGGGATGACGACGGCAACGTGCTCCGCGAGGGCACGGATTACCGCCTCACCTACAGCGACAATCTCCACGCGGGCACGGCAACCGTCACCGCCATCGGCAAGGGCGCGCACAGCGGCGAGCGCGACAGCCGCACGTTCACCATCCGAAAAAGAGATGTTACCGTAACGGTCAATGACACGACCGTCTCCAAGGGCGAGACGTACACCGGGACGTATAGCGTGTACCCGCGCCTCTGCTCCGGCGACAGTCTCGGCAAGGAGAGCTGGACGTTGCCGAGCACTTCGCGCGTCGGCACTTACGCCGTCAACGTGAGCTTCGCGGGGAACAAGGACTACAACATCACGGTCAAGAGCGGTAAGCTGACCGTCGTGGAGCCGCAGCCCACCAAGACCGCACTCGGTACGCCGAGGACGATGACCGCCGCGAGCATCCCGAACCCCTACCGCGACGTGCGCTCCGGCGTGTGGTACGAAGCTCCCGCGCTCTATTGCCGCGCGAACGGCCTTCTGTTCGGCACGTCGGAGGACACCTTCTCGGCGGGCGGCAGCTTGACCCGCGCGCAGCTCGTGACGGCGCTCTACCGTCTCAACGGCAGTCCGCGCGTCTATGGTGTAACATTCTTCCTTGATGTGCCTTACGGCAGCTGGTACGAGGACGCCGTGACGTGGGCGGCGCAGAACGACATCGTGACCGGCTACAGCGAATATCGCTTCGCTCCCAACGATCAGATCACACGCGAGCAGTTCTGTACCATTATGTACCGCTATGCGAAGGCAAACGGCTTCTCGGTCTCGCAGAGCGCCAAGCTCAGCGGCTACACGGATCAAGCGAAGGTGTCGGACTACGCGCGTGATGCGGTCAGCTGGGCGCTGGGCACGCGGGTGCTGACCCTGCGTGTCGTTGATGAGATCAGCCCCGGTCTTATCGCCAACCGCGCGGAGCTGGCGCTGTCCCTCCAAAGGTTTGCAACGACCTATCTGACATAATAAGAAGAGGTGGAATACCATGCACAGAATCAAATATGTACTGGCGACATTCCTTGCCATTCTGCTTTCCGTGCCCGCGTGCGCGCTTGTGCTCCCCGATGAGACGCGCTATCCCGTTGAGGATGGCGAGGCGATCTATAAGGTCTATGAGCTGGCGCGTGAGGAACAGATCGCCGAGATTCCCCGCGAGGACATTTCCTACAACGGTCAGCTCTACCGCTTTTCCGATGTCTCTACCGAGGCGCGGACGGTGATCGAGACGCAGGAGTACACGGAAACCGTACATCGTGGGACGGCGCTGACCAACGATCCCGCGTCCATCCTCGACGTGATGGAGCCGGAGCTGGAGGTCACGACCGAGGACGGATACAGCGGTACCTTGTCTCTCGACCCCGAGACCCTCGAGATCGAGCCGGAGACCTACGGCACGTCCACACGCACGGTCACGCTCACGCGGACGTATCCGTTCATGGCGGAAATGGACGTGGCGCTGCTCCCGCAGAGCATCACGGAAAACGGGCTGACGTACAGCCTGTCCGACTGCTCGTGGGCGATCTCCGCCGCAGCAAATCCCTATGACGCGGAGCGTTCCGACAGCTATACGGCGACCGCCGTATATACTGCAACGCGGACAAGCAAATATCCCAAGACCTACTCTTTCTCGGTGAATTATAACGGAACGTTGCAGCGTGAGCATACGGAGGGCTATTGCTGTATCGCGGTGTTTGAACCGGCGGAGGAAGACGTGGAAATTACAAGGATGAATGATGAGGGAAGCAACGGCGCGGGAATCGGCTGGAAGATCGGAACAATCGCTCTTGGCGCTTCCACGCTTGGGCTTGCCGCGCTTCACTTTCTCGGCAAGGGGAGAAAAAATACGCTGGTAATGATCGCCGCGCTTGGCATGGCGTCCTTGATGGGCGTGAACGCGAACGCGCTGAGCTACAGCATCGACGGCGCGATTATCCCGAACACCGCGCAGCCGACGTCGATTTCCGATTATGACGTACCTGCGGCAGACACCGCAGCAGATCTCAGCAAGAACGCCGCCTACGCGCCGCCCGCGTTCGGCTCGCCGGAATCCTATATCCCGAACCGCAGCGAGCCCCTGATCGACCTGCGCGGAACGGACGGCAGCAGCTATGGCGCGGTCATCGGTGACGGCACGCTGGACGAATACGCGGCGACCGCAGACGTCCGCGTTGTCAACGGATTTCCCGCAGTCGATAACGGCCCCGTTGTTGCGAAGCCCGCAACCGCCTATACCGCTCTGACCGCGCAGGACTATTACAGCGACGGGCGCATCGGCAGCATCAGGATCGCCGCGATTGGCGTGGACTTCGGCGTTTACGAGGGCGCGGACACCAAGACCATGAACAAGGGTGCGGCGCACATCACGAACACGTCCGTCTGGGACGGCAATATCTGTCTCGCGGCGCACAATCGCGGTGTCAAAAACAACTTCGGCAAAATCCAGACGCTCAGGGACGGCGACCGCATCGAGCTGACCACCGTTCACGGGACGCGCGTTTACAGCGTCTATCGCGTCGAGAAGATCGCCGAGACGGACGTCTCCATCCTCGCGCCGAGCGCGGGAAACATACTCACCCTGACCACCTGTGTGGCAAACGAGCGGGAGTTTCGCTACGTCGTGCAGGCGGTGCAGATCGCCTAATTCAACCCCATGAGGAATAAGAGCTTTCAGAGCGCCGCCCCGATGTGGGCGGCGCTCGCCTTGGGTGTGATATGGTTCGCGGCGCTGTTGGCTTCCGGCTATGAGGAGGGCATGACGGCGTTCGACTTGATTGCCGGCTTCAACGGCTTGATGGAGCATCCCTTCAACATTCGCTGGACGCCGCATACGCTCAAATTCATGTTTTTCGGGCTGTTGGTCTATGCAATGGGCGTCGCCTACTACTATGCCAGCCGCGAGAACCGGCGACCGGACGAGGAATACGGCTCGGCAAAGTGGGGCAGCGTCAGGGAACTGAACCGCAAGTACAGGGACGGGAAAAACACATTCTTATAGTATTCCGATTGTAGCAAGCGCCAACTGCTCTTACATCATCACCGATCCCAAGGGCGAGCTGCTTCGCTCGACAGGACAGCTTCTGCGTGACGCGGGTTATGACGTGAAGGCGTTTGATCTCGTCCACCCGGAGCAATCTGATTGCTATAACCCCTTTATGTATTTGAGGAGTGAGGCGGACGTTCTCAAAATGATCGACAACCTGATCCGCAACACCACGCCGCAGAAGGCGCAGACCAGCGACCCGTTCTGGGAAAAAGCCGAAATCGGGCTATTTTCCGCGTTGATCCTGTATCTGTGGTACTTCGCGCCGCCGGAGGAGCAAACCTTCGGGATGGTACTCTATATGCTGACCTTCTGTGAGGCACGAGAGGAGGACGAGCAGTATCAAAGCCCGGTGGATCTGCTGTTTAAGGCGCTGGAGGAGGAAGACCCGGATAATACCGCGCTCAAGGAGTACAAGCTCTTTAAGCTGGCGGCGGGCAAAACTGTGAAGTCCATACTGGTTTCCGTTGCTATGCGCATCAACAGCCTCAATATCAGCCAGTTTAACAGAATGACAAGCAGGGACGACATGGATTTCGGCTCGCTGGGCTAGCGTAAACGCGCTATTTTCTGCGTCATCCCTGTTACCGACGCAAGCATGAATTATTTGGTTGGTATGCTCTATACACAATGCTTTCAGGAGCTTTACACCGTCGCGGACGCTAAGTATAACGGACGACTGCCGGTTCATGTACAAGCCGTACAGGACGAGTGGGCGAACGTGGCACAGCCGGAGAGCTATCCGCGCATTCTTGCGACGTGTCGAGGCTACAACGTAGGCTTGTCCATCATTGTGCAAAACATCCAGCAAATCAAATCGCTGTATGAAAAAGAGTGGGAGAGCATCATCGGAAACTGCGATACGCTCCTTTTCCTTGGCGGCGGCAACGAGCCAACCTCGATGGAGTTTTTCAGCAAGCTGCTGGGCAAGGAGACGCTGGACACGCGCACACGCGGTCAAACAAAGGGACGCAGCGGCTCCAGCTCCACCAACTACCAGCAGACGGGACGCGAGCTGATGACGCCGGACGAGCTGCGCATGATGGACAACCGATACGCGCTGCTGTTCATTCGAGGCGAGCGCCCTGTGATGGACATAAAGTACGACATGAAAAGACATCCCAATTACAGGAAAACCCTGCGCGGCGGCGCAAAGCCCTATGTGCATCATCCGACGCCGAACTACGCGCTGGACGATCTACCCTATCAAGTATCGTCGCTTGAGGACATTGAATTTATCGAAACGGAGGAATAATAACATGAAAACGAACAAAATCATCGGGAGCAACAATCTGAAGAAGAACTACTGGAAGGCGGTGATGGTGTATGCCGTGCTCGCTGTGTGCGTGACGCCCGCGCTTGCGGCAGACCCGCTCAGCGTCATCAACAACCTGTCCGATTACATTTTCGGCATCATCAAAGCGGTGGGCGTCATAGTTTGCGCCTTGGGTGTCGTACAGGTTGGCATAAGCCTCCAGAGCCATGACGCCAGCCAGCGGACACAGGGCCTCCTCTTTCTTGCCGGCGGACTGTTGATCGTCTTCGCAAAGGGAATGCTCACAGCCATCGGCGTGATCTGATGCTTGAGGAGCGGGAAATATCGCTGCATGAAGCTAACGCCTTTGTGATTCTGCACCACAGGCATCATGATCGGGCGACTGGTCACAAGTGGAGCATCGGAGCGTATCAGGATGGCAGGCTATGCGGCGTCGCAATCGTGGGCAGACCGACAGGCAGACGTCTTGACAATGGCAAAACGTTGGAGGTAACGCGGCTTTGCACGGATGGAACACGAAATGCCTGCTCGTTCCTTTACGCGGCAGCGGCGCGGAGAGCCCGAAAAGAGGGCTATGAGAAGATCATCACGTTCATACTGGAGAGTGAACCGGGTACCAGCCTGAAGGCTGCTGGATGGAAGCTGGAAACAGCAAGAGCCGGAAAACCATGCTGGAATGCCCAGCGGTACGCGGCGCGTCCTGTGCAGCTTTCCATGTTTCCTAAAAAAGAACCGCCTGCGGAGTTCAAACAGCGGTGGTCAAAAACACTATTTAACGGATTAACGGAACGGAGACCGGCTGAAAAGCGGGTCTCCGTTCCAACAAAGGAGGCGAATGATATTTGAGCAACGAATGGATCATCGAGCATCTGCAAGGCGCGCTGAATATATGGAACGATAAGCTCGCGGAGATGTGGTCATTGTTGACCGAATCGCCGGAGACCTTTAAGGGCGGCGCGATTTGGACTACTGTGACGAATATCAACGGCGCAATGCAGGCTATAGGCTACGGACTGTTGGTGCTGTTCTTCGCCATCAGCTTTTTTAAAAGCTCTGCAACCTTTCGGGACTTCCAGCGCCCGGAGTTCGTGCTGAAGCAGTTTATTGTTTTCTGCCTCGCCAAGGCGGGCATTACCTACGGAATGGACTTACTGACGGACATCTTCAGCGTCTGTAACGGCATCGTGGCAACGGCGGCAAGCAGCGTAGGTGGTATGGAGGGCACAGCAGCGGCGTTGCCAGATGAGGTCATTGCGAAAATCAGGGACGTAGGATTTCTGGCGAGTATCCCGCTTTATCTGGTGGCGTTTGTGGGCGGCGCGGTCATCTGGGTGCTTGCATTCATAATGATACTCACCGTCTACGGACGCTTTTTCAGGCTTTACCTGTACTCTGCGCTCTCGCCTATTGCGCTGGCGTCCTTCGCCGGTGAGCATACCGCGAGCTTTGGCAAGGCGTTTATCAAAAGCTACATCGGCGTCTGTATGGAGGGCGCGGTCATTATGCTGGCGTGTATCGTCTTTTCGGCGCTCGCGTCCAGCGGGACGCCCGCCTTTGACCCTGACGCCTCTGCGGCATCGCAAGTGTGGAGCTACCTCGGCGGAGTTATCTTCAATATGCTGGTGTTGGTTGGCATGGTAAAAGCCGCCGATCACGTTGCGAAGGATATGTTCGGACTGTAGAAAGGAGAGAGTATGGAAATCAAGATACCGAAGGAAATACGCAATTATAAGGAATCTATCTTTTTCGGCTTGTCCATGCGGCAGTTTATCTGCTCGGTGCTTGCCGTTGGCGTCGCCGTGGCGCTCCATTTCTCGTTGCAGGGCGTATTTAACCACGAGACGGTGAGCTGGGTATGTATCGTGGGCGCGGCTCCCGTTGCCGTCGCCGGCTTTTTCAAGTATAACGGCATGACGCTGGAGCAATTCGTGTGGGCGTTCATCAAGTCGCATTTTTTGCTTTCCGGCAATCGTGTGTGGAAATCAACGAACTACTATCTGGACATGAGCCATCAAAAAAGGAAGAAGGGAGAAGACAAAAGTGAGAGTGCATCTGCATAACCCGGAGCGCGACGCTATTTCTATCCCGCGAAGCGTTCAGCAATCCATTCCCATCAAGCGCATCTACAAAGACGGCATCTTTGAGGTCGGCGGCAAGTTCTCCAAGAGCTGGCGCTTTTTCGACGTCAACTACAAGGCGGAGGCGTATGACAAGCAGGTGCAGCTCTTTATGGCATACTGTGCCTTCCTCAATGCGCTGCCGCTTGACGCGGGCGTCAAAATCACGCTGTTCAAGCGTCGGCTGAACCAGAAGGAGTTCGGCGAAACGCTGCTGCTCCAGACGAAGAATGACGGGCTGGATCGGTACAGGAACGAGCAGAACGGGGCGATTATCTCCGCTGCTGCGGGCAGCAATAACCTCATTCAAGAAAAGTACATTACGGTATCCGTCGTGAAAAAGAACGTGGAGGAGGCGCGTATTTTCTTCAGCCGGGTTTTTTCCGATCTCCGCGCCGGATTGTCACCGTTGGATTCCACACTCGTTGACGTCAACATCAACGAGCGCCTGCGCCTGTTCCACGATTTCTTCCGTCCCGGCGAGGAACAGTATTTCCAGTTTGATCTTGCCAGAACCTTACGGCGCGGGCACGATTTCCGGGATACCATAGCTCCGGACCGCTTGTCCTTCAAGGACAGCTACTATCAGATGGGCGGCAAGTTCGGGCGTGTCTTGTTCCTGCGCGACTACGGAAGCTATATCAAGGACGACATCATTACCACGCTGATGGACGAGCCTTATGATATGATGATCTCCATCGACATCGTGCCCGAAGGGATGAGCGAAGCCATCAAAATGGTAGATAAGCTCAACATGGCGGTCAACTCAGACATCACACGTTGGCAGCAGCGTCAGAACGCGAGGGATAATTTCAGCGCGGTCATCCCGTATGATCTGGAGCAGATGCGCAAAGAGGGCAGGGAATACATGAATGATCTTACCGAGCGCGACCAGCGGATTATGTACTGTCTTGTAACGCTGACACACCTTGCGGACAGCTTGGAGCAGCTCAATCAGAATACGGAATCGCTGAAAGCGCAGACGGGCAACAACTGCTCGTTCGGTACGCTTTTTTGCCAACAGGAGGACGGCTTGAACACCGTGCTCCCCTACGGCGTCAGGCGTATCGACGCCCTGCGCACACTGACCACTGAAAGCACAGCCGTCCTCATGCCGTTCCGTTGTCAGGAAATCCAGCATAAGGGTGGCTTGTATTACGGCGTCAACGCCATATCCGGCAACCTGATCGTCTGTAACAGGGGCGAGCTAATGAACGCCAACGGCATTGTTATAGGTACGTCTGGCACCGGCAAGTCAATGGCAACGAAGCAGGAAATCGCCCAGCGCGCCATGTCCAACGACGACACGATCATCATAATTGACCCGGAACGCGAGTACGGTCCGCTTGTGCGTGCGCTGGGCGGCGAGGTCATTTGTATCTCCGCAGACAGCGACAACCATATCAATGCGCTCGATATTTCGGACGATGGAGAGAAAAAGAAGAATCCGCTTGGGACGAAGAGCGACTTCATCATGTCGCTTTGCGCGCAGATCATGGGCGAGGATAAGATCGACGCGCGGGCGAAGTCCATCATCGACCGCTGCACGGCGAACGTTTACCGCGAGTATATCAAAAACTACAAAGGCGATCCGCCTACGCTGATTGATCTGCATGAGGATCTGCTGCGGCAGGAGGAGCCGCTGGCAAAAGAAATTGCGCTTGCGCTGGAGCTTTTTACGACCGGCAGCCTGAACGTGTTCGCGCACCAGACGAATGTTGACACAAGCAGCCGGATCATCTGCTTTGATACTCACGATCTCGGCGAGAACCTTAAACCCATTGGACTTCTGGTCATGCTGGACTCCATCTTCAACCGTGTCATCCGCAACCGCGCGGCAAAGCGGTTCACGCACGTCTATGTGGACGAGCTGTATCTGTTCTTTTCCAATCCCTACAGCACTGAGTTTCTTAGTATGTGCTGGAGGCGCTTCCGCAAGTATTATGCCGATCTGACCGGCATCACGCAGAACGTCGAGGACTGCCTGAACTCCGAGACGGCGCGTAATATGTTTGAAAACAGCGAGTTTCTGCTGATGCTCAGCCAGTCGCCGAACGCCATTGCCGAGCTGACCGAGCTGCTGGGTACGTCCGAGCAGCAGATGGCGTATGTCAAAAACAGGAAACCGGGACAAGGATTGATGAAGGTCGGTGGCGCTTATGTGCCGTTTGTGAACGATTTCCCGAAGAATACGATGCTTTACAAGCTGTTTTCCACCAAACCCGGCGAGGAGTAACGCCATGTCTGACATAAAAATAAAGCCCGCTATGCCGTCGCCCAAGGCTCGGCAGACCGTCGCAGCGCCCAAAGAGGCGACGGACATTTTGAGGAAGGACTACGAAAAGGCGGGAGACCAGCGCCGACCCAAGGGAGCGGAACCCGTGCATTATGCGACAGACAGCGTTGAAGAGTACGGCAGCAGAGAGGCGGCTCTGGGTGGAAAGGATGCTGTCCGTCTTGCGGTCGGCACTTATCGCCTCGCCCGAAAGGGCGTACAGAGAGTAAAAGAAACTAAGCCGAAAGAAGAACACGAACCCGCTGCGGAGCCTCCGCAGACAGCGTCCCGCCAGACCGCGCCGGAGCAGCCGAGTCAAGGCGAACGCACGGGGACAAGGCGCGGGAAAACCACAGCGAGGGCGACGTCGAATACGTCTCAACGCGGCACGGTCGAGACGCCGCGTCTGGGTGGGAGCAGCACGGCGGAGAGCAGACAGGGCGAACAGTCTTACGTCAGGAAACGACACCTTCGGAAGGCAATCAACAACGCATTGCGAAAGCGGAAGGACGCTCGTCGAGACGTTGACGCGGAGATATCCCGTTCCGACGCCGCGCCCCGCACGGCGCAGAACCTTCCGAAGAGCGGCGATGCGGCGGCAGAGCAAGCGCCCGCGCCGAAGGAACGAAGGTCGGTGGGACGGCGTCTGCTGGCGGGATCAGCGAAGACGGCGCGGCGGTCGGGGCGAAGGCTTGCAAGAAGGCTTTCGCAAAAAGCTCGCCGCCGAAGGCGGGAAGGCGAATCCGCTAACGCGGCAGCGGCGGATTCGTTTGCCGATACCGGCAAGCAAGCCGTCAAGGTTATTTCAAGGGTCGCAGTCAAGGGACTGCTTTCTGTTTTCGGCGTAGGCGGCAGCGTGATCCTGCTGATTTATATGCTGCTGGTCGCCGCCGTCGTCGCCTCACCCTTCGGCATCCTCTTTGCCAACGAAGCCACGCCGCCGGACGCCGTGCCGCTCTCGGCGGCAATCGCGCAGATCAACTACGACTTCAATGCTCGGCTGGAGGAGCTGCAAGACGCGGACACCTATGACAACATCACCGTGGAGGGCTCCACTGCGGATTGGATAGAGGTTTTGGCTGTGTTCGCCGCGAAGGTCGCCGGCAGCGACGGAGAAGACGCGGCTGACGTCGTTACGATGGACGCCGACCGCATTGAGCGGCTGAAGGCGGTGTTTTGGGACATGAATGAGCTTGCGTCGGAGGTGGAGACCATTGAACACACGGACAGCGATCTCAGCGACGGCGACGACAGTTGGACGGAGCGAAACCTCACCATCACGCTGACGCCGAGGACGGCGGCGGATATGCCGTCCGTCTACGGCTTTTCCTCGCAGCAGACAGAGGCAATGACTGAGCTGCTCGCGGAGCGCGCCATGCTCACGGAGCTGGTGGGCAGCCTGACGGCGTACAACGTGGAGGCGTCGGAGGTTTTGCGGCGTCTGCCCTCTGATCTCTCGGCTGAGCGCCGCGCCGTGGTGGAGACCGCCTGTTCTCTTGTCGGCAAGGTGACGTACTTTTGGGGCGGGAAAAGCCTCGTGCTCGGCTGGGACAGCCGCTGGGGAACGCTGCAAAAGGTATGGGCGGACGGCAACAGCACCAGCGGAACCTACCGTCCCTATGGGCTGGATTGCAGCGGCTTCGTCGATTGGGTGTTTTACAATGCCACAGACGGCGCGTACTATCCCGGTCACGGAGGCGGTGCAACCATGCAGCACAGAGACTGCTCGCCGATCTTGTGGGCGGACGCCATGCCGGGCGATCTTGTGTTTTACCCCGGTGATTCCCACGTCGGCATTGTCGGGGGACGCGACGAGGACGACGAACTGCTGATTATCCATTGCGCCAGCAGCACAAACGGCACGGTGGTAACGGGCGTCAGAGGGTTCACATCTATCGGGAGACCGACGTTTTATGGTGGGCATTGATAAAATGAATATAACAAGGAGGTTATACAAAACATGACGACTCCTTCCGTATTGCGGAAGATGCTTTCCGGCGCTATGACGCTGTGCATTCTGATGGAAGCGCTGCTGCCCTCAGCTCATGCTGTGGAGGAGCAGCGCTTTTCTGCTGACCGCTCGCCGGGCGGCAGCTATACGGCTGCTTTGGAGGAGATGGCGACCAAGCGGCTGTCCGTCTATGGATTTCTGGACGACGCCGTTGAAACAGGCGCGCAGCCGACGCGCCTCGATGCCGCGTTGCTATTGTACCGCGCCTGCGGCGCAGAGCCGGAGCAGATGTGCCCCTTTACGGACGTGCCGGAGAAGTATGCCGATGCGGTCGCGTGGCTCTACGCCGCAGGCGTGACGCAGGGAATCGGCAATCAGATGTATGGAACGGGCGAAATCACGGATGAAGAATTCTTCACCATACTGTCCCGTCTCCTGCGCTGGGAAACGGATGATGTTGGTATTATCGAGTATGTGGCGCGGGAGCGTGGGCTTGCGCCGCTGATTGCCGACGATGGAGACTTCGTCACCTACAGCGAGATGCACCAAATCGTCTGCAACCTGTTGGATTATGCGTATCCCGAACGTTGTATCCCGAAGGACGGGAAAGAGCTTACACCCAAGACGATCATGCTCCGCACGGATTCTTACGAGGACGCCCTCGCGCAGTTGAGAAAAGCAATGACCTATCTGCACAGAGCCGTTGAGGTGTGTTTTTCGGACGTCTGCCCGCAAGACGACATTGCGCTCTTTCGTGAAAACCTTGATTGGGACGGAGGCAAGAAAACTATGCCCCTTCTGGGACTGACCGACCCGCGAGGGAACTATCCCTTTGAGGTTCAGACCGTCGAGAACAGGCGCTACCGCATCATCATCGACAGCTACTCCCAAGCGTCTGAAGCGACCGCCAGCGTCACAAACTGGCTCGACGTCTATCAGGACGAGGAGTATGCCGAAGCCCTGCGGCGCTTTTACCTCAGCTGTCTGTTTCCCTTACGGAGCATGACGGAATATGGGCGCGTCATCCATTGCCATGACCTGTTGTGCCGTCTTGCGTCCTACGACTATTCCGAGTACAGCAAAGCCGCAAAAGCAGCAACGGGAGCGAGACCTAATGCACACGATCTTGTAGGCTTCATGGAAAACAATAAGGTCGTGTGCGACGGATACGCCAACGTGTATTCGTGGATGCTGATGGAGCTTGGCGTTGACAGCTACATCATCCACGGACTCGCGAGCGGCGGCAGCCATGCGTGGAACAAGGTCTGTATAAACGGTCGCTGGTACAACGTGGACGCCTGCTGGGATGATACGGGCAGTTTTCTTCGGCATTATTTTCTACGCCGACCTTCACGGCGGCGTTCCTCGCCGCGCTGAGCCTTGCGCTGCGCCTCGCGGGTATATCTGATTGGCTGGCGCTTCTTGCAGGGCTTGGCATCGGGATGCTGTCCCACCTCATATTGGACACGTTCAATCCCTCCGGCATTATGTGGCTCTGGCCACAGTCAAGAAAACGCTTTCACGTCGCGTCGATTCCGACAGGCTCGATCTGTGAGCTGGGCGTAACGATTGCGCTGCTGGCGCTGGATGCGTGGATTGTATCAAGCCTATAAGGAGAAAAGCAATATGATTGAAAATTATTTCGGCAACTACACCCCGGTCTGCGACTGTTGTGAGAAGCGTCTGCCGGGGGAGCTGAGTTTTCAGGAGGCTGTCAGAGCCATACGCGCCGCAGGATGGGAAAGCCGCAAGGTAGGCGATGAGCGTGAGGACGTCTGCACGGACTGCCTGTTCGAGGAGAAGGGCTATGCGCGGGAGTTTGCGTATGCTGCGAATCGTCGTTGAAGTCGGCGGCACGTCCGAGACCGCGCAGGGGCTGAAGGAGAAACTGGCGCTTGTTTTTGAGCGATACGGCGACGTCAAGATCGTCGAAATACAAGAGCTTGAGCCGGAGCAGTTGCGGCTTGACTTGACCGAGTGAAGGAGCGTGTTATACTTGTACACAGTTGTTCTTGACGTGAAAGAAGGCATCCTGTCCCTGCCGTTTTACAAGGGGAATCAAGCTCGCGCGAGGCAGAACTGCGCGGAGCTGCTGGCGCTGTTGAAAGGCGAGCGTACCAATGGCAGAATGCCGGAGCGGGTCGAAGGCTCAGAGCCTCTCGGTTATCTGAACGAGCTGAGCGAGATGAAGCTCGCGCTGATGAGAAACGACTGGTGCGGCGCTTGCGACGCCTTGGTTGACCTCTTTCACTTTCGAGCGGCAGCCATAGACCCGGTTCGGAGTACATTGGTCAGGCTGCTGGAACGCCATCTGTCGGAGGACTACAAGGATGAAATGGCTCAATGTCCGAAAAAGCCTGTTTGAGCGGCAGTATCGAAGAAAGCTGAAAAGCAACTATTTCATGTCGCAGGCGGCAGAGTACGAGGGAACGCTCTCGCGCATACAGCATTGGCTCCAGTACGCAGACGAAACGCTCGATGCGCGGGCAAGGCTGGAGCTGCTGGATTTTCTGATGGAAGCGATCCTGGAGGACATACGCAGCAGCGCGGCGTGTGAATTGGTTTATGCGCCGCGCTACAAGACACGGGATTGGCGGGGCGTATTGGATTTTGGCTATCGGCTCGGTGCGAAATGCGGAGGTATGGAGCAGATCAGTTCAGAGGGTAAGACGGTTGTCTCCAGCCCATACGACTGGGAAAAGACCTTTTTAGCCCTGCGCTCCATCCTGACGCGCGGCTTTCACTCCGACCTCGGCGATTACAACGGCATCTACTATCCCGAACTTAACCTGATCTCTGTAACCAATGGAATGCACCATTCATGGGTGGCGTCGCAAAAGCGTCAGCACGGCGTTTACCGTGTTTCCGTCTATCGTCTCGCGGATATGTTCCCGCGCTTTTTTACAGACGGGGAATTTTGGTATGACCGCAGCAAGCCAAACGCAAGGTATCCCGTTTATGACGTTCGTATCGCGCTCCTTTACGAGCTGGCAAGGATGAAAAATGCCTCCCGCGAGGACGAATCGCGGTAAACCCCATTTTTCGCGCCTCTGCGCGACACTTTCGGAGGATGTGAAATTACCCTCGGCGCACGCTGAAAACGCTGTGACGAACCACATAGAGGGGGTGTTTTTTGACGCATCATCTTTTTTGGACAAAACAGAACAAAATTACAACAGGCAGGCGGTCAAACGACCGTCTGCCATTTTTTGGAAAGGAAAATCAAAATGAAAAAGCGTTCCTACTTCAAATGCCCGAACGCGCTGATCTGCGACGACCGTCTTTCCTACACGGCGCGGCGTGTCGGCTGCATTTTGTTCGCCTTCAGCAACGCCTTCGGCGCTTGCAGGAAAGGATATGCCGAGCTTGCGCGTCTTGCCAACGTTTCAGCCGCTACCGTCAAATCCTCGGTAAATGCGCTGGCAAGGCTCGGCTACCTTACCATCGCGCCCACAAAGCGCTATTGTGCCGAGATCGGCGGCGTGGGCTACGGACGGAATGAGTATGCCCTCAACCTTTCCGTGCTGAAAGAAGGCTATACGCGCGTCAGACGGGACGCTTTAGGCTATGAGCTGACCGCCTCTGCCTTTGTCGTCTATCTGGCAATCCTGATGTATCAGGGCGGCAAGAATCGCGCGTGGCCAAGTATCGCCAAGCTGCAAAAGGCGACCGGCGCAGTATGCTCCACCATCTGCGCCGGTCTGAAGCTGCTCAGAAAGTTGCCCACCCTCTTAGTGCAGCGTTTCGTGAAGCCGAACGGGGCTTTTGCGTCGAACTCCTATCAACCGGCGACCGCTTTCATCGGCGCTCCCTTTACGGAGAGCGCGGGTGTCTCCGATTCGGACGACCGTCTGCTTTCACGCCTATACTCTATCATAGACGCCTTGTTTTCGCAAGGCGTTCAGCTCTTTTTCGGTCATGTGGGGGTTCTCCGAAATTTAGTAATTAAGGTTATGACTTACTTAACGATAGCTTCTACATTCCGAGAAAGAAGTAACCTAAACATGAGTAAAGATTTGCATAAACCGAATAACCGTCCGCGCGTGGCGGACACACCGCCTTGACGCTGACCGCGACAATGGCGTTTCTTTTTCGGCGCTGTCAGAACGTGATCCGCGCTGAGTTCTCGCCGGCTTCTGAAACGCTGTGTTGCCGGAAACAACAAAAGGAGCGGGAGTGCAAACGCGCAATCCCGCCTCCTGTCATCGCTCCGGCGATGAATGTGTTCTCTTTTGCGCATCGTCGCGCTTGATCCTCTGTGGCTGGTTGAGCGTCTTCACGCAGCGGTGAAGACACGCTCGCAGCGGCGCGGGGTCGTTCGTGTCATAGTAATGCAGCAGCGCTTCATTGAAATCAACGGCGGTCGCTTTGCCGATGGTGAGGACGCCTGCGCCCTCGGCAATCAGGATTTTGCTTGCAACAATGGTCGAGGTGCGTTTGTTCCCGTCCCAAAAGAGCTGTGAACGGACTGCGTAACAGAAATAGTCCGTCGCGCGCTCCCACGGGTTGGACAGACCGGCGATGCGCTCGACCTCCGCCCTGACAGCATCCGGGTCAGGAATCGGCGGTACATAGTCCGTTCCGCTTACACAGACCGTGCCGGTTCTCAGCGTTCCCCATGCAAGGCTTTCGTTTCTCGACACCAGAGCGTTGATCTTGCAGGCGTAGTCGAGCGTCAGCGGTTCGTCGAGCGTATCGAGGCAGCAGCGCCAAGCGTCCCTCAGATTGAGCACGGTTTGAATATCGGAAATCGGCACATTATTGACGACAGCGCCGTCGAGAATCGCCTGTGTCTGCGGGAACGTTACGTTGACACCTTCGATATATGCTGTATTGAACACCAGCTCCGTAAACAGTTTCTTTGCCAAAAAGACGCTCTCACGCCTTGTCATGGAACAACACCTCCGCGTGTAAGGTCAGTTCATATGTCCTGCGTCCATTATAACACACGGAAGGCGAATTACAAGGTTACGACGCAATCCGTCCGAAGAAAAAGCGCCGACGCGCCTTTCCCAAAATTTGACAAACCATCCAATTGTGTCCTAGAATGACAGCACATTGCGACACAATGCGACACAATGCAAGGCGAAGAAGGAGTGCTTGTTATGAAGGAAAAGGTCAGAGCGCGTCGGCACTATCGTCATTTAACGCTGACGGATCGGCTTAATATAGAGAAGTGGCTGAAGGAGAAAAAAAGCAATCCAGAGATGGCGCGGCTGTTGGGCGTCAGTCGGCAGACCGTGTGGCGTGAGATCAAGCGCGGTCGGTATGAACGGTTGGACGGCGAAACATGGGAGCTAATCGAGGCGTACAGCCCCGATATTGCACACGAGAAGTACCGCGAACACATGGCGGCAAAGGGACCGCAGCTCAAGATCGGCGATGACTATGAGTACGCGAGCTGGATTGAGAAAACCATCATCGAGAACGATTGTAGTCCGGCTGCGCTGATCGGATACGCGCGTCAGCAAGGAAAGACCTTCGATAACTGGGTCTCGAAAAACACGATCTACAGCTATATCCGAAAAGGGGTCTTCCTGCATTTGAGCATGACAGATCTGCCTCGGCGCGGCATCCGCAAGACAAAGCACCAGCATTTGCAGAAAGACAAGATCAGCCGCGCACCGGCTGGCGAGAGCATTGAAAGACGTCCCGATGAGGTGGCGGAGCGCGAGACGTTCGGTCACTGGGAGGGCGATACCGTCTACAGCGCGAAGAACAAGGGCAAAGCCGCTCTTTTCACGCTGACCGAAAGGAAGACGCGCAAGGAGATCATCATCAAGGTCAAGAATCGCAGAGCTGCCACGATCTCGCGGGCGCTTGACCGGCTGGAGAAGAAGGTCGGCGTCAAAACCTTCCGCGCCGTCTTCAAGTCGATTACAGTTGACAATGGCACCGAGTTTTCCGACACCGAGGGTATGGAAGGCTCGTACATCAACAAGAAGAGCAAGCGCACGAAGCTGTACTACTGCCATCCGTATTCATCCTTCGAGCGCGGGACGAACGAGAACCAGAACGGCATGGCGCGGCGCAAGCATCCGAAGGGCACGGATTTTGCCAAGGTGACTGCAAAGCAGATTGCGGAAACGGAAGACTGGATGAACAACTATCCTCGGAGGATCTTCGGCTATCGGTCGAGCAACGAGGTTTTCGCAGACTGCCTCGCGGAGCTGGGGATTGCACAGATCGCCCTGTAAGACACATCAACCTGAGACAATACGCTGCCGGCGGGCAGGTTGGGAGGAGATAATATGCAGCCCAAAGTGAATATTTCCTTTAGATCGGCGCGAAAATACGCGGCGGTCTACTGGCGTTGCGCAAAATGCACAATTATTTTTGCTAAATTTTGGGTGTATTGATAGTTGACTTTTATCGTTCTTTAAAAAAAATAGCGGTTCCGCTTGACAAATGAATTTAAATATAGGTATAATGCGCTATGGCAATGAGATTTGAGACGATGCCGTTTTTACCTGACGACGTGACGGATGAAGCGCTTTGCGTCCGCGCTGCGGCAGGGGAGCTGGAGGCTGAGGCCGTTCTTGCCGCGCGGTACTACGCGCTGGTTCGGGCATGTGCGCGTCCGCTGTTCCTGACGGGCGGCGACGGTGAGGATCTGATTCAGGAGGGGATGTTCGGTCTTCTTCGTGCGATCCGCGAATACCGGGCGGACGGCGCCGCGTCGTTTCGAACCTTTGCGGAGGTTTGTATCCGCAACCAGCTTTACTCCGCGCTTCGCGCGGCGGCGCGCGGCAAGAACGCGCCGCTCAATGAGTCGGTTTCTCTGGATTACCCTTTCTTTGACAGCGATTCTTACGCCACCGGCGTCTTTGATATGGCTTCCGCCGACCCCGAGCTGCTTATCGCGGATCGGGACTATGTGCGGAGCGTGTTGGAGAGCGCCAAGAAGCAGTTGTCCGAGTTCGAGGCAAAGATTTTGGGGTACTATCTCGACGGCCTGTCCTGCCAGGAAATCGCAAAGCTGGTAGACAGACCGCTCAAATCCGTGGACAACGCGGTGCAGCGCGTCCGCCGCAAGGTCGCGCGGCAGTTGGAGGCGGGCGAGAACGCTGACGGTTAATTGATGCAATAACCGACAACCCAGGTTGTTTGTTATATTTTTCTGAATCAAAGAGAGGGCAAAAACATGTACGAAGACAAGACCTTAGTCTGTAAGGAATGCGGCAATGAGTTCGTATTCACCGCCGGCGAGCAGGAGTTCTACGCCGAGCGCGGCTTCCAGAACGAGCCGCAGCGCTGCAAGGCCTGCCGCGACGCTCGCAAGAACGCCGCTCGCGGCCCGCGTGAGTACTTCACCGCTGTCTGCGCCAACTGCGGCGGCGAGGCTCGCGTTCCGTTCGAGCCGAAGACCGACCGTCCGGTCTATTGCAGCGACTGCTTCGCCAAGATGCGCGCGCAGTAATGTGTTCGTAAAAAACGGTCTGCGGGAATCCGCCAATGTCAAGAAGATAACAGAATCGAGCAAACATCGAGCGCCACCCTTTC
>CAMKFK010000006.1 GCA_946411835.1 uncultured Clostridia bacterium
ATTATGGCATAACGCCTTGGCTCTGTAAATGGGACGACTTATTTACCGTTTACATATGTCATACCGTCCATAAGTGCTCACCTGCAAGTATGTGATACACGGGTGGAGGCTCACCCGCATATGAGCCTCCGTGTTTTAGCTGATAACACTACTTATTAATTAGAAATATATGCCACAAGTTCCTTTTCTTTTATTGAATTTGTAGCAGAAAAGCTCCTCGCGTGTTTCCAGCTCATCGATGAACACTTCCGTATCAGCAGCATTGTAGTTCTTATTCAGCTCTTTCATCAGTGTGTATCTCCATTCGTAAGAAATTTTATATGCCAAGCGCCGACCGCCATATGCGGCTGACGGACTGCGCGGAGCACACTCAAGCGTTCAAAAATTCCTCGCATACCTCCACGGCCACGCCGTCGAAAATCCTCTGGAAATCGTCGCAGTAGGCGGAGTATATGCTTCCGCCTTCGACCCGCGCGAACGCCGGGCAGCCGCCGCCGCAGAACAGCGCGTAGGGACAGCGGCTGCACCGCTCGATCTTTTCAACCGTGCGGTTCTTCCAGGCGTCGTACTGATCGTTAAACACAAATTCGCCGTTTGCCACGTCCACCTTACCCACGGCGAGCTTGTCCCTGCCCACAATGTCCCAGCAGGGGTAAAGGTTTGCGAACGGGTCCACCACGAGCATTCCGTTTGTCGAGCCGCAATATGTCGTGCTGACCGGGGCGAATGACTTCCCCTTGAGCATTTTCCGCAGCATCTTCTTCAGACCGAAGTAGCTGCTGCTGACAAATTCGCCGCTGTCGCCCAAGCCGAGCTCGGCGCACACGGAGCCGAGCTCGCCCAAAAGCTCTATGTCGCTGTACTGATTTTCAACGAGCTCGTAGCATTTGTGCGTGGATTTGAAATAGAAGCGGAAATTTTCGTAATTTGTCCAGCCTTTTTTCGTGTAGTACTCCGCCAGCTTTTTTATCTCGTCGAGATTCTTCCGGTTCACATTTGTCCTCAGCACGATGTTGACGCCGTTTTCCAGCGCGAGGCCGACGTTTTCGCTGATTTTCTCAAACGTCCCCTGTCCGCCCGCGAGGAAGCGCCGCCTGTTGTGTCCCTCGCCCACGCCGTCTATTGTTATTTGAAGGCCATCGAAGCCGAACTCCTTGATAAGCTCCAGATAGCGGTCGAGGTCGTAGCCGTTAGTAACGCAGGAGATTTTCAGCTTTCTTTCCGCAGCCTTTTCGCAGATAGACCGGACTATGCCGTAATTTTTCCGAAGAAGCGGCTCACCGCCGAAGAGCGCAAGCGCCTCGGACGTATAGCCCGCGGCGATGTATTTGTCCAGCGCCGCGAAGGTCGCGTCGACGAGCTCCTCCGACATCACGGGCGCGAGCATACTGCCGCCGCGCTCCTGGAGCGGTCCCTCGAAGCAGTATTCGCACCGAAAATTGCAGTTGTAGGTGGGGATGATGGTGAGCTCAATGCCCTTTTTTCTCTTCCCGGATATAATTCCGCAGATTTTCTTAAACTGCTCAACCTCCGCGTCCGGGTCAAGCTCCGTTATGTACCCGCGCCGCTTCATGGCTGCGAGTATATCCTCAGGAAACCGGCCGTCACGCACCATACCGCTCTGTTCCTCTCTGATGCGGCGCAGGGCAGCGTAAATATCCGGCTCGACAACGTCAAAGGAGCCGTACATCCCCTGAATGAGAAGCCCCTCTCCATTCTTCATCTCCAGGTAAATATTGTAATGACTGAGCCTGTTCATCTTTTTCTCCCATTCAAATTTCGGTCATCGGATTGTCGCGGCTGGAACAGCCAATTTGGATTATACTATTTTTATCGGTATATGTCAACAATAATCGATAATATTATCGTCCATATTCTCGTTCAAATTAGCTTACTATACAAAAAGCAGGGGAGATGGAATGAATGAACGATGATTACATTCGCCAAAAAATCACTGAATTGAGGATTCAAAAAGGTGTGTCCGAATACAAAATGAGCCTGGACCTGGGGCACAGCAAAAGCTATGTCCAAAGCATTTCTTCCGGTCGGGCGCTTCCTTCGCTCTCGGAATTCCTGTCTATTTGTGAATACTTCGACATCACTCCAAAGGACTTTTTTGACAGCGAGCAAAAAGCGCCCACCTTATTGAATGAACTGATTCAATGCTCTCGTTTTTTGGCTCACGAGGACTTGAACGTGCTGATTGCCGTTGCCAAGCGGTTGGGCGCAAAATAATACGATTTTCTTAAAATACGATAGTCTTTTTCCGGGTTTCACGGGAAAATCGTATTACCGCAAGCAAAAAACCGGGGCGACAGCTTTCTGTCGCCCCGGTTTATTCTTGATTTACGGACCTTCGTTGCGGTCTCTTTTGTGATCGGGTTATTCCTCGCTCTGCTCGTCCTGCTCCGCTTCGGGCTCTTCGCCGAGGATCTCCTCGACCGTGCCGTCCGCCTTGACCAGCTCAAAGCGGCAGTTGAAGCCGAACTTCGCCACAACGCCCGCGACCGCTGCGGAAATGAGCACGGCGGGACCGGCGAGGACGCCCAGAATGCCGCCCGCGATGCCAGCGTTGACGGGAATGTTCGCCAGCTCCTCCTCACCGCGCAGGATGCGGATGCGGTTGACGTTGCCCTTCTGCACCGCCGCCTTGATCTTCTCGACCAGCGCGTTGAGCTTCTCGTTCACGTCGATGTTGATGCCGACGCCGTTCTCCTTCTCGATGGCAATGATGGCGTCCACGACGTTGCCGTTCGCGCCCTCCAACGCCGTCTTGGCTTCCTCATAGGTGCAGCCGGTGCGCTCGCGCACCTGATCGACCTGCTCCAGCGTGATTTCCATGTTTTATATCCTCCTTCTCATCTGTATGGAAGTGATTCCCCATTCGGAGTGTCCGTATGATAGCATGGATTTGTTTCTCAATCATCACGAAATTGTGAACGAGACGTAAATTATCGCGCCGTTTCGCCTTCCGCCCGGTGGGACAGGATCTGATAGCCTTCGTCCAACAGCCGCAGCCTGAGCACGGCGCCGTTCGACCAGAGCGTCACCGCGTCGCCGTCGCGCTCGCCGTAGCGCGGCACAAACACGCCGGGGCCAAAGTCGCTGGTGAAGTTGTAAAAGGCGTCGTACGCCGACGCATAGAGCATCCGCTCGTCGCGCCGCCAGTCGGTGGTCAGGTCGTCCAGCGTGATGCCTGCGTATTGCATCAGCGCGTCGTTGATGCGGGACACGCGGTAGCGATGAACCGGCACGGGCATCCGGTCCAGCGTCATGGGGCGGCGGACGCCGTTCTCATCCTCGGTTTCCCAGTCGATATTCAGAGCGTCGATCTCCGCCTCGTCCTCCACGGGCTCGGAGAGCGGGTAGTAGGCGAGAAACTCACTCAGGTCAAGGTCGCGCGGGTCGGCGTAGTACGAGCTGAAAAAGCAGGCGGCGAGATTCAACTCTTCGTCCTGCATTGTCGCGAGCGCGTCGCGCCACGCTTTGAGTTCCTCCCCTGTCAGCGGCGTGCCGTCGGCGCGGCGCCGCTCCGCCGTCAGCGCGTCCAGATACCAGTTTTCCAACGTCGCGTAGGATATCCATGAATACTGCGTGTCAGGAATGTTTCGGGCAATCAGCCACAGCTCCCCGCCGTTTGCCTCGATCAGCACTTTGCGCGAGCTTTGATAGCTTGTAAGCCGCCAGCCGGGCCCATCCAGCACAATGTGCCCATCCGCGCGGTCGGCCTCATCCATTGGATCAGCTTCTGTCCATTCAATCTCTGCGAAAGCCGCGAGGTAGTCCGCCGCCGTCAGCGCCGACGCGCCGTTTACGCTGCCCCGCAATCCGTCGCCGTCATAACAGCGCAGGCGCACGTCGGCGGGTGAAAGCTGAGCAAGCAGATCGTCCTGAATCTGTCGTCTTTCACCGCCTGATTCGACGTCCCGGTTGACAGCTTGCCCGGCGTTGGCGCTTGCATCTTCCTCAATGACGAACCCGGGAAGAAACACATCAAACCCGCGCTCATACAGCTTGCCGTCCTGCCCGGTCAGCGTCGCCTGAAAAGTCAGCTCCGTCAGGTTGTCCGCCCGGATCGTGTATTCACGCCCCGCTTCCCAATCGGATACGTCAGGGAGCAGCTCGTATTCATGAACGCTCCTGCTCGTGCCGTCCGGGTAGACGGCGCGGCCTGCGATGCGGATGCCCCAATCCTCCGCCCGTCCGTATGCTTCGGGCAGCGTAAAGGCGACGTAGCTCTCGCCTTGGCCGTCGCTTTGCCATGTCACGCTTGCCTCCAGCGCGTCCAGCGCTTCCTTCTCGGTCATTGGAGCAGACGCCGCCCCTGCGAACGCACACCCAGCGGCGACAGCGGCGAACGTCACCACCGCGAGCGCGACTGCGGCGCTCATGCACGGGCGGCGCGCAATCATCGTCACGCGCTCACGGAGCGACCGCTTGCCGTTGGTCATCGCAGTCGCTGTGCAGAGCAGCGACGCCCTCGCCGCGCGGCGCGCCGACAGCTCGATCAGCGTCGCGCCGTAGCTCTCCCGCTCGTCCTCGCCCAGCCGCTTGAGCGCGCCCGCGTCGGCGCACAGCTCGCCGTCCTGCCGCGACAGCGCCGCCGCCCACCATACCAGCGGGTTGTACCAGTGCAGCGTCAGCGCGACACAGCGCAGCAGCGTCCAAACGTGGTCGCCGTGTCGGTGGTGGCTCAGCTCATGCGCGAGGACATGGCGCAGCAGCGTTTCGTCCGCCGCCGTCTCCGCCGCGACATAGATCGCGTTCCCGAACAGGCAGGAGGACGAGAGGCTTTCGACGGCGTACACCCGCAGCGGGCAATCGACGTCAAGCGGCTTGCGGCGTTTGCGGAGCTGTGCGCGGAAGCGCAGGTTCGAGGCGAGGAATACTGCGGCGGTCACAGCGATGCCCACACGCCAAACGCTCAGGACAATGTCGGAAACGCTCCAACGCGCGGCATAGCGCGTGGCCGCTGTCGCATGGTGGTCGGTCGGTTCCGTTTTTGTTCGCTCGTCCCGCAGCAGCTCATAGAAATCCTGCACCTCGTCGCTCCGCAGAACGTCTGTATTGCTCGAAAACATCTTGCTGTCAGAAAGCTCTCTCCGCTCGACAGGCATAAGATAGACGACCCGTTCCGGCAGTTCCGCCGAGACGCCCCACGGCGCGGCGAAGAGCTGCGTCGGGAGCAGCAGCCGCAGCAGCACCAGCCCCCAGAGCGCGTACCGCAGCCCCGGACGCATTCGCCCGCCGAACGCCGCGCGAATGCCGGCCACCGCAAGAATCAGCACGCAGGAGGACAACGCCCACGTCAAATCAGCCATGCCCGCGCCTCCCTTCCTTCAGGATGCGGTACAGCTCGTCGATCTCCGCGTCGCTCAGGTCGCTCTCCCGCGCCATCGTGCTGACCAGCAGGCCAAGCCCGCCCGTCCTGATCTTCGAGAGCGTGCTGCGCGCCTCCTGCCGCACGGCGTCGTCCCGCGCGAGCAGCGGGTAGAACAGCTTGCGCCGCCCCGTGGCGTCGACGCGCACCGCGCCCTTGTCCGCGAGGCGGCCCAGCATGATGTTGACTGTCGCCTTCGTCCACGCGGTATCGCCGCGCAAGGCGTCGACCATGCCGCCGATCGTCAGCGGGCTTTCGTCCCAGAGCAGGTTCATCAGCTTCCACTCGCCGTCTGACAGGGTGAGCCTGTTCATCTTCACATACCTCCCGGTTTCATTTTAGATAACAGCTGTTATATTTATTGTAGCGCAAAGGATAACAACTGTCAACCATTTTCTTGCGCTTGCAATTTCCCCGCAATGCGGTACAATAGAGCAAAAAGGCAAGGAGCGTGGGCTATGGATACGAATGAGCTGCTGCGCGGGGTCGAGGCCGCCGCGCGTGAGGCGGGGCGCATCATGCGCGAGGCGGAGGATATCCGCGCATCCGTGACCGCGAAGGCGGGACACGGGAACTTTGTCACGGCGTATGACCGGCGTGTGCAGGCGTACCTGTTCGAGGCGCTGGGCGCGCTGCTGCCGGAGGCGCGCTTCATCGGCGAGGAGGACGGCGCGGATGCCTTCACCGACGACGACCGGCGCGGTTTCGCCTTCTGCGTCGATCCCATCGACGGCACGACCAATTTTCTCACGGGCTTCCGCCCCTCTGTCGTGTCGATCGCGCTGCTGCGGGACGGGACGCCGTGGCTTGCGGCGGTCTATAACCCCTACGCCGACCTGATGCTCACCGCCGTGCGAAACGGGGGCGCGCGCTGCAACGGGGCCCCCATCCGCTCCCTCGATCTGCCGCTTCGGGACAGTCTCGTGCTCTTCGGCACCGCCGCGTACAACCAGGAGCTTGCGCCGCGCACCTTCGCCCTCTGCGCCGACTATCTCGCACGCTGCATCGACCTGCGGCGCACCGGTTCGGCGGCCTGGGACCTGTGCCAGCTGGCGCTGGGCACGGTGGGCCTGTTCTTTGAGCTGCGGCTCCAGCTCTGGGACTTCGCCGCAGCGGGACTGATCGCCATGGAGTCGGGCTGCCGCCTCACCGACCTGGACGGCAAACCCCTGACGTGGGACGGCCCAAGCTCGATCCTCTGCGCGTCACGAGGCGTCGCACGGGAGGATTATTTCCCACGCGCATGAATAGTTTTATACTTTCTTCACATTCTGCTTGATACTTTTTTAACAATTATCCTGTATTGTTATCCCTGCAAGAGACAAGTGCTTCTTCCTTTTTATCCTCCTTTTAAAGAAGAACCGGCAGCCGCGCTGCCGGTTCTTTCTTTTAAGGAAGCGCTGATTCAATAGCGGCTCCCGGCGCGGTGCGATTCCCGGGCAGGCGAAAAAACCTCAAAAAAAGCGAAGGAAGTGGTTCCCTTTTCCGAAAAAGCGTGGTATCATATGGCTGGAATTCCGCGCGGGACACGCGCAAGGACAGAACGGGAGGAGAGCACTTATGGCAGAACAAAAAAAGAACGTGGCAAAATCCCCTGCGGAGGAGGCGCCCGCCAAGAAGACGGCGAAAGCCGCCCCCGCAAAGAAAACGGTCAGGAAGGCCGCCGAAAAGAAGGAGCCCGCCGTCAAGACCGTCGTCACAGAGGAGGCGGCTTCGGTTGGGGAAGCGCTTGTGACGCCCGTCGTGAAGCCGATTGCGCCCGTAATGCCGGAGCCGCGCCGCAGCGCGGCGTTCATCGGCTCGGAGTGCTATCCCTTCGTCAAGACCGGCGGTCTGGGCGACGTGATGTACGCCCTGCCCAAGGCGCTGACGAAGCAGAACTGCGACGTCAAGGTTATTCTCCCGCGCTATCGCTGCATTCCCGAAAAGTGGCAGGATAAAATGGTCTATCGCGGCGAGTTTATGATGGACCTCTGCGCGGACGGCCACAAGTATTACGTCGGCATCATGGAGTATGTCTGGGACGGCGTGGTCTACGACTTCATCGACAACGAGGAGTTCTTCAACTGGGGCACCCCCTACACCAACCTCGTGGATGACATCCCCAAATTCTGTTTCTTTGCCAAGGCGGCGCTGGCGGCGCTGAACTACATGAACTGGGTGCCCGACATCATCCATTGCCACGACTGGCAGGCGGCGCTGGTTCCCGTGTTCCAGCAGGCGATGTTCGGCGGCACGCCGGTGGCGAGCGCCAAGACCGTGCTGACCATCCACAACCTGCGCTTCCAGGGCATCTACAACGCGGAGACTGTCAAATACTGGACGAATCTGCCCGACGCATTGTTCGACTATGCCGTGCTGCAGCAGGATTGGGTGAACGCGAACATGCTCAAGGCGGGTCTGAGCTACGCCAGCATGATTACCACCGTCAGCAACACCTACGCCGGCGAGATCCAAACCCCGTTCTTCGGCGAAAATCTGGACGCGCACCTGCGCTATCACAACCACAAGCTGCGCGGCATCGTCAACGGCATCGACGTGGACCTCTGGAACGCCGAGACCGACGCGCTGCTCGCCGCAAACTACAACGCGCAGAATGTGCTGACCGAGAAGCGCAAGAACAAGAAGGCGCTGCAGGAGCAGCTCGGTCTGGAGGTGGACGACGGCAAGTTCGTCATCGGCCTCATCTCCCGCCTGACCAACCAGAAGGGTCTCGACCTCATCAACGCCATCATGCCCCAGCTCATCGACGGCAACACGCAGGTCGTGGTGCTCGGCACGGGCGACTCGATGTACGAGGACGCCTTCCGTTACTACGAGAACGCCTACAAGGGCAGCGTCTGCTCGAACATCATGTACGACGAGGGCCGCGCGCACATGATCTACGCCGGTGCGGACGCGCTGCTGGTACCGAGTCTGTTCGAGCCCTGCGGCCTGACCCAGCTCATCGCCATGCGCTACGGCACGGTGCCCATCGTGCGCGAGACCGGCGGTCTCAAGGATACGGTCGAACCGTACAACCGGTACGAGAACACCGGCAACGGCTTTACCTTTGACGGCTACGAGAGCGAGCTGCTGCTTGACGCCTGCAACCGCGCCAAGACGCTGTTCTTCACGGAGCGCGCATGCTGGGACGATATCGTTGTGCGCAACATGAACAAGGACGTTTCGTGGGACCAGTCCGCCAAGCTGTATCGCGACCTGTACCTCGAGCTGAAGCCTTGACGCGAAAAACATCATAAAAAGCAAGCCCTCCCGCATAGCTTGAAGCAATCAACTATGTGGGAGGGCTTTTCTATGCCGATTCAATTTCTGATTCTCCGGCGCCGTCATATCGCGCTGCTCTGCGCGGCGCTGGCCTGCGGCGCCGTCTTCGCCGCCGTCAGCTTCGCGCCCGCCGCCGTCAGCGCCGCCGCTGCGGCAAGGCAGCTGCCGATCTACTGCGTTGCGCGCGACCAGAAGGTCTGCTCGATTTCCTTTGACGCGGCATGGGATGACGGCAGACTGCGGCAACGCCGCGCTTGACTTCCGGGCGGCGACTGCGTATAATCAGGTTCTATCAAGAAAGGAAAAGGATTCCCGCTATGGTCAAACGCTCTCGTCCCTCCCTGTCCCGCCGCTGCATCTTTTGGATCGCCGCCTCCGTCGTTGTTGCGGTGCTGTTTTTCTGCTTTTCCTCACAGGACGCCTTGGATTCCAATGAGTTCAGCAAGGGCTTTCTGCGCCGACTGTTGACGCTGCTGCTGGGCGCGCCGCCGGAGACGCTGCCGCGCAGCTTCAACCACTTCATTCGCAAGGCGGCGCATTTTACGATCTATGCGTTGCTGGGTTTCTGCCTGACGGGCTTCTACCACAGCCTCAGGCGCGTGCCCACGCTGTCTGCCGCCGTCGTCACCGCCGCGCTCTACGCCGTCACGGACGAGCTGCATCAGCGCTTTGTGCCCGGTCGCGGTCCCCAGCTCACCGACGTGCTGCTCGACGCCTGCGGCGCGACGCTGGGCGCGCTCATCATGCTGCTCATCCTGCGGGTGCTGCCCAAAGCGCGGAGGCGCGCGGGTTA
This sequence comes from uncultured Clostridia bacterium, assembly GCA_946411835.1. GTDB lineage: Bacteria > Bacillota > Clostridia > Oscillospirales > Oscillospiraceae > Hominicoprocola. The sequence goes on from CAMKFK010000006.1 coordinate 9,441, forward strand.
AAGAAGCGGCATCGTCATATACAATCGCCCGGGGGACATGTTTCCTCCGGGCGCCGCATATTCTGGGGGCAGGAAAGGAGGGGATGCCATGGCCAACCCCGACCCCTGCGCGGTCGAGCGGCTGTTCTCCGGCGAACGCACGGCGGAGGAGCTGATCGCCGATCTCATCCGCGCGCACGAATGACGGACGCAGCCCTCTATCGCGCGGCGGCGTACTGCCGTCTGTCCCGCGAGGACGGCGACAAGGCGGAGAGCGACTCCATCGTCAACCAGCAGCGTCTGATCGCGGACTACTGCGCCGCGCAGAGCGACATGACGCTCACGGCGGTCTTTGCCGACGACGGCGCGACGGGTACGAGCTTCGACCGCCCGCAGTTTCGGCGGCTGCTTGCCGCCATCGACGCGGGCCAGGTCAATTGCGTCGTCGTAAAGGACCTCTCGCGCTTCGGGCGCGACTACATCGACATGGGCTACTATCTTGAGCGCCATTTCCCCCAGCGCGGCGTCCGGTTCGTGGCAATCAACGACGGCGTGGACAGTCGGAACAGTCCCTACGACATGATGCTGCCGCTCAAGAACGTCTTCAACGCGCAGCACGCAAAGGACATCTCCGGCAAGGTGCGCAGCGCGCTGCGCACAAAGCAGCAGCGCGGGGAGTTCTGCGGCGCGTTCGCCTGCTACGGCTATCGGAAGGACCCGGCGGACCGGAACCGCCTCATTGTCGATCCCGTCGCAGCGGCGGTGGTGCGCCGCATCTTCCGCATGACGGCGGACGGACTCGGCCAGGTGCGCGTCGCCAAGGCGCTCAACGCCGAGCACATCCCCTGCCCCAGCGCATACAAGCGTCTGATGGGCAGCCGCTACACCAACGGCAACCGCCTGCCCGAGACCGGCTACTGGACATACTCGACCGTGCACAAAATCCTGCGCAACGAAACCTACCTTGGGAACATGGTCGCCAACCGTTCGGTTCGCGCTGGGATGCACGGCAAGCCGAAGGCCGCCGACCGCAGCGAGTGGATCGTCGTCGAGGGCACGCACGAGGCGATCGTTCCCCGTCCGCTGTGGGACGCTGTGCAGGCCGTCGTCGCGCAGCACACGCGGAGCGTCGATTTCTCGGGCAGCGTCGCCCTGTTCGCCGGGCTTTTGCGCTGCGGCGACTGCGGGCGCGCGATGGTCAAGACCGCGTGGGGCGCCCGCGTGAGCTACTCCTGCGGCTCCTACCGGCGCTACGGCTTCACCGCCTGCACCAGCCATTACATCTCCCAGGACGAGCTGAGCGCCATCGTGCTGGGCGACCTCAACCGCGTTTTCGCCAGCGTTCCGGACCTCCGGGCGCTGGCGCCTCCGCCCGCGCCGCAGGGCAGCGGCGACGCGCGGGAGCGGCTGACGGCCGCACGGGAGCGCGTCCGCCGTCTTCGGCAGGGCGCGTATGAGGACTACCGCGACGCGCTGCTCAGCCGCGCGGAGTATCTGCGCTATCGGGCGGACTACGACGCGCAGGAGGCTGCCCTCAGCGCCCAGCTGTCGGCGCAGGAGGAAACGCGCGAGCCGCCGCGCCGTCCATGGCTCGACGCACTGCTCCGGCGCGGCGCGCTGGACACGCTCGACCGCGCCACACTCACGCAGGCGGTGGCGCGCATCCGCGTGTTCGAGGACAGGCGCATCGAGATCACCTACCGCTTCTCGGAACGCCTGCGCGGTCTTTTCCCATAGCAAGAGGGCTTCGGCATACGCCGAAGCCCTCTGTTTTGGATTGCGGATTACCGCACAGCCGTGTCCTTACCTGTTGAAGTAGCGATACAGGAAGGTCACGATCTGAGCGCGCGTGCAGACGTTATCCGGTGAGAACATACCGCCGCCCGTGCCGTTGGTAACGCCGTTCTGCACCGCCCAACCGACTGCGTCGTAGTAGTACGCGCTGACGGGAACGTCGAGGAAGTTGCTGATTCCCGCATTCGCCTTGGCAAAGTGGGCAATGAACGTCACGATCTGAGCGCGCGTGCAGGTTGCGTTGGGCTGGAAGGTCGTGCTCTTGCCCATGCCGTTGGTGATGTCGTTGGCAAGCGCCCACGCAACCGCCTTGGCATAATACGCATTCTCGGGAACGTCCGTAAAGTGCGTCTTGGGATCCACATCCGGAGAACCGGCCGCGCGATAGAGGAAGGTCACCGCCTCAGCGCGCGTGCAGCCGACGTCGGGCGAGAAGGTCGTCTGGCTGGTGCCGTTGGTGACGCCCTGCGCAACCGCCCAATCCACCGCCTTGGCATAGTACGAATAGGCGGGGACGTCGATCAATCTGCGGCTGCTTATCTTCTCAAAGCTCGCGGAGACAGACACCTTGCTGTTGGCAGGCATCGTGAAGGCATAGCTGCCGTCCGTGTTCTGGGTGACGGGGATCAGGTTGCCGTTCGAATCCTGAATGGTAAGGCTGCCGAGCCTGTAGCCCTCGTCCGCCTTCGGCGTCACGACGACGCGCTCGCCTGCCTTGGCCTTCGGATTGGACACGCTGACGGTGCCGTTGGGAATGTTGTTGGGCACGGTGACCGCGTCTCCGGTCGCAGACGAACCGCCGCTGCTGCCGCTGCCGCCGCCACCGCCGCCGGACTTCTTGGTGGCGGTGAAGGAGTCGCCGTCCTTGGTCAGGTTGTAGCCGCTGCCGGCGGTGATGTTATCGTCGCCGAAGTCCGTACCGTTCTTATCCAGCGTGAAGGAGACCGCCTTGGAAACCGTGGCGGTATCCGTCAGGCCGTTCTGCATGACCTTGATGGTCTCGCCGTCCTGAACGGCATTGACCGCATCCTGAAGCGTGTCATAGCTGGCGTCGCCGATCTTGTACTTCGCGTCAGAGGTCTCGCTGACGGTGAACAGGCCGAGGCCGTTGGGCGCCTCGAAGGTCGCCTGGCCGCCCGCGACGCTGGCAGGATACTCAAAGGTCTTCCCGCCGTCGGTCTGCTTGACGAACGCCTCGGAACCGGAACCGGTGAACGGGACCTTGATCTGGACGGGCGCCTTGATCTCCAGCTCCTTGCTCGTCAGCTCGGTCGCCTTGCTCGCATCCGTGATCTTACCGTCCGCGAAGTTGCTCTTCTCGGTGGCATAGAGCTTCGCTGTGGCGGAAACGTCCGCCGTCGTGCTGCCGCTCCCGTCCGTTCCGAGGGTCATCTCCACGACGTGGGCCAAAACAATCACCGCGTCGTCCGCATTGCCGCCCAAATCGGCGACGGCCTTCGCCGCGTCCTCCTTGAGCTTGTCGGTGATGACCTGGCTGTCCGCCGCGAGCTCGGCCGCCGCGTCCACGACGCCGTTGAAGCCCGCTTCGGTGCTCTCTACCGCCGCGCCGTCCACGGGAGCGCCGGACTTGTCAACCACCGCGCCAAGGTCCGCCAGCTCGACGCCGGGAACCGGGATGTCCACGGTAACGTCGTTCCAGCCGGTCAGCTCGTAGTTGTCCTTGTCCGCGCCGTCCAGCGCTGCGGTGTAACTGACCTTCTTGTCCTTGCCGACGCCTTCCTCAACCGTAAAGTCGGCGGGGTCGGTGGGCAGGACGATCGTCACGTCGTCGCCGCTCTCGAGGCCGTTGATCTCGCCGCCGTAGAGCTTGACCGTGCCGTTCTCCTGTCTCGCGGCGACATTCTCAATGGTAACCTGCTTCGGCGCAATACTGAAGTCGGTCCCGACGGCGCCCTCGATCGCATAGTTCGCCGCCTTGTCGCCGCTCAGGCTCGTGACCGTCGCAGTGTGGCTGCCGACGTTCTTCTGCGCGCCGCTCACGTCCGCCGTGACGCCGTCCTTATCCTCGCTGAGCACGCCGGCGATGGCGGTGACGGCGGGCGCCTGCTCTGTGCCGTTGTAGGTCAGCTCCGTGCCGCTCCAAGTGAACTCGGAGACCTTCTTCGGCTCCACGGTCAGGGCGCCGGGGACAAACTCGAGCTCATAGTTATCAGCCGTCTGACCGGAGGGGACAATCTGATAGTCGCCCACGGGCTGGCCCGCCGCGTAAGCGGTCCCCTCGCTCGTCTGATAGGCATAGCTCAGCTTGCCGCTCAGGACGCTCTCGTTCTCTTCCCCGACAAAGCCCGCGTAGGACACGCCGTCGTTCGCCGCGTCGTCGCCGTAGGCAATGGTCTTGTCGTTTGCCGTCACGATCAGCTTTGCCTTGCCGATGGTCTCGCCCGCGTCAAGACTGCTTACGGTGCCGCTGGGAAGATCGTAGTTGCCCGCCTTCTCGCCGCTGAGGACGACGTCCTTGAGCGTAACGGTGGTCGTACCGGCGGCGGGACTCGTCCACTCCGCCGTACCGGTGACGGTCACGGCGTCCTGATCCGCGTCGAGCACGCCGTCGAGCACGATCTCGTAGCCGGAGGCGACGGCGGTCGTGCCGTCATAGTCCTTCGCCGGGACGCCCGTGACGCCGGAAACCTCGATGTCCTTCTTGTTGATGGTATAGGCTGCGGTCGGCTCGTCGGGGAGCTTGTAGTTCGGATTGCTCAGCGCCGTCGCGGTCGCGGTGTAGGCCGTGGTGCTGGCGTTGGCTTCCTCGCCGCCCTCGACGGTGACGGTGCACTCGTCGCCCGAAACCACATTGGAAACCGTCGCCGTGACGTTGGCGGGTTCGCCGTTGTAGGTGCGTGCGCCCGTGTTGGTCCAGCTCAGGTTCGCAGTGATCTGGTTGATGGTCAGGTTGGCGGTCTTCTCGCCGAAGCTGCCGGGCACGCCGTCGGCGGTCTCCGTTTCGTCCTCGTAGGTCGCGGTCACCTGGTAGGTACCGGCGTTGACGGGCTTCTCCGCAGAGGCGGGGTATTCCGTATCGCCCGTGCCCTCGTAGGTGTAGGTCCACTCGCCGTCGGCAGCCGCGCCGCTGTAGGTCGCCTCGACCGCATAGCTGCCGCTGCCGTCGTAGTCGCGGGTGACGTCCTCGAATACGATGCTGTCGCTGACGTCCTTCTTGCTCTGGAACTTGAAGGTCAGGGTCGCCTCGCAGTTGGCGTAGTTCTTGCTGCTGAGGGTGACGCCGAGCGTGTCGGTCGCATCCTTCGCCAGCGCCTGATCCTTGGTGAGCGTGACGGTCAGCGTATCGCCGTCAATCGTCGCAGTCGCGTCCGTGAGGGCGGAGCCGTACGTCGTGATGGCGTAGCTCACGTCGCCGGACTCCATGCCGTCCTGCTCCTCATAGGCAAGATAGCCGGTCAGCGGGAAGGTGTAGGTCTCGGAATCGCCGGAGGTCTCGGTGGACTTGAGGCTCAGCGGGCTCTCGGGTGCATTCACGCCGACGGCCTTCTTGGCGATACCGTCCGCGCTCGTTCCATCCTTGGTGGTCTCGGAGAGCGTGTAGTTCCCCTCAGCCTCGGTCAGCGCGATGTCGGTGACGGTGAAGTCCACCGTACCCGCATCGGGAGCGCTCCAGGTGAAGGTTCCGGTCGCCTCGGGGGCGTCACTTCCGACAGCGCCCTCCAGCGTGATCGTACCGGTACCGTCGGTCGTGCCGTCGTACTCCCTGGCGTCGATGGCAACCGCGCTGACGGTCAGCGGCGCCTGCGCGATGGTATACTCCCGGGTCGCTTCCTTGGGAAGAATGTAGTTGCCGTTTCTCAGCATTTTCGCGGTCGCGGTATAGTCGCCCGCGTCCGTCTTGTCGCCGCCCTCCACGGTGACGTAGCACGTATCGTCCCCGATCAGGTTGCTGACGGCGGCGGTGACGTTGGCGGGCTCGCCGGTGTAGGTGAGTCCATCATAGCCGCTCCACTCCAGGGTCGCGATGAGCGGGGTGATGCTCCACGCCTTGTTCGTCTTGGTGAAGGTATAGTTGCTTGTCTCGACCGGCTCCAACGTCACGGTGGCGGTACCGGCATCGGTGTTCGCATCAAACGTGATCGTGTAATCGGCCACCTCCATCGGCGTATAGCCGTTCCAGTTGATGCTCAGCGTCGGCTTGATGGCTTCGCCGGAGTAGGTCTGATCGTCGATGTCGGCAATCGTCGGAGTAAGGCTGCGCTTGGCAACGGTGACCGTTCCCTCGCCGCCGTAGACGGTGTACGCGCCATCCTCGGACTTGAAGACGACGCCGTAATCGTACTCGCCCGCATCGGGCATGTCGCTCGCGGTGACGTCGTTCTCCGCGCCCTTGCCCGCATAGATGAGGCTGAACGTGCCGGGCACGGTCTCGCCGTCAATGGTCGCGGCGCCGTCGTCGCCAAGGGTCAGGATATCGCCCCAGCTGTCGCCGTAGGCGGCGTCGGACTTGACGGTCACGGTCGGGAACGTGACGTCGATGTCGACGGTGCTGATCGTAACGGAGGCCGTGATGCCGGAATCCGCATCATTCGTCGCCGTCAGGGTATAGGTCTTCTTGTCCGCGCCGGACTTCACGGTCACGGTGCCGTCGGCGGCGGTGACAGAGCCGTCCGCCGTAGCAAAGCTCCACGTAAAGCCGCTGTCCTGCACGCCCATGGCGCCATCGTACTGGTCAAAGCCGAGCACGACATAGGTGCGCGTCGTGTCGCCGCTTGCGGGGATCGTGATCGTGTCGGTCGTGACGGGCGCGTCCGCGCTCGTGCCGATCTGATAGCTCGTCAGCGTCGGGGGGGTGCGCGTCACGGTGAAGGAACCGGACTGACCGTCGGCGGAGAAGCCGACCTCAAAGGAATCGCCGTCCGTAAAGTTGACCTTCGCGTCGGTGGATACGGTGACGGTTCTGCCGTCAAGCGTAACGCCGACGTAGTCGCCCGCAAGCGTAAACTCGGCGTCCACCATGTCTTCGCCGAACTGGTCAACCGCGCTGAGCTCGACGGTGACCGTGCCGCTCGTCGGCAGTTCGACGCTCTCCGGGGTCGCCGCAACGGACGCGGCAACGGAGTCGGCGCGAGCGACCGTCAGCGTCGCGGTAACGGGACCGCCGGTCAGGTCAGCCACGCCGGTCTTCACCGCAGCAGCAATCGTATAGGTATCCTCTGCGGCATCACCGGGAACGGTCAGCTCACCGTCGGTAATCGTCCATTCGACAGTCTCGTCCTTGCTGTCCGTCACAGTCCAATCAACCTGACTGTTGACGCTCGCGCCGGAGCCGCTCAGTGCATCCAGCGAAACAGCAACGTCATGACCCGTCCCCTCAACCGTGAGGGAAAGCGTATCTGTCGCAGCCGCGTCGCCGACCTTCAATGTCGCGCTTTCCAGTGACCTCGCAACCTCAGGAACCTCAAACAGCTCCTTGTTGCCGGTCTTAAACTGCGTGTGGTTTGCATCCGTCTTTCCCTCAGCGGTCGCGGATTCCACGACGCTCAGGGATGCGAGAACATCTGCTCCCGTCGTTGCACTCTTGGCCGTAAAGCCAACGCGAAGCACCGAACCGCTGGATTGCAGCTTGCCTCTTTTGGCAAAGCCGGTGGCACTTGCCCAGCCAGCCCAAATCGTGTTCTCGTTAAAATTGAGGTTGATCATACCGGTTCCAAGGCTGGAGCTCTCCGCCCAGCTCGGTTCCAGAAGCGCGTTATCATAGCGCAGCAACACCTCATACACCGACAGGGAGCTATCCACATCCGTTGTCGGAACATTCGAAACCAGAACATTGATGCAAACCTCGTCGTCTGCCGCCAAGGTCGGATTCTGGTCGTCAGCCGTATTTCCGTCATCATCTGCAACCTCGAATAAAAGGTGCAGGGTATCAGCTGACGCTGCCGACACGGGAACGACAAACAAGCCGAGCAGCATACTAAGTGTCAGAAGCACCGACAGAAACTTCTTCCCGTTTTGTTTTTTCATCTCTTCCAATCCTTTTCTTTACAGCTTACGCCTGAATTTCGCTGAAATCCTGGATGAGCTTGCCAACATACTTCAGGATACCCAGCGCATCATCCACTGTGACGCTGCCATCTTTGTCAACATCCGCCGCCTTCAGCTGTGTCTCTGTCGGACTGTTATTGAGCTTACCGACAATTTGCAGCGTCTCAAGCGCGTCGTCAACCGTAACCGTCTTGTTGAGATCCACGTCGCCGAGGATGTAGTCCGGCTCGACGTAGGGTACGCTGTTGGCGTAGCCCAGCGTGATCTTCCTGGTGACAAAGCCGTCGGCGTTGCTGGTGATGAAGAGGTTCGCGCTCGTCATCTCACCGGACTCCGCCAGTCCCTGCTTGGGAAAGACGGTGAAGGTGGTCGTGGCGCCGGTCGCGGTCTGCTGATCCACGTAGAACATGTTCTCCTCCGTCGGATTGACGCTGTCCCCGGTCGTAAGCAGAATGAAGTAATGTTTCCCCGCTTCCGTGCCGGACAGCTTTACAGTCAGCTTTTCGGAATCCTGATAGAGCGTGCTCGTGTCACCCTCGGCGCTGTCGCCCCAGATGACGTCGATCCTGCCGGAGCCGTCCGGCGTAATCGTCACGCCATCCGCCCTCCCGATGTCGAAAAAGCCGGTGCCGACGCCGCTGTCCGCGAAAACAGACACGCTCAACAGCGCCGTCAGCGCCGCGAGCAGCAGCAGGGGTCTCAATAGTCGTTTCATTCGGTTCCCTCCTTAGTTTTTCATATCCTGATACCCGACCAAAATCTTCGCCAGCTGCGCGCGCGTCGCCGTTGCCGTGGGACTGAGCGTGGTCGCGCTTGTGCCGGAGATAATGGACTTGTAATAGGCCCAGTACATCGCGGGCTTTGCCCACGCCGCGATCTCACCGCTGTCGGTGAAGCCGCTGTCGTAGACACCCGTGAGCAGCAGCTCGCCTCCGCTCTGTCCGCCCGCGTACCCAAAGAGTATCTTCATCGCCTCCTGGCGCGTGAGGCTGTCTGTCGGCGCAAACCCGTCGCCCTTGCCGTTGACATAGCCTTTTTCATACGCCCAGGCGACCGCATCGGCGTAGTAGGCGTCCTCCGGCACGTCCGAAAACGGGGCGGCGCCCTGCGGCTCCGGCTCGCCTGCCATGCGGTGGAGCACCAGCACATAATCCGCGCGGCTGATGGGCGCGTCGGGATTGAACCTGCCGTCGGGCGTACCCTTGAACAGCCCGCGCTTTGCCGCCTCGGTGATCCACTTCGCGCCCCAGAACGTCGGCGGGACGTCCGTGAAGCCCGTCTCCGTCGCGTCCTCTGCCGTCTCCGGCGTCGCCGCGCCGCCCTTCTGGGGCTGAGGGTCAGGCTGTGTCGGCTGCTCCTGCGCCGTCGGCTTGGACGGGGTGGAGGGCTTAGACGGCTTCGTCGGCTTCGTCGGGGTGGTCTTCACCGTGTGATCCAAAACGTTGAGCTCAGCGCCTTCCACAGTAAACGGAATCTGCTCACTGTCAGCTCCAGTCAAGCGAGCCACATTCAGCTTAAACGAATAGCCGGTCAAATCAACCTTTGCGACAAAAACGAACGCCGCCATCGGCCCGTCTTTTCGCGCCGGTTCCGTTGACGCTGCTGCAACGATTGCGCCCTCTTCGGCAGCTCCGTTTGTCACGGCAAGCATTTTTTCAAGCACCGTTTCCGTCCAAACATTCTTGCAATCCACTGCATCCCGGTCATATTCCAGAACAAGCTGAGCAGCGCACAGCCCCGGGTTCCCGCTGATGTCCACGGTGACGGTGAACTCCTCCCCCGCTCTCGGGATCGTTTCCGGCGTCTTGACCGTAAGCGTCACGTCTGCGGCGTGTGCCGTCGTCAGCAGCGACAGCATAAGCGCAAGCGCCGACGCAAGCGTCAGCATTCTTTTCTTCATGAATCACCCTCCTATCTTCAGACGCCGAAGCGTCGCATACTCCCCTATTGCACTGCGGCGACCGTGCTTGTTCCGTCGCCGTTATCGCGCCAGTCCCCGCCGCCGACCACGCCGTCAAAGCGTTGATCCGTCGGACAGGTCAGCGTCGCGCCGTCGGTCAGGGCGACCGTGCCCTCGCCGTCAATCCAGCAGTCGAGCCGCAAATCGACGTTACCAAGCGTCAGCGCGCCGTTGACCAGCGCCTCGCCCGCGTTCCACAGGAGGGGGACCCAACCGTCCATCTCCGGGTCGTCGGTCAGCGTCATTTCGCCGTTGACGGTCAGCGTGCCGGACGCCATCGTCAGCCCCGCGTCCCCGAAAACGGTCAGCCCTTCGAGCGTCAATTCGCCGCTGCATACAATACTCTCATTGTTTATCAGGATAATCCGATTATAACTCTCTTTTACCGAATTGTCAAAGCCTAATTGCGTGGATACACCGCACGGCAGTCAACATTTCCGGGAACGTCTGAAAAAATCGCCTGCCTGGTCATCTTGCCGTCCGGTTTTTCGGTGACAAAGTAAATCACCACGCCCCGGTTGTCAATTTTCGCAACGCCAACCTGCCCCTCGGTCATGCGATTGTCCGTCTCGTTGATGTAGACGCCCTCCTCCGCGATCGTGAGCGTGCCCGCGCCCGTAACCGCGCCGATGTTGACCATGGTTCCCCTGACCGTGAGCGCATGGGGCTCCGGGATCGTCAACGCCGCGCCTTCGCGGACGACCAGCTCGGTATCCTCGGTTACGGCGACGTCGCCGTCGAGCGTCACGGCGCCGTTCAGCTCGGCGGTCCTTCGGCCCGAATCCAGCAGCGCCTGCAGCTCCGCCGCCGAACCGCCGGAAAACTCGCCCAGAAATGTGCTGTATTGCAGCCGTCCGTAGACCAGCTCCGACACCTCGCCGCGCGTGAGAACGTCGTTCTCCGCCCGGCCGTCCGCCCGGAAGTCGGGCGGCGCCGCGCCGCCGTCCGTCAGCTCGCGCCATACGCCGGTGAGGATGACGTTCGCCGCAGCGCAGGTCACATAAGCGTCCCGGCTGCCGTCGTTCTCGAATTGGCTGCGGAGAGAATCGCCCGGCTCGCGGCAATCCCAGCCGCTGAGTATGTCGAGCAGCATATCCGCGAGCTCGCCGTTTCGCGCCGCGCGCATCCATTCGGGAGGCGGAGGCGCGAGCGTAAGGGCCGCGCCGCACAGCGGCACGGTCAGCGACAGCTTGTCACAGCTGTCCCCGTCGAACCATGCGGAACCGGGTTCCCGGCGCAGCACAAACACATACTCGTCGCCCTCATACCGCTCCTCCGCCGCAAACGGAAGCGGCGCGCCGTCAAGCGTCAGGACAACGTCCTCCGCCGTGAGGACATTGCCTCTCATGCGCGGCTGGATCACATATTCGCCCCAATCCGCGACAAACACGTCGTTCAAGTCCCAATCGTTCGCGTGAACGCGGGCAAAGCGGCGGCCGATCCGGAGCTCCGTTCCGTCCTCCGCCTCCGTCGCGTCCAGCGAGACGCCGCTGTCCGCCGCAACGGTCATACCCTTGAGCCCGCAGAGGCCAAGCTCGCCAAGCTCGTCCGTATGCGCCGCGATTACGCCGGTGCAGCTGTCACGGAAGTTGACGTCAAAGCCGACGCGCACACCGTTTATGACGACGTCGGCGTCTCGCACGTTCTCCAGCGTGAAGTCCGCGCCCCCGGCAAAGACGCAGCCGTCAAAGGCAAAGTGTTGTCCGCCCATGCTGCCGTCCGCCGTGACGCGCAGCCTCTGTGGAAAGGTCACGCCCTCGACGGCGTTGTAGCAGCGCGTTCCGCCGTCCGCCTCGGCATAGACGCCGCTGCCGTCGGCGCGGAGCGTCAGATGCTCGGCGGAGGCAAGAAAGAGCGCGCCGAGGCGGTTGATGTAGTCCTCCACCGCATCGCAAAAGCTGCTCTTCCAATATCCGTCTTCCCCGTCACAGCGCTCGGCGGCAAACAGCGTTGCGCCGGGGTACTCCTCATCCTCCCAGACGCCGCGAAGCTCGGGCTCCGGCGCGGCTTCGCCCACAGCGGACGTCCATACGCTCCGCAGCGCCGCGCGCAGCGTCTCCGCCGTCACCGGCGGGTCGTAGTTGTTCTCCTCCGTCAGGGCGTCCAGCTCCAGCGCGCCGCAGCCGTGCAGGATGTCGAAGCCCTCGACGCGGTTGTGCGCGTTCCGCAGCGCCCAGTTGTCCGGATCGTTCCGGTACGCCTCGTTGAGCGCGTCAAGAGAGGCAAACGACAGCCCGTCCTCGTGCAGCAGACGGGAGAGCAGCTTTTTGCCTGCGGCATTCGCGCGCCAGCCGCCGTTTCTCGACACAGCGTCCGACCCGTCGAAACGCTCGCCCAGCACATTCGCCGGCTCAAAGAGATCGATCGCGGCGTATACTTTCCCGAACGCTTCGGCATCCCAGCCGACGACGCGGCGGTTCCAGTCGCCGATGTTGAGCCATCCATAGGCGTAAATCGTGCCGCCGAGGGCAATTTTGCCGCACGCGCCCTCGGTCACATCGTCGATGAGCAGCTCGGCGCCCGGCTCAATGATAACGGCGGCGCCCTCCGGGATCGCCAGCGTGCCGTCCACGACGGCGCGCCCCGTGAGCGCCGCGTCGCCGTGCGCTTCCAGCGCGGCGTCCTTCGGGACGAAAAGGTCCTCGTAGGTTGCGCCCGCGCGCTTTGTCAGCGCCATCGCCCCGGTCTGGGGCGCGGCGCTCTTCTCGTCGAGCTGCATGACCTTGAGCGTCTGTCCGTCGGACAGGCTCAAACCGTCCCCGACGCAGGACAGCCGCCCGTCCTCGTCGAACGAGGCGACAAGGCCCCGGCTGCCCTCGTCCGCGCTCACGGACACCGACCCGCCATCCACGACGACATACATGGCGCGCGCGGAAAAGCTCGTCAGGGGCAAAGCCATTGCCAAGATCAGGATCGCGGAAACCGTCTGTCTGAGCGTTCGCATGGTGATAGCCTTCTCCCGGTCAAGCGAAAGACAATTTGCAGTCATTTGCAGTCAAAATGTACACGAATATGCGCTGTTTATGCTGTTTATATAATAGGTCCATTCGGTTGAGATGTCAATCGCTTTCCGCGCCGGGCGCTCCGGCGATTCTTGCCGGAAGACCCAGATTCTGCAAGCTGAAACGGGAGCGGCATGTCGCCGCTCCCGTTTGCTGTCGGGATGCTATTGGACGGTTTTTGCGGCGCACAGCGGTTTGCCGCTTTCCTTTTCGATCAGGAACACGCGCACCGTGCAGCCCGCGACGCTTCTGCCGAAGCGCAGGGTCGGCGTCCGCTCTTCGCCCGGGGCGAGGCTTGCCTCGGCCGCCGTCACGGCAAGCAGTCTGCCGTCCGCGTCGTAGAGCGCGCCGAGCAGCTGCGCCGCGCCGGTCGCCTCGGCGGTATAGTTGCCGAGGCGGACGGAAACCGCGCCGTCCGTGCCCGAAGTCGTCTCCGCCGCGCGGATGCGCAGCTCGTCGAGCGCCGGGATGACAAGCGGGACGCGCTCGCCGACGCCGCGATCAATGTAGAGGACGCGGTCCTCCCTCTCGCGCTCGACCGTGCCGCTTGTCACACGCTCGCCTCCGGTCTTCTCCGTCCACGCCGTGTAGCCCTTGGACACGGTCAGCATTTCGGTCGCCGTGTTGTAGGAGGCGCCCGCCGGCTGCATGGTGAACGGCTGCTCGGTGTTGGTGGCGTCCACCGCGAGCTTGCCGGAGTACGCCGCGCAGCCCTCCGCCGCGATTTCGGCATCATAGCTGCCGACGTTCTTCCAGAAAAGCGCCTCGCCGTTCTCGTCCGTCGTCACCGTCTCGCCGTCCAGCGTGACGGCCGCGCCGACGATGGGCTGATCCAGCGCGTCCGCGACGCGGAGCAGCGCCTGGTACTGTCCGGAGGTGTTGACCGCGAGGGTGACCTGCAGCGTCTTGCTCGCGTCTGCGGTGAAGGCGAGGTCGCCGCTTCCGTTGCGGAACCCCTCCGCCGCCGCGCTCCAGCGATAGCTGCCGTAGGGGATCGTCAGCCGCGCGGCGCCGTCCGCGCCGGTGGTCGCCTGATACGCGCCGATCGTCACCGTCGCACCGGCGACCTGAATGCCGCCGCCGCTGACGTTGACCTCCAGCTCGCTTCCGGCGGAGAGCGTGACGTTCACGTCCCTCGACGCGGCGCTGAGCTCCGCCGTGCCGCTCTCCGTCAGGAAGCCGTCCTTCTCGACGGTATAGGGATACGCGCCCGGGGCGACAGTGAACGTGGCCGTGCCGTCCGCGCCGGTGGTCGCACCGCTGCCGTCAAGGACGACGGTTGCGCCCGAAACCGGCTTGCCGTCGGCGGTGACCGAGACGCTTGCCGTGAGCTGGCTGCCGATGATGACCGTAAAGCGCTCGACGGCGCGTCCGCCCTCGCTCTCGGCGGCGATTTTGACGCTGTGCGTCCCGTCGCCGAGGCTGCCCGTCGCCGGGACAGCGCGGAACCGTCCGGGAGACAGCTGCGTGACGGCAGCGGCGGCGTTGTTGACCGTCAGGGTCGGGGTCCCGGTGAGCGCGCTTTCGGCGTCGCTGACCGTGAAGATCAGCTCCGCGACATCCACGCCGAGCTGAACGTCGGTCTGCGGCGACAGAAGCGCGATGGTCGGGGCGGTGGTGTCGCTCACAAAGGTCTCGACCGCCACGCGCTCGCTTGCGGCGCCCAGCGTGCCGTTTTCGCCAGCCGTCCTGGCGTAGACATACCAGACGCCGTCGCCCAGCGGGTCGATCGTCGCGCGGAAGGCGCCGTCCGCGCCCGCCGAAATCGGTCCGAACGCCTCGCCCGCCGCGCTCTCGTCCTCCGCGAGGAAGACGACCACGCTCGCGCCCGGCATCGACGTACCTGTGACCGCGATGCGCCCGCTGCCCTCGATCTCCGCCTCAAGAGAGGCATCGGCAGGAACCGAAGTGTCCAGCTGTACGGTGACGGGAACGGTCAGCTCGTATCCGTCGCCGGTCCTGACCCAACCCAGCGGGCTGAGCTCGGTTTCAAAACGCTCCGCCGCAACGCGGAGGGTCACGGCGCCGGTATACGCCCCGTCCGGCGTGCCCGCCGCCGGGTAGTAGCCAAGGACAAGGCTGCATCCGCCGCCCGCACTCAGGCTGACGGCTCCGCTGACCGTCTCGCCCCTGCGGTCGGTCAGCTCCGGCGCGGGAATGCTGTGCCCGTCGCCGTCGCTGAGGGCGGACGTCTCGACGCTGATCTCCATGCCGGTGGTCAGCCCTGTCTCGTAGACGGACAAGGGCAGGCTTGCCTTGACGCCGGTGACACTTTCACCGTCAAGCTCCACGCTGTACTCGCTCGCAATCGCTCTGGCGTAGGGCATATCCAGTCCCGCGACCGCGCCGAGGTCGGGCGACGCCACGACGGACAGGTCATAGGTCAGCGCCGTCTCGCCGCCGTTGGCGACGGTGATGACATAGCGGCCGGAGGCGTCCGGGATAAGCACAAAGTCGCCGTCGTTGATGTGGGATTTCACCTGCCGGTTCCCGCCGCCCTCCACCGTGAGGGTCAGCTTCTCGTCGCTCGGCGCGGCGGCGAAGACATAGAGCAGCGTTCCGTCCTCAACGGTGACGCTCGCGCTCTTGCTCTCGCCCGCCGCGAGCGTGCCGCCCAGCGGCTGGGTCGCGGCGGCGTGGGCGCGGAGGTAATCCACCGTCTCCGCCGTGCCGACGTTGAAGTGTGTGATGTAGGGGCCGAAGCTCGGCGCGATGGTCATCGTCTCCGCCTCGGAGGCGGCGAAGGTGAACACCGCCGTGTAGCCGCCCATGTCGCGCAGCATGTTGACCGGAACCGGAACGCCGACGACGAACTCGCCCGTTTCACCCGGGGCGATGGTTTGAGCGCCCATGCTCTCCACGCTGACAAGCCCGAAGCTGTCGTAGATCTCCACCGTGGGGGCGACGGTCACGCTGCCCGTATGGTTGTTGAGCACCGTCAGCGCCGCAGTCGCCTCGGAGGCGATGATGTTGTCCGCCACCGTGAGGTCGGCGACGTCCGCCGTGACCAGCTCGAGAGGCAGCTCCGGATCGACCTTGCGCCAGCCGTCCATGGTCTCAAAAACGCTCCGGACGTCGTAGGCGACGGCGAGCTCCTTGCTGAGCATAAGGTTTGTGGTGACGGTCAGGTCCGCCGTGGCTCTGGCCAGGTTGTAGAGGTTGGCGTTGTCGAGCGTGTTCATGGCGGTGGTGTAGCCGGAGGTGTCCATGATGGCGCCCGCCATGCTTGCCGCCGCGCCGATCCCGCTGCTCAGCGCGCCCGAGGTCGCCATGCCAAGCAGCGTGCCGCCCACGGAAACGACGCTCTCCCACTTCTTCCGGTCGTTGAGCTCCCAGCGCTCCGCCACGTTGTTGTAGCCCTCCGCGAGCAGCTCGTCCACGAGCATCTGCGCCTGATAGATTTCGCCGAGGGTGATTTCGTCCACCTGCAGGTCAAGCCCATTGCCGGAGTAGGTCCACAGGCTGCGGTAGCGTCCGACGCGGCTCGCCGGGATCGGGGTGCCGTCCGCGTAGTGGGTCATCGCCGTGATCTGCGTGTTCAGCCCCTTCACATACGCGAGCAGCTGCTCCGACGGATAGTAGCTCGTGAGCAGGGTCATATCCGTCTTGTAACGATTGAGCAGGTCGATGGTCTGTTCGATCTGCGCCTGGGAATCGTCCTGCATCCGGTAAATGTTGGTCTTTTTGCCGGTGCCGGACGCCTGCGCCGCCTCGATCATCGCCCGGTAGTCCGAATAGCCGGCGAGGAGTTGCGTCTCAATGCTCTTTTCCACCAGCTCCACGTTGTAGAGCTGGCGCGAGCTCACCTTGACCATCTCGGTGGCGATGTAGCTGTAAAGCTCCGTCTTGGAGGGATTGCCGTCCGGGAAGTTGGCGGCGAAGTCCGCCTTGAACCAGCTGTACGCCTCCGCGTCGGACCCGAACAGCTCCTTGAGTATCTCGCTCGCGATCCGCGCCTTGTCGGTACGGCTGATCTCGTTGCGCTCCAGCATGCCCATCACATGACCCGCCGCGCGGACCATGTCGGGCACGCTCTCCTTCACCTCCACGAGGTGCGTGCTGTCCGTCACGGTGAACATATCCTTGATCCAGACGACGGGGCGCATTGCCATGTCGCTCAGGCTCTTGTTCAGCGCCTCTCTGCCGCCGCGCAGCGCCTTGATCTTATCCTTCGCGGAGGCGTTGGGATCGTAGCCGATGTTCTTGAAGATGTTGTTCGCCGCGTCGACCAGACCCTGCGCGTCCTCGGCGACCAGTTCGTCGGACCCGAGGAGCGTTTGAATCTGCCGGGAGCTGCTTTGCAGGGCGTTGACGTTCTCCTCCAGCTTTGCAAGGCCCGCCAGCTGGGCGAGACTCACGGCGATGTTCGTGACCTGCGGGGAAAGGATGCGCTCCGCCTGCGCAACGTAATACTTCGCCTGCACCCGGAGCTGATCCGCCGCAATGTCCAGCGCCTTGTTCTCCGTGCCGGTGATGCCGGAGGACGCCTTTTCAAACAGGCTGTCTCCCTCCGCCTTCAGGGCGCTCGCCTGATCGAGCAGATACGCCGCCTCCTCCATTCTGGCGCGGGCGCGCTTCGTCTGCTCCGCCAGCTCTGCGGCGCTGCCGGTGTTCATCGCAAGGTTGATCGCCGTCGCCGCTTCCGAGAGGGCGGCCGCCGCGCTCTGCGTGGCGTTGACATAGTCCTTGAACTTCTGGTTCATGCTCCCCTTCAGCTCGCTCGCCTGAAGCGCCCCCTGGAGCTCCTGATAAGAGTCCTCCCAGTACTTCATGTCCTTGGGCATATTTTCAAAGATCCACTTTTTGTCCGTGAGATTCTTTTGCAGGCCCTTGTATGCCAGATCGTACCATCTTTGCAGATAGGCAAGCCCCTGGCCCTTGGCGGCGTTGTCGGAGAACTGCTTGATCCGCTTCTGCACGGTGCTGCTGGTCTTCTTCAGATCGCCCGGCTTTCCCGCCAGATCCTTGAGCGTCGACATAAGGTTCACGAGCTTGGCGATTGCGGCGTAGGCGTCCCCGACGCTGACGGCGCGCTGGAGCGACACCGTGTAGTCGTAGTAGTTCGCCAGCGACCGTCCGAGCTCTGTGGCGGTCTTGTCCGAGAGCTGCTTGATGTTGGCGTCGAGCAGCGCCAGCTCGTCGATGATCTCGTAGATATTGGCGACGGCGCTCTCGCCGCGCATTGCCTCCAGCTTCATCGGCGCGCGGACGATGCCCTCGCTGATCTCAGACTTGATCGGGAGCGACGGCAGCGCCGCCAGCTTGCCCAGCGACAGCTTCTGCGCGCTGCTGAGCTGGCCGAGGATCGCCAGCTCGTAGGTGACGATGGCGGTGTCGCCCGCGCGCAGGACCGGAATCTCCACTCGGTCGAGCTGGGCGGACTGACCCCGGGACACCGCGCCGCGCGTGCTGGCAACATTCACGACCTTCATGTCGAAGCCCGTGTTCGGCAGGGCGGGCGCGCCCAGATAGACCTTGTTGGCGTCGCCTCTGCCAAGGTTTGTGACCGTGGCGCGCAGAACGTAATGCTCGCCGCCGATGTCCTCCAGGTCGTAGCTGACAAAGAGCTTGGGCTGTTCCTTGACCTGATACTCGCGCTCCTCGGTGGTGAAGTCGGTCCGCTCGCCGTCAAGGAGGAAGCTGACGTCCAGGAAAGCGTAGAGCAGCGTCAGGTCAAAGGGCCATCTGAGGTATGGGCGCAGCGTCTCGTCGAACTCCGTCAGGTGCTCGTAGTCCGGGATGATCTGGTCAAGGCGGAAGCTGAACTCAACGGTCGCCTCGTCGCCCGGGTCGATATAGCCCTCGACCAGGTCGCCGTGCGCCTCCAGGTGTCCGCCCTTAATATAGACGTTGAGGTTTGGCGTCATGATCGAGCCGCTGCCTCCCGGCGCGTCGCTGAGGACGAGACGGAGCCTCACATCCTCCATCGGGTGCTGCCGCGAGGGGTTCTTGAGCTTCATGCGCAGCGTTGTGACCTGTCCCTCATAGCCGATGTCGCCTGCGAAGCCGAAGCTGACGGGACTGCTCGCCTGCGCCATGGGACGCTCCGGCTGCCCCGCTTGCAGATGGTTGAGGAAGCCGGTCGAATAGCGCATCTCGCTCAGCCGCCCGGACGCCGCGTCAAAGGTCGGCGCGGTGAGAATCTTCTGCTCAATGTCGGGATGGATGTCGTAGATGCTGCCGGACTGCTGACCCGTGTAGTTGCCGTTCTCGTCGTACAGGGAATCCGGCTCGCCCGCCGAAACGTAGTAGTCGGGGGCAACGTAGTGGACGCGGACGGGCAGGCGGGTCTCAACGACCTCCTGCGTGTCGGCGCGGACGCCGCTGCCCAGAATGACGAAGTCAAACCAGTAGGGTCTCGCGCCGTAGAAGAGCGGCACGCGGTCGGAGGGCGTGAAGTACGTCCCGTCGCCGTTGCTTCTCGCCTCGAACACGCCGGTGTTGCTCGCCGCGTCGAAGCTGAGCTCGCGGAGGAAGCCCACGCCGGCGGGGTCGTTCGCCGCCAGATAGGCGTCGATCTGCTCGCGGGTCACATCCGCCGGGAAAGCGATGGCGTACTGTCCGGGCGTCTCCGTTTCGCGGATGGACGCCGGGCGGAAGAAGCGCTCGACGTCGAGGTTCCAGACGAGGTCAAACACCTCGCCCGGCTGCAAGCTCTCGAGGCTCTTGATGGGGCTCAGCGTACCGCTGCCGCCGAACGTCACCGCCCCGTCGGGGATGGCGGCGTCCGGCTCGATCACGCGGAACGTGATGCTCTCGACGGCGGCCTCCGCCCCGTCGGGGTTCCGGAACGAAACCTTGTTGAGGAGCTTGCCGCTCTGGTAGAAAAATTCCTTCTCATCCGCCGGGAAGTTGGGCTCGAGCTGCGGCTCGCCGCTGTTTTGCAGCAGCTGCGCCTGATAGACCGCGCTGTCATAGTTCGCGGTGGCGACGGACGACGTGTGCAGCTCGGCGGTCGCCAGCTCGTCGAGCATGAAGGTGAAGAGTCTGCGGTTCAGCGTGACGACGCGCGGCGTCCGGTCGATCAGCGCCGCAATTTCGACGGTGGTCTCCAGCTCGCCGTGATCCTCCGCCGTGACACGCAGGGTGTAGACCCCCGCCGGGATGTTCTCGAAGGTCGCAAGCCCCTCCTCGTCCGCCGTCACGTCAAAGCGCACGGGGTCGAGCTGCTCGTCCAGTCCGATGAGCGTCACCGCCGCGCCGGGGAGCAGGGTGTTGTCCTGGTTGCGCACCTCGAAGACCGCCGTGCCGATCAGCTCCGCGCCCACCGACACCGTGACCGGGACGATCACCGGCTCGGCGAGGTTCGGGGACTCGATGGTCACGCTGCCCTCGTATACGCCTGTGAGGCATGCGTCGGACGGGCTGGCGGTGACGACGACGGACAGCGCGCCGCGCGGGTCGCGGATCGAATAGCCCCGGCTGACCGGCTCGATGACTACGTCTGGATCAACGTTGCCCAGCAGCAGGAACGGAAGGTCGGTCTTCGCCGTCACGCCCGTGATCGGCGCGGTGCCGACGTTGGTCAGACGGATGACCGCGCTCGTCTCCGCGCCCTGGCGCAAGGACATTGTGATCTTCGGGCGGACGACGGCGTCGCTTTCCGCCTCACCGCCGCCGATGACGTTGACCCGCGCGCGGGCGACCGCCCGCTCGCAGGAGACCGTCACCGTCCGCTCGGCGTCGCCAACGCGGACGGTCACGCCGTACTCGCCCGCCGCCAGCGAGGCTGCGGCGGCAAAGCGAAGGGTGAGCGGCGCGCCGCTTTCGGCGGCCAGTCTGCCCTGCGGCGCGGTCTCGACCGCATAGGTCAGCCCGTCGGGCAGTCCGGAGACGCTGACCGTTCCGGCTTCCTCGGCCGTGACGCCGAGATTGTTGACATAACCCGTCAGCACGGCGCTGTCGCCCTGCACGACGGTCAGACGGTCGTCCACGTCGACGCTGACGCCGTCCACATAGAAGCTCACGCGGTCGGAGTGGTGCTCCACGCCGCCGTACACGGCGGAAGCGCGCAGCGCGAACGCGCCGCCCACGCCGTCGGGCAGACTGAGCACGGCGCTGTAGCTGCCGTCGGACGCGGTCTCCGTCCGGACGCTGAGCCGCTCGCTGCCGACTGCCGTGACGGTCACGGGAACGCCCGCGAGCGCCGCGCCGTCCGCGCTCGTGACAGAGCCGGAGACAGGGACGGTCGCGCCAATGGCATAGCTCCGGTCGGTCGCGTTGTCCAGCGTCACGCGGAAATCGTCCGCCACGGTGAGGATGGCGTCCATGGTCTGCGTCACGCCGTCCAGTCCGGCGGTGACGCGCAGGGTGTACGTCCCGACGCTGTCCAGCGTGACGGAGCCCCGGTACTCGCCCGCCGCGCCGTCATATGCCATCGGAACGGCGGCGCCGCTCTCGACGAGGCGCGCCGTCAGGCTGTCCGCCTCGACGGGCAGATAGGACAGCGTGCTCGACGCAACGGTGACGGCAAGCTCCGCCGTGTCGCCGACGCAGTAGGCTTCGCCGTCCGCGCCGCCGGTGAGGATCAGGCCCGCCGCGACGTCAAGGGTGCGCACGGCACTTGCCGCCGCGCGGTCGGAGAGCACGAGCCGGGATTCGGCGTCGGCGTAGACCCGCAGGGTCACGCTGCCGCTGAGCTTCGCCGTCCAGGTGAAGGACAGCTCCCTGCTCTCGCCCGCCGCCAGCGGCTCGCACACGGCGACGCCTGCGCGCTCGCCGCCGACGCGGAGCGCGACCGTGAAGGGTTCGTCAATGGCGCGCTCGCCGCTGTTGCGCAGCGTGACGACGGTGGTCGCCTCGTCGCCGTAGCGCGCCGCGCCTGCGGTCGTGACGTCCGTGATCTCAAGGCGGCTGTCGCTGACCTTGAGGGGCGTCTCAAAGCGCAGGGCGGCGGTGTTGTTGTTCTCGCTGCTCTCGGCAAGCGTCTCGCCCGCGTCGGCGACCGCCGTGATCGTTCCGACTGAGAAGCCGGGGTCGCGCCAGACAAAGCTCGCCATCGCGCGCTTGCCCGCGCCCAGCGCCTCCACGTCGGCGGAGCCGAGATAGCGCCCGTCCGCGTAGAAGAGCAGGCGCGTCGGCGTCGCCGCGTCGCCCCTGCCGCAGTTCTCCACGGCGGCGTAGAGGACGATGTTCTGCCCCGGGGCGACGGTCGTCCCGCTGACGCTGCTCTCCAGCGACGTGACGGTGAGGTCGGCGTACCGGAGCGACAGCTCGGCGCGCTCGACCGTTTTGCTGTTGTTGCTCTCGTCCATCTCCACCACAGAGGAGACCGGACCGTCGGCGACGACCGTCAGCGCGTGGCTGCCGCCGGTCCTGGGCTTCCAGGTGAAGTCCACGGTCTCCGCCGCGCCCGCGTTCAGCCCCTCCACCATGTGGGAGGCGACCAGCTCGCCGTTGTCGTAGAGCAGCACCTTGAACAGGCCCGCGTCCGCCGAGCCGGTGTTCCTGACGCCGGCGCTGACCGCGATGGGCTGTCCCCAGGAGACCGCCGCGCCGTCCAGCGCGTCCACGCTCAGGCTCGTCACGCCGAGGTCGGCGAAGTCTGTCTCCGTGCCGCTGAGCACGATGTCGTAGCGGTTGTTGTCGTAGTTGACCTCGCGGACGTTGCGCCCGATGTCGTTGACGACGGCGCTGAGCTTCTGCGGTCCGGCGAGCGCCTCAAAGTCGAGAGACGCGGTGACCGTCGCGCCGACGGCGAGGTCGCCGTTCAGCTCCGCATAGCCGAGATAGCGGTCGTTGCGGTAGAAGCCAACGAGGTAGCGCGCGTCCGCGCCGGTGGACGTGAGGCCCTGGACCTCCGCGCCCGCCGTTCCGTTCTGGATCGTGGCGGTCATCGTCACCTTGTCGCCCTTGTTCGGGCTGCTGTCGCTCAGTGCGATGCCGGTGATGAACAGGTCGGGGCAATCCGCTTTAACCGTCACCTGAATTTCGGAGAAGTAGTTATACTCGCTGCGCGTCGCCTCGAGGATCGCGTCCGTCACCCTGTCGCGGCGATACGGCTCCGTGGAGGTCAGGTTGCTGTCGGAGACGTAGAGTCTGGCGCGGTAGGTTCCGGCGTGCTGATAGACGTGGGTCGGGGTCGGACCGTAGCCGCTCTCCCCGTCGCCGAAGTCCCAGACGAAGCTGGCGATGTAGCCGTCCTTGTCATAGGAGCGGCTGCCGTCGAAGCGGACGCCCTGCCCCATGACCGCGTCCGTGATGTCCGCGCCCGCGTGGCTGTAGGGCGGGTCGTTGATGACCGCCTCGCTCTCGACGCTGCTCACCAGCCCGCCGCCGGTCTCGTGCAGCTCCGCCGTGACGACGTAGGTCGTGCCGCGCTGCGGCGTCCAGTCGGCGCAATAGACGCCCTGCACCGCGTAGGGCGGGACGTTCGCGACGGGAACGTCCGCGCTGCGATACTCCGGGGTCTCCTGCCCCTTCGGCGTCGCCGTGAACACGACGTAGCCGTTCAGCGGCTCCTTGCCGCGATTGTCCAGCGTTGCGCGCAGGCGGACGTCGCTGTCGCCCACGTCGGGATAGACGCCGGTGTCATAGAACGCCTCCTGCTTGAGATACCAGCCGGTGTCGCCGTGTCCGAGCTGGATCGCGCCCGGCGTGTCAGACTCCGCCGTCACGTAGAGAAAGCGGGAGTAATCCAACGCGCTGAGGAAGGCGGCGGTGCCGAACTCGATGGTATAGTAGGCGTCGGGATAGCTGCGCGTCAGATCGTCGGCGACCGCCACGGGCATTTCGCTGACAATGTAGAGGTAGCCGTAGTCCCTCCAGTAGTTGCCGGGCGAGAGCGTCACGGCGCCGCTGCCGTCGGCGTTCGTGCCGAGGCGGACGGCGGCGATGCCGCCGCAGCCCTCCGGCTCCGGGATCATGACGACCTGGTAGCGCGCGTCCGCGCTGTCTCCGGCGCCCTTGGCGCGCACCGTCATGCGCGCGCCGTCATAGGCGCTCGTCACGCTGACGCTGTCCGGGACGTAGATCGGCATCTGCAGGCCGGTATCGAGGTCGATGAGATAGTCGCAGAAGCCGGTGTCGCCCTTGTTGACCAGCGACAGGCCGCGCTCGCCCTCACCGGAGACGAGCAGGCCGTCCGCGCCGATGATGCTGGTGTTGGCGGCGACGATGAGCGGGTTGAGCTGTACGCCCTTGTAGTCCTTGTGGGTCAGCGTCGCCTTGAACTCGCGGAACTCGCCCTCGTAGGGGTCGCCCTCGGTGAGCGGCATATTCCAGCGCACGATCCAGTAGCCGCTGACCTTGCCGGGCGTCAGCTCCCACTCGCCCGTCACCTCGTTGAACTCGCGCGTCGCGGCGGGGACGTTGCCGAAGGACAGCTTAAATTCACTGCCGCCGCTGCTGCCGAACGAGCTGCCGAGAATCTCGAAGTCGGTAATCAGGCCGCTCTGGTTGCTCTCGATCTTGAGCTGCCCGGAGTTGATGTTCAGATTCACCGCTTCGCCGTAGCCCTCGTTCTCCACGGTGACGCCGAGTCGGAACGGGGTGTTGGACAAAACGTTGTGGGGAACGTAGTAGTTGAGCGTCAGCTTCGGCTGAGGCAGGATCGTGATGGGCACGCCCTCCGTCTCCGTCTGCACGAGCTGGCCGTTGACGTAGTAGGACACGAGCGCGGAGGCGTAGTAGACCCGCCCCTCCGGCGACGTGCCGCCGAGGTCGGCGCCGGGGATGATCTGCCAGGTCGCGGTCAGCGCGCCGCCCGAGGGCAGGCTGCCGTTGCCGTCCACGTCGGCGATGCCGGTGACGCCCGTGGCGATGATGAAGTTGCGATTGCTGACGTCGACGCCGTCCTCGTCCTTGACGAGCACGTCCACGCGCAGGTTGCTCAGCGCGTACTCGGGGTAGCCGTTTGTCACCTTGAGCGTCGCGTCGAACGCCTGGCGCTCCAGCGTGGCGGTCTGGTTGAGGCTGAGCTTGACGATTTCGTAGACGGAGCCGCCGTCCTGCGCGAGCTCCTTCTCCTTGTCGATGCCCTCCGGCGCGATGTAGCGGATCTCCTCGATCTGCCCCTCGGGCAGGAGGACGGTCTCCTCCTGAACCTCGTTGTTGTTCTCGGGGAGGCGCACCTCCAGCGTCACGGGCGTGTCGCTGGGGTTGTACAGCGGCAGGCTGCCCGTCACCGTCGGCGCGGGGTCGATGGGAAGCCCCGTGTCGGGGTCGAAGGACACATAGGAGCCCTCGAGCTTGATGTAGTTCTTCGCGTTGCCCGCCGCGTTCACTCCGTACGGCAGGTTGTAGACGCCGGGCTGCACCAGCAGCTTGACGCGCGCGCTGCTCTGCGCGGGGATTTCGCCGATGTAGCCGCCGCCGACGATGCTGATGCCCATGTCGCCGCTCTTCTCGCGCACCACGGACGCGACCACGTCCGTCAGGGCAATCAGGCCGGTGTTGACGACGTTCGCCTCCACATAGATCGGCTCGGTGACGTTCTTCGGGATGTTGACCCACGGCGGGTTGAAGCCGAAGGTCGGCGAGGGGATGTGCGCGCCGAAGGTCAGCTCCAGCTTGATCTCGTACTCGTCCACAATGGTCGTGGGCACGACCGTCCACTCGATCTGGACGGGCAGGTTCCTGAGCGTCACGTCGGTGAAGGGCGCGCCGGAGGAGGGCATGATCTCGCACTCGCCGACGTACTTCTCGCGCCCCGTGGCGGTGACGACCATGTCGTAGACGCCGAGGGGCTTGTCGTAGAACTGCGCGACGCCGCTGCCGTCCGTGCGGGCGCTGAAGCTGGCGTAGTAGCTGCTCTCCACGCCGCCGGCAACGCTGACGTACTCGTCCTTGGAGATCAGCGTCACCGTGGCGTCTGGAACGAGGCTGCCCACATCGTCGGACACGCGCAGGGAAACGCCCCCCGTCCTCGCGGAGGTCAGCTCGGCGCTGAGCGCGACGTTGGCGTAGAACTTGCCGGTACCGTCGCTGACGGTGAGGGTATCCTAGTACTGGCCCAGCGCCACCGCCTCGCCCGGGGCGAAGGTGACGGTGAAGGTCGCGCTCTCGTTGGGCAGGAGCGTGGTCTTCGAGAAGCTGCCCGCGCTGACCCACGGGAGCCCCGCCGGGACGCTTGCCTTCAGCCCGGAGAGCGTCCCCTTGCCCTTGTTGGTCACGGTCAGCACGCGGGAAACCGTGTCGCCGGGGTTGAGGCCCAGCGCGACGCTCTTCTGATCCGTCACGGGGACGGGCGTCGCGGGCACGAGGTTCAGGTGCACCTGCGTCTTGCAGTAAGCGCCCTGATCGGTGGTGAAGATGACTTCATAATCCGCCGTTTCGGAGCAGCCGAGCGCCGTCGAGACGTTGAGCTGCACCGAGGTCGCCGCGCCCTGTGCGAGCGAGCGCGCCATGGCGGAGGCGTCGAGCGTGGCGCTGACGCCGCTGCCGGATTTTTTCACCAGCGCGGCGGTCAGGCCGGTGAGGGGCGCGCCGTCGCCGTTTTTGGGCGAGGGATTGCGGACCTTGATCTCCTTGGAGAACTGGGCGTTCTCCGTCGCGGTCAGCGTCAGCGCGGTGGGCGACGAGACGAGGCCCCAGACCGTGACCGACGTAGAGGCGCCGGTGCCGAGGAGCTTCTTGAAGCCGTAGGCGTTGACGGTCCACTCGCCCGCCTCGCCCGTGAACGGCGTGAAGACGCTGCTGTACGCGCCGTTTTCGTCGGTATCGACAAAGACGATCTCCTCCGCCTGATAGGTCATGAGGATCTCCTTGCCGTTGGCGTCCACGCTGCGGATCGGCTCCTTGAGCGCGGGCATGAGCTGGTAGTCCAGCACCACGCGCTAGAGCGCAATGGGGTTGCCGCCGGAATCGAGGAACACGCCGCTGACGTAGATGCTCTCGCCCAGCTGATAGCTGGTCTTGTTGGTCTCGACCGTCACGTTGCCGCCGGCCATGATCTTGATGTTGCAGGTCGGCGCCTCGACGTGCTCCGCGCCGCAGGTGCCCATGAAATCGAGCTGATAGGTGCCGGAGGTCAGGTCGCCGGTCAGCGGCACGTCGGTGGTGTATTGCCGGGCGGCGCGGTCGTAGTCCATGGCGCCGCTGCGCACCGTCTCGCCGTTCCGGCTGATGGTGAACTGCACCGCGCCGTCGTCGTCCGGGGTGACGGGAACGCTGAGATTGGCGGAATGCCGCAGATCGGCGGTGAGCGTGATTTTCTGCTCCGCCGCGGAGAAGAGCACCGCCATCACGTCGTCCTCCTGCTCCTTCTCGTTTGGAGAGGTGCTCAGCACCAGCGCCTCGCCGACGTTGATGACAGACGACCAGGTCCTTGCGGTGCCTGCGGCGGGCGCGTCCATCTTCAGCTCGCCGTAGCTGTCCGCCACGATCCTGACGCTGTGCGCGCCGCCGTTCTTCGGCGTCCACGACAGGACGACCGGCACGGTGCTGAAGCCCCGGATGCCGTCCACCGCCGCGCCGTCGACCGCCTTACCGTCCACATACAATCCGACGGTGAAGCGCTTGAATGCGGTGGCGACGTTGTTGTTGGTGACGGTGACGAGGAAGCTGACGGGCTTGCCCGCCTCCGCGCGCAGCGGCGAATAGCTGACGTTCGTCACGCAGACGTTCGGGTAGATGATGGACAGGCGCGGCAGCTCGACGTCCGTTCTGACGTCGGTCTCCGGATCGGTGACGGCGTGCTGCGGGTCGACGAGGACGCCGAGCTTATGCGCGCCTCTCTGCGCCGCCCACTTTGCCTGCACCTCCTTGACCTCGCCCGCGCCTACGCCGTCCACGGTGACGGTGCGGAACACACGGCCGTCCATCGTGAAGCTGACGCGGAAGCTGTCCGTGACACCGACGGTGCTAACGTTCGTCAGCCTGGCGGTGAACAGCAGCGACGTGCCGTCCGTCAGCGTGGTCTCCGTCGGGCGCCAGGTGACGTCCGTGATCTCCAGCTCGGGATAGGCGACGCGGAAGTCCCCGGTCGTGACGGCGGCGCTGTTGTTGTCAAGATTCGTCTCGATGAGGACGCTGTTCAGGTCGTCCGCCCGGACCTCGACCCTGTGGATGCCCGCCGTCGGCACGGCGCGGAAGGACAGCGTCGTGCTGTCTCCCGGACGGAGCACAGGCACGGTCTGCCGCCCGCTGTACTCGCCGTCCACATAGAGCGAGACGCCGAAGCTCTCCGCGTCCGCCGCGCCGACGTTGGACACGTCCGCGCGGTAAACAAACGGCGACTGCGTGTCGAACACGCCGCCCTCCGGGTCCCAGCGCACGTTGCTCACCGCCACATCCGCAAAGCTGAGCTGTCTGCTGCTCATCGCCTCGCTCCTGACGTTGTTGCCCGAATCGGTCTCCGAAAGGTTGTTGAGGATGTCGTTGGCGACGACCTTGACAACGTGCGTTCCGGCGGTCGCCTGATAGGTGAAGCTGACCTCGGCGGTCCCGCCCACAGGGAGACTGACGCCGTCCGTGTTCACATCGGTCTTGGTGTAGCCCATGTAGCGGTTGTCGATGTAGAAGCCGGTGAGGAAGCCGAGGGTCGCGTCGCCGAGACCCTTGTTGCCGATGCTTGCCGTGATCGTGACCACGTCGCCCTCCTCGGGGTCGGCAGGCGTCCAGCGCAGGGACTCGACGAAGAGGTCGGGACGGCGGTCGCCGACGGTGATCGTCTCCGTCGCGGTATCCGTCGCGCCGAGGTCGTCCGTCACGGTCAGCGTCACGGTGTAGCGCCCGGGCGCGGCGTAGGCGACGGGGCTGGCGGCGTAGTCGCCCGTCTTCCCGTTGCCAAAGTCCCAGCGGTAGCGGACGATGGAGCCGTCCGGGTCGGTCGAGCCTGCGGCGGAGAAGCCCAGCGCCGCGCCGGAATCGTAGGTCCCTTCCGCAGAAAGCGCGGGCAGGGAGATGACGGCGACGGGCGGGCGGTTGACCTTGAGGTTCTCCGCCGTGAAAGCGTTGTTATCGTCTGCGGCGTCGGTGTCCTGCGTTGTGACGACCTCTGCGGTGATGCTGATGCGGTCAGGCAAATCGTCGGGCGCGTCCCAGATGATCGACGCCTCACCGCTGGTGTTGGCGGCGAGCCGGACGTCGGCCCTGCCGATCTCCACGCCGCCGCAGGTGAAGCTCACCACGCCGTCCGCCGCCGCGCTGCCGCTGTTGCGCAGGCTCGCGCGCACCGTATTGCTCCGCGACGACGCCAGCGTCGCGGGCACGGTGTACACGCCGTAGACGCCGAGGTCGCTGACGGAGGAGGGCGCAATGCTCCTGCGCGCGGAGGGCGTGCTTTCGTTGCCGGCGTTGTCCACGGTGACGATATAATAGTAGTAAGTCGTGCCGTCGCTCAGCCCCGTATCGGTGTAGGCGGGACTCAGCGGCCTGGCGATGGGTTCGAGGGTGACCGGGGTCTCGGCGGGGTCGGTCGTGCGGTAGACGCGGTAGTGCGCCACGTCCGCGCCGCCGCCCGTCCACGACAGGCTGACCGTCCCGCCGACGCAGGGGTCGCTGACCGTCAGCTCCGGCTGCGCCGGGGGCGTGGAATCCTTGAAGTAGGTCTTGACCAGCTCGGCGGGCTTCGCGCCCATGTTGCGCACGACCGCGCGGATGGCGTAGCAGCCCTGCTCCCACCCGGCGGTGTCAAGCCTGCCGCGCACCACGAACAGCTCGCTGCCGAGGATGTCGCTCTCGGAGGTGTAGACCAGCTCCTTTTGCAGCGCGGAGGCGTCGATCACGTCGACCGGCTCATAGACCGCGTCCGCCGGGACGGTCGCCGCGCTGGACGTGCCGAGGTACGCCTTGTACAGCTCCACCCGCTCGAGCGCAACGGCGTCGTTGACGTGGAGCTCCAGCGCGAGGCCCGCGTTGAAGCGGCTGCCCTGCGCGGGACTCATGGAGAGGACGATGGGCATCGAGGTCTCCGCGTACGGACGGGTGCGAACCCCCTCGGGCAGCTGAGACGCGCCGCTGTAGTCCGCCGTGCGGGGGCCCAGCTTGCCGAGGTCGTTCTCGATGGCGACCTGATAGTAGTATTGGTTCTCCGGGTTCAGCCCGGAATCAATGTAGACGTTGGAGGTGGTGTAGGTCAGCAGCTCGTAATCGCCGTCGTTGACCTTGCGGTAGAGCGCGTAGGCCGTCGCCTCGCCAAGGGCGGCGCTCTTCCAACTGACGATCAGGCGCCACTCCCCCGCGTCCACGCGGAACCCCTCGGGCGCGGCGGGCGGGTCGTTTGCCACGCTGACGCGCTTTTCGCTCGTCGCGCTGTTTCCGGCGGCGTCGGTCAGCGTGAGGCGGACGGCGTACAGACCGTCGGGGAAGCGCGCCTCGGGGCCGTTCTCGGTTGCCGTGACCGCGAGCGTGTTCCACGACGCCGCGCGCACGTCCGTGCCGCTCAGGCTGTCCCACGCGCCGTTCGCGAGGGTGTACCACGGCGCGTCCGCGCCGCCGGCGGGACTGACCGCACCGGTCGCGTCGTCAGCGGTCAGCGCACGGTAGTCAATGCGGTAGGAGGCGACCGCCGTGTTGTCCGTCGCGCTGACGGTCAGCGCAGCGTCGGCGCGCACCACCTCGGCGACGCCGAAGTCATGGATGGCGGGAGGCGTCGTGTCGCTTCCGGGCGTGCAGGCGACGGTGTTGGAGTACGGGCTTTCGTTGCCCAGATCGTCCACTGCCGTGACGCAGTAGCTGCCCGCAAAACCTGTGGCGTGCACATAGAACGCGGCGGCGGTCTCGTCGAGGAGTCGGTACTCCTGCACCGCGTCGGTGGCAACGACCTGATAGACGCGGTAGAGCGCGAGGTCCTTCGGCGCGGACGGCATCGTCCAGCGCAGCGTGACGGACAGCTCGCTCGGCGCGGCGGTCAGCGCGGGCGCGGCGGGCGCGGCGTTGTCCACGCGGTAGCTGACGGAAGCGTCGGCGCTGTTCCCGGCGGCGTCATAGACGCGGGCGCGGAAGCTGAGGGCGCCCTCGGCGGCGTAGTCGGCGGTGTTGACCGTCAGCGAGCCCTTGTCGGACGTACCCAGCGGGGTTTCGCCGTCGGCGGCGACGAGGAAGAAATCGACATGATCCACCCCGACGTTGTCGGAGGCGGAGACGGCAAGGGACAGCGTCCCGGCGAGCCGCGTCCCATCCGGGATGAGGAAGCCCGCGATCACGGGGCTCACCGTGTCCGCCAGCGGCGTCACGGCGTCGGTCAGCGCGGCGGCGCTCTCCGCCTCGGCGTCGCTGACGGCGGTGACCTTGTAGCGGTACGCCGTGCCCAGCGACACGGCGGCGTCGGCGTAGGAGGTCAGGGTCGTGGAGGCGAGGAAGACGTAATCCGCCCCCTCCGCCATGCGGTAGACGTTGTAGCGCGCGGTCGGGACGTAAGTTCTGCTCCGTCGCCTCGCGCCAGCCGAGGTTAACGCGCATTTGCCCGGCGTCGGCGCGCAGGCTCTCCGGCGCATTCGGCGCGGCAGAGCTGGCGAGGAAGGTGCGCGTCATCGGCGCGGACACCCGGAGCGCGCCGTCCACCGCCTGCGCGGCGAGCGTATAACTGCCGTCAGCAAGGGCGGAAACGTCGAGCGTCGCGGTGGCGGTCGTCTTGCGCGCGCCGTCGGTCACGGGGACCTCGGCGACGAGCACATAGTCCGCGTCGGGTGCAGAGGCGTTCTTATAGCGGAAGACGACCGAACGGAGGCGCAGGTCGTCCGTCGCCTCGGCAATGAGACGCAGCTCGTCGCCGGTGCGCTGGAAAGTGAAGACGCTCAGCTCGGGGTCGGTCGTGTCCGGATCGGGGCGGTTCGTGGTCGTGTCGCTCCGCGCGCCCTCGCTGCCGTACCGGTCCACGGCGGAGACGGCGTAGACATAGACCCTGCCGACGCTGCCGGAGACGCCGACCGTCCTGTCGGTGTAGCTCGTGCCGTAGACCCGGTCGGCAAGCAGCGTCGCCTCCGCGCCCTCCTCGGCGCGGTAGACGCGGTAGTAGGACGCGCCCTCGACGGCGCTCCAGCGCAGCGAAAGCTCCATCATCCCCGGCGTTGAGTCGAGGCCGCCCGGCGCGCTCAGCACGGCAGGCTTGCAGGTAAACGTTGCGTCGGCGGTCGCGTTGGAGGTGTAGCCCCTGAGGTGCAGCGTATGCTCGCCTGCACCGGTCTCGCGGACGTAGCTCCAATCTGTCGAGACCCTGCCCTCATCGTCGGCATAGGTCCAGAACACCTCGTCCTCCAGCGCGTCGATGCGCCCGGCGACGTACTCGCCGCCCCGGAAGCCCTCCGCGCTGACGTGGAGCACCGCGCCGGGCGCGACGTTCTCGGTCGGGCTGAGGGTCATCGACGCAGCGTAGCTGCCGCGCGTCGCGGAGGCGGCGGCTGTCTCCTCAAGGCTGCCGTAGTTGTAAACGTCGTCTGCGGCGACGATCTTGTAGCGGTACTCGACGCCCTCCTCGACGGCGTAGTCGTACCACGTCACCGTGTCGCCGACGGTGATCTTCAATGGGGAGAGCCAGTTGCGCGAACGGAACGCGCCGTCTCCCTCCGCGCGGTAAACGCAGTAGTTGGCAAGGTCGTTGTCGCGCACGCGGTCCCAGCTCAGGCGGACGCTGCCCGCCGCGCTCATCGCCGTCAGCCCGGTGACGGTCGAAACACGCGTGTCGATCTCCCGCGTGATGGTGAAGTCGTCGGAAACGTTGCCCGAACGGTCGCCGACGCGGAAGCGAAGCGTGTATTGTCCGTTGTAGGTCAGCCCGTCGGCGTACACGCCGCCCCAATAGGTCGAGCCGAAGGGGATGAATGCGCCGCCCTCGCCCGCGTTGATCTCGGCGGTCAGCGTGCTCCAATCGAGCTCGGCGTTGTCCGTCGCCTCGACGGAGAAGGATACGCTCTTGCCCAGCTTGGCGTCGGCGTTCACGACGGTGATAACCGGCTTCTCATCGTCCACAATGGGCGTCCCGCTGACCTCGGCGAAGGGACTCTCGTTCCCCGCCGCGTCAATGGCGGTGACGCGGACATAATAGACCGTGTCCGGCGCCAGACCGCGCAGGGTGCAGCTTCTCGCGCCGTCGTAGGGATAGACATAGGTTTCGGTGTACTCCGCGAACGCCGCGTCCGTCCCATAGGCGACGCGATAGCGGTCCGCGTCGCCGGAGGCGGCGGGCGTCCAGCTGACGTAGAGGCTGTTCGAGCCGCCGCTCGCCCGGAGGGACGTGACCGCAGCGGGCGGGGTATTGTCCACATAGTACCGCCGCTCATACGAGCCGGTCCGCCCGGCGCTGTCCGCGGCGATGAAGCGGAAGGTATACACGCCGTCCGCAAGCAGCGCGGTGTCGACGGCGCTCTCGCCCCAGTAGGACGCGCTGCCGCCGTAGCTTCCGCCATAGCGCGGCTCGATGACGCCGAGAGAGGTCTCCGCGCCCAGCTCCGAAA
This sequence comes from uncultured Clostridia bacterium, assembly GCA_946411835.1. Classification (GTDB taxonomy): domain Bacteria; phylum Bacillota; class Clostridia; order Oscillospirales; family Oscillospiraceae; genus Hominicoprocola. Next base: position 42,515 of record CAMKFK010000006.1, read on the forward strand.
CCGCGACGAGCTCCATGGCGGCGACCATCTGGTCGTCGGAGGCGCTGAGGTAGACGCGGTTCTCGCGCCCGCGCACGGTGTAGAGCCACTCGCCGCCGACGGTGACGCTGTTTCCGGTATTGGCATAGCCGTAGGAAACGTTGGGCGCCTCGCCGCCGTCGGCAAGCATGACGCTCATCACCGCCGCGCGCTCGCCCTCCTGTCCGAGGCGATCCGTCGCGGTAACGGTGTACTCATAGCGCGCGCCGCCCGTCAGCGGGAAGGTCTCGCTGCGCATATCGTGCGTCCAGCTCGTGACGCCGCGATCCAGCGTGACCAGCTCTGTGTACTCGCCCACGCCCTCGGGACGGACGTAGAGCGTGTAGGACGCAATATCCTCGTCCGCCGGAGGCGTCCAGCTCAGCGCGACCGCCTGCTTGCGGGGGACCGCCGTCAGCGTGGGCGCGGCGGGCGCGGTGGTGTCGAGGCGGAGGTGGCACACCGCCGTCTTGCCGGAGAGCTGATCGTTGGCGAGGAGCTGATAGCGCCCGTCGGCATAACCGCCGGGGATGGCAAACTCACCCGCGATGACGCCGAAGCCGTCGGCAGCGCCCTCCTCCAGCAGCTCGCTTTCAAAGTACAGGGCGTACGCGCCGCCCTCCGCGAAGTTCGCGCCGGCGTAGCGCAGCGTGTCGCCCGCCCTGCCCTCGGCGGCGCCCATGATCGAGAGCACGGGGCCAAGCTCCGGCACGCTGACGGAGGCGTCCGCACGGCGCATGCTGCGCCGCCCGAAGACGTTGAACGTGTGCTCGCCCGCGACGGTGTCCACGCCCGGCGTAAACGTCACGCGCAGGCAGCCGTTTTCGTCCGCCGCATGGGTTTCCAGCTCGGCGCAGACGTCGCGGTTGTCAAAGTAGACCGACAGCGTCTCGCCCGGCAGGAAGCCGGAGGCGCTGAGGACGATGGCGGAGCCGTCCGCCGTCATGTCGGCCTCCGCCGCCGCTGTGGGGACCGCGACCGTGAAGGCTGCCTCCGCGAGCACGGCGGAGCGCTCCAGCGCAAAGGTGACGGAGCGGTCGCCCGCCGCCGCGTTGACCGGAAGCGTGTAGTCGGTCGAAACCGCGCCGTCCGCCTCCGTGAGGACGGCGGCAAGCGTCCCGTCCACGCTGATGCGGACGGTCTCGCCTGCGGCAAGGCCCGCAGCGCCCAGCGTGACCGTTTCGCCGGGGACGGCGGTCTCCGGAACCAGCAGCGTCGGGGACGCCGCCGAGGCGGTGATCTCGCGCTCGAGCAGGAGTCCGGAGACAGGGTCGAAGACGGCGAGGCTGTGGACGCCCGCCGCGTTGACCGGGATCGTGTATGGCAGAGCTGCGGCGCCGTCCGCCGCGACCGTGACCGGGTCGCCGACGGCGCGACCGTCCCAGCAGAGCGTCAGCGCCGCGCCGGGGCGGTACGCGCCGACCGTCGCGGTCAGCGTGTCGCCCGCCGCGACGGTTCCGGGCGCGACGGCAAGCGTCGGCTCGTAGCCGTTGACGGGGATGCTTGCCACGCCCCAGCTCTGGGAGCTTTCGCCGCGCACGGTGACGGACAGGCTGCCGGTAAAGCCGCCGGGAACGGTGTAAGACACCGTCGCCGTGCCCGCCGCGTCCGCCGTGACCGCTTCCGGCGCGCGGTTGTTGACCCATACGTCGGCGGTCTCGCCCGCCTCCAGGTCCGTGACCGTGACGGCGACCGTGTCGCCGCTGCGGATGTTGCCCGTGTAGGCAAGGCTCAGCCCGCCGCTGCCGACGCCGAGGAACGCGGTCCGTCCGCTCGAACGTCCGGCGGCGGTGACGGCATAGCTCGTCGCGGCGTAGGAGAGGGACTCGATGGCAAGCTGCGCCTCGCCCCGCTCATTCGCCGTGCCGGAGCCCGTCACACCGTCGCCGTTGACGGCGAAGTCCACGCGCTCGCCCGCGCGGAAGCCGAACGCAAAAATCGTCAGCGGCTGCTCCGGCGTCGGCGCGCCGGAGAGCGCCAGCGTCTGCGCCGCGTCTGTGTGGGTCACGCTGCCCATGGCGCGCAGGCCGCTTGTCGCGCCGCGCAGCTCGACGCTGTGGACGCCCGCCGCCGCAGCTTCGTCAAATTGATGGGTGAAGGTCACTTCGCCGGAGTACGGATAGGCGGAGCGCACCTCCGCGCCGTCCACGAAGAGCTTGACGCTGCTCTCCCCGGCAAAGCCGCCGCCGCGAATCTCAAAGGGCGCGAGGCCCACGCTCTCCTCCGGAAGCGTGAGGGTCGCGCGGCTGCGGCGCAGCGGCACGGCGACGGACGCCTGCGCGCCGGTCGCGGGCTGCAGGACGGTCGCCAGCAGCATTCCTTCGTCCGCAGAGACGTCGGGGATCGGGACGCTGAAGTAACGCTCGCCGCCGGAGCTGTAGCTGGAATCCGTGACAAATTCGCCGTTGAGGTACAGCGCCGCGCCGCTGTCCGCGCCCCCGGCGTAAAAGCGCGCATACTCGCCTGCGGCAACCTGCTCGCTGTCGCAGCGGAGCGTCAGCCGCCGCGCGGCGACGGTCAGCGTCGCCAGCGCCGTGAGCCCCGATTCCGGCTCCACGGCGCGCAGGACGTAGACGCCGGGCGCAATGTCGCCGAAGCTGCTCAGATACAAGGTCTGCGGCTCGTCGTCCGCGCCGTAGTACCAAGTATAGGAATAGGCGTCGCTGTCGCTTTCTCCGCTGAGCGTCGGGTCGAGGAAGAAATCCACCCTCGTTCCGTAGCGCTGCACCGGGAACCCGTCCAGCTTGGCGGTAAAGCTGCCGCCCTGCTCCACCGTCGCGCCGCCCAGCGTCACGGTGGGCGTGAGGTCGGCGATGGCGACGCGCAGCTGCGCCACCGCACCGCTGTCCTGCCCCACCGCGCGGACGGTGTGGACGCCGCGCAGGGCGGCGCTGCCGGGCAGGGTGACGCTGTATTCCGCCGAGGCGTCGTAGGAATATTCGTAGTCGAAGTGCTCCTCGCTCCGGTCGAGATAGAGGTAGACGTACTCCCCGTCCCGGAAGCCGCTGAACACGAGGGAAACGTCCTCGCCGAGGCGCGGCGTCTCCGTAACGAGGCGCAGCGAGGGGTTGTATTTGCCCGCCGCGCCCTGTACGGGGGCGGACATGGCGGTGTTGCCCGCGCGGTCGATGGTCTCCACCTTGAACCAGCGCGCCGCGCCGGGCTCGAGATAGTACGACTGCGCGATGTAGTCATAGCCGTTCGGATGGGTCAGGGCGCGCTCCGTCAGCCGGTAGCCCGTCTGATAATAGCGGCCGTCCTCGCTGTCGGAAAAGTAAACGTTGTAGCCCACGACGTCCGGGTCGTCGCTCGCGCTCCAGCGCAGGTCGATCTTCCCCGGCACGGGCGCGGCCGTCACCGTCGTCGCGGCGGGGGCGACGCTGTCGCGGACGAAGCGGCGCTCTTCCGTCGCCGTGTTGCCGAACACGTCCGCCGCAGTGACGCGCAGGGTATACGCGCCGTCGCTCAGCGCGTCGAACCGCGCAGAGAACCACCCGCTCTCCTGCGCGTAGTCGGCGGCATACGTCCACGGGGATCCGTTCGCCTCTTGCTCCGTCCCGTCGTCGCCGATGAACACCGCCGTCACGCGCCGCAGGGAGACGTTGTCCCGGCAGTAAAACTCCGCGTAGCCGTCCCCTCTGACGTAGCTGCCATCCTCGAGGCTGTAGAACGAGACGGTCGGCTTTTCCGTGTCCGTCACCGCCTGCACGGGACCGAGCGTCTTCATCGTGCTCTCGACGCCGCGCGCCTCACGGATCACAAGCCCGTAGTACCAGTCCTTCCCGGCGCTCTCCTCATCGAGGAAAGCGTCGGTGTAATAGTAATCCGTGGTGACGTAGCCATTGATCTCGTCGTCCCACTCGCTGTGGCTGTTGTAGCCCGTGGCAATCGGCTCGCCGGTCCCCAGCGACGCCGCGCTGTCGGAGCGGTAGATCATCACGGAGTCGCCATAGGTCAACTCCTTCTCCCGCGTCCACGTCAGCGTCACGGAACCCGCGCCCGGCGCGGCGGCGAAGCTGTCCGCCGGGGCGCAGGGCGTGTTGTCCACCATAAAATACGGCGCGTAGTCGGCGTCGTACCCGTCGTTCAGGTCGGCGGGCGACGCGCTGGCGTTGCCCGCGCGGTCATAGGCGACGGCAAGCAGGCGGACGCGCACCGCCCCCTGCGCGGAGCCGGCGACCGTCCCGGTATCCCATGCGACGTCCTCTCCCCACGGGGCGGACGCGAGCTTTTCATATGCGCCGTCGCCGACCTTGAGGTAGTAGTCCACATGGTCCAGCCCGCTGCCGGAATCGGCGAGGTACTGTGCCTTGAGCCGGACCTGCCCCGCGAGGACGGCGCTGTCATAGATCGTGTTATAATAGGAATAGCTGCCCGAATCGACCCTGGCGGCAAAGCGATAGCCGCTGCCCAGCGTCGGCGCGTCGGCGTCGATGGTGTAGGTCTGATACGCCGTCGAGCTGGTCAGGTCGCCCAGCCTTGCATACGCGTTGACGCTGATGCTGCGATTCGTCAGCTCGATGGGGCCTTCGTACTTCTGATCGGAAACGCTGTGGTAGTCGTCGTTCTCGTCATAGTAGCTCAGGCTGTAGTAGATTTCGCAGTCCGGATTGTCGTGCGACAGCGTCAGCGTGACCGGCGCGTTGTACGCGCCGCCCTCCGGCGAGAACCTCGGCTGCGGGAGGTTGATGCGGTAAAACGCGCTCACGGTGTCGCTTCGCGCCTCGCCGCGTCTGGCGTAGGCATAGAGGTACGTCCTGTCGTTGCTGACCGCAAAGGGGCCGGTGTATAGCCGCTCGTCCTCATAGTGCCAGCCGTTGCTGTAGTACTCCGTATAGTAGAAGATATCGCAGTCCTGCGGCTGGGACAGCGTCACCGTCACAAAGCCGTCGTAAGACCCGCCCTCCGGGGAGATGACCGGCGCTTCGACGCCCCTTGCGATGCTCAGCTCGCAGCGCTGCTCCGCATAGCCGTAGTTGCCCAGGGTATAGCACAGCTCCAGCCGATAGGTACCGGCTGCGAGGGAAACGTCGGTATTTTCGCCGAGATAGAGCGTGCGGACCGGCTGCTCCTGCGCGTCATAGAGCGTGACGGCGCAGCTGCTGTACCAGGAGATGCCGGGGCAGCTGACCATCAGGCGGTACGTGTCCGCCTGCTCCACGTTCAGCAGGTATTCCTCCCGTTCGACGCCGGAGAACAGCGTGCACACGCTTGAGATCGCCGCGTCCGGCGTCAGCGTCAGCGTCTTGGGCTGCGCGACGACGTAGGAGCGCGTCACGCTGTTGTCGGAATACATACCGGTCTCCGGGTCATAGGCGCGGGCGCTGACGTACAGGTCACGGTCCACCGTCAGCGTCAGGGTATTGCCGTCGAGCATCGTCTCGCTGCCCCGGTTGAGGGTATAGCAAAGCTGCGTCCCCTCTTTGGACGCAAGGGTCACGGTGCGCGGCTCGTCCCACTCCACCCGGCTGTAGTCTGAGCCGTCCGCCGGCGTAAAGACCGGGGCGGACGGGGGCGGCGTGCCGATGGTCAGCCAGATGTAGTTGACGTCGCCGCGCAGCCCCGCCGCAGTCTCGGCAAAGGCGCGGAGACGGAAATTGTCGTCCCGGTCCCCGGTAATCAGGATCGGCTGGGTGTAGCGCGTCCATTCCGCCGGCTCGTCCTGCTCCCTGCCCGGATGGTCGCCGCCCTGCTGCGCGCTCATGTTGGTCAGGTCGTAATAGATCGTCAGGCTCTCGTCGCTCGTGCTCAGCGTGACATAGCTGCCGCTCTCGACCAGGCCGTCGGCGCTGCACGTGACGTATTCCACTTCGGCATAATACTCGCAGCGCACCGTTTTGCTGCGCAGCGTGCCCGCGTCGGTTTCCTTTGTACAGAATGCCGACACCGTGCAGACGCCGTTGACGGGAATGGGCGCGGCGTATCGCGTGTACGCCGAATCCGGCTCATAACCCCAGCCCTCGGTGGACACACAGTACCAGACCTCGCAGTCCGCCGGAACGTCGAGGAAGCTCAGCTCGAAAGGCTCCGTGATGGAAACATAGCTCACGGGGCCGTATTCCTCCTCCTCGCCGAACAGGGAAAACCTCGGCGCGGCAATGGTCGGGTACGCCAGAACGGTCAGCGCAAGCGCGTCCTCGGACTCCTGATAACAGCCGTCCTCGTCCACCTCGTAGTACCAGTTCCGGTACAGGTCAAGGATGTAGTCCCCGGCTTCCCGCGCCGTGAAGTAGACACAAAGGCTCTCGGTCCACTCCTCACCGTAGCGGTCACGGGAGCAGCGCGTCCCGGCGATATACTCGCCGTCCGCGTCGCTGACGCTGCACTCGACAAAGAACGCGGCGTTCTCCGACGTCGGCAGGAGCGCGACGGCGTAGTCCCCCGCCTCCTCCACCGTCAGCGTGAGACACAGCCCGTCCTCCGTCAGCGCTGCGGGTACGCCCGCGCCGTTCGGTCCCGCGACAAGCGGGATTTTCATGGGACCGTCCGGCGGCTCGTCCGGTTCCTCGCCGGAGAACAGCTCCGGCGCCCCGTCCGCCGCCGGCTCCGCCGCGCCCGTGACAGGCGGATCCTCCGCCGCCGGCTCCGGCGTCTCGTCGGTCGCCGGAGCTGCCGCGCCCGTGACAAGCGGCTCCGCCGCCTCTTCGCCTGCGGCGGCGAAGGCGGCCGGGAGAAACCGCGCGTCCCCGGCGAGCATCACCAGCGCGAGCGCAAACGCAAGCGCGCGTTTTGCCCATCTTCTCCTCATTCTGGCACCTCCTCGGTTTTCGGTGTTCCGTCGGCAGCCGTGCGGCTGCCGGTATATTGCAGCAATCTGTCGCGAAGCATCCCCTCGTCCATGCCGTGCTGCTCCTCCAGCCGCGCGGCAAAGCTGATCCTGACGGTTCTCAACAAGAAGCCCTCCGCCGACGAGAAGATTCTCTTCACGCAGGACGCGCTGGGCGGCTTCGGCACCATCGCGCTGATGCTCGTCTATATGCTCGCTCTCGAACCCGTCGGCTTCATCATCTCGAGCACGGTTTACCTGTTCGTCCAGATGATGCTCCTGAGCGACAAGACAAACCGCAAGCCCGTCCTCTTCGCCATCATCGCGGTTTTGCTTCCCGCGGCGGTGGACGCGCTGTTCGTGTACGCCATCAAGATGCCGCTCCCCGTCGGCATTCTCGGCTTCTGATAGGAGGGTAACAACATGGTACTTACTGCATTGGCAAACGTTTTCAACCCCATGTGCCTTGCCCTCATCTGGTTCGGCACGGTTCTGGGCATCATCTTCGGCTCCGTCCCCGGCCTGTCCGCCACGATGGCGGTCGTCCTGTTCCTGCCCATGACCTTCAAGATGGACCCCACGCGCGGCATTGCGCTGCTGGTCGGCCTGTACATGGGCGGGATCTCCGGCGGTCTGATCTCCGCCATCCTGCTCAAAATCCCCGGCACCCCGTCCTCCATCTCCACGGTGTTTGACGGCGGTCCCATGGCGGAAAAGGGCGAAGCGGGCCGCGCGCTCGGCGTCGGCATCCTCTACTCCTTCATCGGCTCCGTCATCGGCATCATCGCGCTGGCGTTCATCAGCCCGCTGCTGGCGAAGGTCTGCCTGTTGTTCAGCGCGGCGGACTACTTCGGCGTCGCCGTGTTCTCCCTGACCATCATCGCGGCGCTCTCCGGCAAGGATATGCTCAACGGCCTGATCGCCGGTTTGATCGGGCTGGCGCTCTCCATGGTCGGCATGGCGCCGATCGACGCGCAGATTCGCTACACCTTCGGCAACTACCAGCTGCTCAACGGCTTTGAGATCACCGTCCTGCTCATCGGCGTGTTCGCCGTCACGGACATCATCCTCGCGGGCTTCGGCCGCAAGGCCCTCTCCGCCAGCTTTCAGAAGAAGAAGTGGCACCTCAAGGGCTACGGCATTACGATGAAGGAATTTGTCCAGCAGATTCCGAACGTGCTCATCTCCTCCATCATCGGCATCGGCATCGGTATCCTGCCGGGCATCGGCGGTTCCACCGCAGGTCTGATCGCCTACACCACCGAGAAAAGCCGCTCCAAGTATCCCGAGAAGTTCGGCACCGGCATCATCGACGGCGTGATCGCCTCCGAGTCCGCCAACAACGCGGTCATCGGCGGCTCGCTGGTCCCCCTGCTGTGCATGGGTATTCCGGGCAACACCGTCGCGGCGGTGTTCCTCGGCGGCCTGCTGGTGCACGGCATCAGCCCCGGACCGCTGATTTTCGACAAGAACGGCGCGGTTGTCTATGGCATCTACATCGCCCTGCTGGTCTCCTCGATCTTCATGCTGATCTTCGAGCGGCTGGGTCTCCCCATCTTCGCCAAGCTCCTCGACATCCCCAAGCACATCCTGCTCCCGATCATCATGGTCATGTGCTGCGTCGGCGCGTTCTCCTCCAACAGCCGCGTGTTCGACGTGAAGTGCGTCCTGTTCTTCGCGCTGCTGGGCCTGTTCTTCAAGGCGTTCAAAATTCCCAGCACCCCGCTCATCATCGGCTTCATCCTCGGCTCCATGTTCGAGGAGAACCTGCGTCAGGCGCTGCAGGCGAGCCACGGCAACTGGTCGATCTTCGTCCAGCGTCCCATCTGCCTGTGCTTCCTGGTTGCCGCCGTTGTCTTCTGCACGCTGACCGTTCGCAAGAACCTGCGTGAGAAGCGGGCCGCCGAGGCTGCCGGCAAACAGTTCGACACATATGAAGAAGAGGGCTGAGAACGGAGGAGTGAGATGACAAAGAACGAGATGTCAAAGCAGGTAGTCCGATTTCTGGCTGGAGTCGCGCGCGTTCTCGAAATCGCGATTTCGATCGTTGTGCTCATTGCGATCATCCTCCAGTTTTCTGCAATCCCGACATTGTTTAAGATTTATGTGATCGGCAATGACAGTATGCACTCGTTCCACAGCTTTCTCGAAAACATCCTGACGCTTGCCATCGGTCTGGAATTCTTCCGCATGATCTGCTACTCCGACGCGGACGCCGTGCTGGACGTGGTCATGTTCGTGCTCGCACACCATCTGCTCACCAACGTGGGCTCCGCGCTGGACGCTCTGCTGACCGTAATCGGCATCGCCATCGTGGTTCTGGTCAATGCCTTCCTGAAGTATTTTCACAAGAAGATGGGGCAAAAAGAACCGGAGGAACAATTCCACATTCCGAAATAGCGCCATGATCTCATAATCGCCATGCGGTCCGACCGCATGGCGATTTTAAATCGTCGGCAAAGGCATTCGCCTTTGCCGACGAGAAGGCTTCGCTCCGCTACTCGCACGATTTTCCGCGAAACGCGGAAAATCGCACGAACGTTCCGCGCAAGGTGTTTTTCTGACGCGCACGCCGCCGGAAAAAGGGAGTCTGTTCACACTAATTGACAAAAAGGGATACATATGCAATAATAGTGATATG
>CAMKFK010000007.1 GCA_946411835.1 uncultured Clostridia bacterium
GCCGCGCGAATTTCAATGCGCGCCCCTGCGTGAGGGGCGACCGGGAAAGAGTTTTCTTTATCGCGCGTAGAAAGATTTCAATTCGCGCCCCTGCGTGAGGGGCGACCTATCGTGGGCAGGCCGACGGGCCGGAGACTGGACATTTCAATTCGCGCCCCTGCGTGAGGGGCGACGCATCTGCCGCGGCGATTCGGTGAAGGGAGGCGAATTTCAATTCGCGCCCCTGCGTGAGGGGCGACTTATCGCATCTGGAACCACATCGGTCGGTTACTACGCATTTCAATTCGCGCCCCTGCGTGAGGGGCGACCTGCACCGTGCGCAACGGCACGCGGAAGCGGCGGGCACATTTCAATTCGCGCCCCTGCGTGAGGGGCGACGCAAGGGTCTGCGCTAGAATATGAGCTCACTTCCCGCCTCGACAAGCGGCGTTTTCCCCATTGTTTCGATCTTGTTCCGATATACGTTGCCAAGGCGGTAAAATCGCACGGAATCCTGCTTGCTGTCGATGACTCCTTTTAGCTGCTCCTTTAATTGAACAAGCTGCGCGGCATCCAGCAGCACTTCAAATACAGAATTCTGTACGCGAACGCCGTACCGTTCGCAGAGCTTCGCCACACGGCGCAGACGCTTTGCACCCGCAGCTGTTGTTGTGTCCACATCATAGGTCAGAACCAGCATCATAAGGCTATCTCCAAACAAACGGCGGATAACGATCCAAATCTCCGCGCATAACACGCGCCAAAAGCATGGCCTGCACATACGGAACCATACCGATCGGGATTTTCTCATTCAAAAACGGATGCGCCAGCTCATCCTTCTTTCTGGCGCGCCATTGAGAAAGAACGGTCCGCCGTCCCTTCTCATTCAGATATACAGCAGGCGTAACGTACTCGAAATCAGCGCGGGACAGCTGCCCCCGATTGAACAGTGCAAGCGTCATGCGATCACACAGGGGGGCGCGTAACTCCTCCATCAGATCAAGCGCCAAGGATGCTCTCCCCGGGCGAAGCGTATGGAGAAAGCCCGCCGCAGGGTCCAGTCCGACCGTTTCCAGCGCCGCGCGAACATCATGCGCGAGCTGGGTATAGAGAAACGACAGAACGGCATTTACCTCGTTTTCCGGAGGGCGCTTGCTGCGTTTCACGAACCGAAAGCCCCCGGAATCGGAAAGCATCCCGTCAAACGCGGAAAAATACGTGTTCGCCGCGACCCCCTCCCATCCGCGCATGGAATCGACGTCCAAACACTCCGACAGCTTCGACGCGATTTCGCTGAGCCTTTGAGCGGCAAGACGAAGCTCCGCTTTCCCCTCCTTTGAGGTTCGGGCGTGGCGCATCAGAACCAGCTTGCTGTTCTGTATTTTGCCAAAAAGCAGATCGCGGACAAATTCACATGAAAAGGCAGGTGAATCAAGCCGTTCGTACTGCCGTTTCCGCAGCAGGACATTTCCGCTGACCGGACCGCAGAGCATACCCTCAAACTGCCCGAATTGATCTAAAAAAGTAACAGAAATTCCGTTCTTTCCGCAAAATCCAAGCAGAGAGGTGGAGAATGTGTTCTTTCCGAACAACACAACGGAATCGACCTGCGCAGCGGGGACGGACGCCTTCTCCTGTCCCCCGACGGACAGGCAGATGTTCTCATTCCGATGGAAGAGGTAGCTTTCCGGCGTCAGGACGTACATGGTTTCCAACAGATGCTTCACTCCGCGATCACCGCCTTTGCATCCGCCGCCAAACGGCGGCAATAGTCCTGTGATGACGATTTGAGCTGTGGCATACAGCTTTCCCGAAGAGAGCATCGGACACACTTGGGACCGAAAACTGCGGCGGGCGTCCGAAACGTTTTTCTGATTTCGTCCACCTGCCGGATCGTCTCCACGACCCTTTCCCTCAGCTCGCGGGAAAGGGGTACCGGCAATCGACGGTGAGAGCTGATATAATAGATCGCTCCCTCCGGAATGTTGGTGTGGAACATCTCCTCCAGGCACATCGCCTGTGCGCAAAGCTGGATCTCATATTCTTCCTCCTCGCGCAGCTTTCCGTGCTTATACTCGACCGGATAGAGGCGCACGGGAAAGTCAATGCCCGGCGCCCGACAGCCCAGCGGGTCGCCGTGCGCCTCCACGCAGTCGCATTTCCCGCTGATTCCAAGCTCGATGGAGCTTACGTCCGTCTCATAGAGCAGGATGGCTTCTCCGCGGCGCTCCACACGCGCCGTGTGGACGCGCTTGTGCTCCAACCGGCCCTTCGCGGTGTCCGCGCTCTCTGACCAGAGCTGCTCGTTGGTCAGGAGCGCGGCGCGCCGCAGGCAGTATGCCGCGTGAGACAGGCGCGAGATCGGGATGGGCTCCCACTCATCCATTGCGCAGCCAATCCTCGCTCTCGGGCAGCGCGTCCCAGACGATCTCGCCGAAGGGGTCGGACTGGAAGCCGATCCGCACGCCCTTGGGCACGCGGTCGAGAGACACGACCGCATCGTAGTCCCGATAACTGCGCGGCGTTTCCACCTCCGGCTTCTTGCTGACGCGGACGAGGTCGAAGAGCTTGTGCGCCGGAGCGCAGCCCAGCTTTGCCTGACGAACGCGCTGACCTTCGTCGCTGTCCGTCCCGACGTGCTGGAAAATAATCAGCGGAGACACGACGCTCATTTCGCCCTTGCTGGCGGAGCGGTCATGCTCGTACATATTGAGGATGGCCTCAAACAGCGCCTTGCGGTCGGCTTCGTCGAAGCCGGTCTCGGCGGCGAGGTTTGCGCTGATGAAGCCGCGCACCTCATAGAGGCCGAAGGGGATGAACTGCTTGCGGCCCATTGTGCGCAGAGAGTCCTCCGACTGCCCCTGCTCCCATTCCGCGTACTGCTCCAGCGTGGCGTTGTCCGGTCCGCCCGCGATTGCCATGCGCGTGATGGAAATGTCGAGCGGGAGGATGGGATCGAGGCTCTTGCCGAAGGTGATCTGAACGGGACCGCGCACCTGTCCCGCGTTCGGACCGGTGGACATGACCGCGCCGAAGGCGCGCACGTCGTAGAACAGCTCGCACGCCTTGCGCCGTCCGGCGTAGACGGCGTCCTTGCCCTTGGCGCAGTCCTCGAACCCCGCCTCTCGCTTGGCGCGGGCGATGTGGCGGTTGATGTTGGTCGCCTGCTGGATGATGATGTTCATGCCGTCCTGATCGGCGTATGCCATATCAATATAGTTGCGGATGCGGCGCTTGGTGGCGACGTCGGTAATGTAGCCCAGCCGGGTTTCGGGGTCGATGCGCGGCGTGTTGCCCATGTCGGGGTCGCCGTTGGGATTGGCGTTGGTGCAGGAAACATAGTAAAGAAACTCGTAACGGTTCTGGATTGCCATGATTTTAGTCCTCCTTCTTTCTGTATGCTTGCATCTGATAGTAACCGAGGGCAAACTCTGCCTGCTCCGGCAGGGTGAGCGTCGTCGGGATTGCCCCGTCGATGGCGGCATAGGTGTTTGCCAGCAGTCTGGAGAAATAGCCGCACAGCTTCGGGGCGGTTTTATCCAGCTCTTTCAGGTGATGCACCGAAAGCTGGCTCAGCCGTCCGATCACCAGCGCGGGCGTCTGGATGGCGGAGGCGTAGTACCGCTGCACCACGCTGACGTTCACGTCAGGGTATGCCGCGCTTTGGATTTTCTCATAAATCGCCAGAATCGCGCCGCATTGATAGGCGGGGCTGTGGTTTTCGGGGTTGTATGCGCTCATCATCACATCTCCTTTGTTTTGGTTGCGGATCAGCCAGGCCTTCAGCCATTGGCAGGAAAGGCCCAGACCGTAAAGCAGTCTGCCCGAATCCTCCTCGTCAGACAGCATCTGCGAGCGGATGGCTTGCAGGGAGCGAACCGCCACGCTGTCCGGCAGCGGCGCGCCCGTCAGGATGGATTGCAGGATCGTGGGCGTCACGCTGGAGAGCTCCTTGCTGAGGCGTTCAAAGGGCTTGCTGTCTGACTTTTGATATTTCAACAGTCGGAGCAGCCGCGCCGTCAGCTTACAGCCCGGCAAAAGCTGTGTGCCGGAGGCGTTCGTCAGGGCAAGGTCGCTGTTCCAGCGTGCCAGCGCCGTTTGAAGCTGCTTGTAATCGCCCTGCTCATAGCGGCGAACCATCACGCGACCGCCGACGCCGCTGAGCAGCAGGATATGATACCTGACCTTGCCCAGTACCACGTCCCGTTCGCCGGAGCGCACGCTGTTGACGAGCTGCGTCGCCTTGTCGTTTTCCGCCCGCTCTTTTCTCTGCCGCTCCGCCGGTGTTTCCTCCTCGTCGTCGCCCAGGTCCCAGTCTCCAAAGTCTGGACTTGTCTGGAACGGGTCGTCCTCCGGCTGAATGTCGGCGTCGTACCAATGGACAAACTTCATGCCTGCGAGGATCGGCGCGTCCGCCAGCAGCGAATCCAGCGCCGCCTTGACGCCGGAAAACGCCTCCTCGGACACGGGGGCGTTTGCGCCCTGCTTCAAGCCGTAGGATTCAAATGCTGGCGTTTCTTTGTTGAAACATATCAGTTTTGGTGATTTATCCCCTCCGACTTTTTCAAGTCCCTTAATCGGAGGCATAGGGGGTGCCGGTTCGCACAACTCGCCCGTAATCAGGCAGCGCGTCTGATTTGCCGCGTCCTGCTTTGCAAACTGCTTTCGGTACGTCGCCCACCAGGCGAGCAGCGCGTCGTTTCGGACGATGGGCAGACCGTCCACCGCGAAGCTGATGCGGTCGGTGGGCTTGACCTTGTTTCTGTCCAGCTCCTGACGCAGCTTCTCCCGCGTCTCCGCGTTTTCCAGCGCGGCGACGCAGACGGCGCATTCGGGAACCGCCTCCGCCGCGTCCCGCAGGGCGCTGAGGAAGAACGCGCTTTTGGCGGACGGCTCCTCGGGCAGGACGACCGAGCGCTTCTCGACGATGACGTTGCTCAGCTTCGTCCCGTTGGCAAGACTGCCGATGTCGGGACAGGGAACCGGCTCCGCGTCGCCCATGATAACCCCCGCATAGTCCGACTGCGCGGACAGCGAGAGATACGCCTTGACGGTCTTGTTCACGCAGCCGGCGGGCAGCGCCAGCTCATGCCGGAGCGCGTAATCATAGAGTGATTTCAGCATGGCGCGCCCCCCTTCAGGACTTCGGGGCTGTCATACGGCGGAACCTGTATCACGCCGTGATCCATGACCGCGTGGAACAGGGACAGCCTGGGCTGAACCTTTTTGCGGACGGCGCTGTCGTGCAGGTCGAACACGTCGTAGACCATCAGCCCCGCGTCCAGACTGTCATTGATCGGGGGTCGGGTGTTGTCGCTTTCCTCAAAGTAGGCGACGAACTCCCTTTGACCCAGCGAGGGCTGCATATAGGCTTTTCCGCCGCGAACGCGCCGCAGCGCCTGATCGACCAGCTGCGTCTCACTGCCCGAAAAATCGCTCCTCGGCACAATGGACGCAGCGATGCGATAGCGCACGTCGCGCAGCGCCACGGTTTGCCGCTGGGTGCGCTCCTCGTCGGTATAGAGGTATTTGTCGCTTGTCTTGCTTTTGACCTCGTTGCGCTTGAAGCTGATGTAACGGATCGGCGCAAGCACCTCGATCCGGTTGACCTGCCAGTAAAACTCCGCCGGTTTGGAATAGATCGCCGACAAAATCCCCCGCGCCGCCGACGGCGTGGGAAAGGGATAGGTCAGCCGTTCCACTTTGGCGGCAGGCATGGTCCAGCACGCGAAATCGCCCCAAACTTCAATGGTTATTTCATTCATCTGTTCACCTCCGTATTCGTCCCCGCGGCGCAAACCGCAGGGCAATCCAATATAACTATATTTCAACTCACTCCTGAGTCGCAGCGCCGAACGACTTAGGATGATGTCATAGTATATTAGATTACATAAAATGTCAAGAGCAATTTAAAAAATAAAGCTCACTTTTTCGCTCTCCGGCAGCTGCAAGCCCATGTCATCCTGATAGCAGTCCAGATACTGCCGGCAAAGCAGATAGAAGGGACTTTGCCTTTCCTCTCTCCGTTTCCCGGCATAGGGAATGTTCTCCACGAAGCGTTTCAACTCTTTTTCCTCAAAGCGGGAGACGGTGATCGGCGCCGCCCGCTTCATCAGCAGTGGCGTCATGCCGCTGCGTTTTGCCTCCTCGCTGATTTCATCATACAGCTTTTCCTGTCCAGTAAAACGGACTATGACCTGCATAGTCTGCTTTTTTCCGATGATTTGGTACGCTTTGGCCGTTTCTCCGTAGTCCTTGTCTTTGATTGCCTCGACCAGCGCGCGCTTGTCCTTGCAGGAAAGCTCGTTGTATATCGCCCGATAATAGCGCCCGATCTGCTCCGGGTCGTGGATGTCGATGGGCTGCGCCGCGCAAAGCCGCTCAACCGTTTTGGCGCAGTTTTGATACCAATTTCCAGGATAGCGTTCATCCTCCGGCAGGAACACCGTGACGCTTCCGCCCTGCGGCAGTCTGCCGTTTCGGTTGCAGCGCCCCGCCGCCTGAATGATGCTGTCCAGCGGCGCGAGCGCGCGGTATACCGCGTCAAAGTCCAGATCGACGCCCGCCTCGATGCATTGGGTCGAAACCACGCGGCAAGGAAGCTGCTCGTCCAGTCTGCTCCGTATCCGCTTGATGACCTCCGACCTGTGCGCCGGGCAGAGATCGGTCGTCAGGAAGAACACACCCTCCGCGCCGCATTGATCCCGCAGGAGACGGTACAGCTCCCGCGCGTGCTTTCGCAGGTTGACAATGGCGCAGACGCTCCGCTGTCCGGAAAGCTCCTCCGCGAGCGCCTCCCACGAGACTCTTTCGTCCAGCCGCCAGTCCACCCTGGTTCGTTTCAGTTTGGCATAATACGCCGCGTAATCCGGCAATATCTCACGCGGGCGGCGCTTGCCAAACGCCTTGAGCGCGGTATAGTCCGGCTGCGTCGCGGTCGAGAAGACCATGGTGCAGCCGTAGCGTTCGCACAGCTCGTCCGTCGCACGGAGCGTGGCGCGGATCAGCTCCGGCGGAAGGGTCTGCGCCTCGTCAAAGAGGATCACGCTGTTGGCGATGTTGTGCAGCCTGCGGCAGTCGGCCGGGCGGTCTGAAAACAGTGTTTCAAAGAACTTGACCGACGTGGTGACGAGAAACGGTACGCGCCAGCGGCTCGCGTACAGGTGCTCCTCGTCGCTCAGCTCGCTCTGGCTGGTGTCCTCCAGCAGCTGCGAGAGGATGCTTCGGTACGTTTTTGCGCTCTGCTCGGTCAGCGACAGGAAGGGCAGCACAACAATGACGCGCTTCTTTCCCCATGCGTCGCAATGGCGCAGCGCGAAATGCAGCAGCGCCAGCGTCTTTCCAACGCCGGTGGGCGCGGTCAGGTTGAAGACGCCGGGTTCCAGCTCACCCGCCGCACCGCAGGCGGCGAAGACGGCGTCCCGCAAACGGTTCAGCTCCGCGTCCGCGCCGGAATTGCTCTGGATTTCCGCCAGATGGCGGTCAAGCTCGCGCAGCGCCTCTGCGGGGGATATGTCCCCCTGCTCGCTCTGTTCCAGATAGGCTTCGTTCTCGTCCTCGGCGGAAACGCTGTAGTCCGCGTCCACCAGGCAGGAAAAGAGCATTCGCGTGGTCTGCATATCGCTGATGTTGGCGGCAAGCAGATCGCCGTCGGTCGAGCGAGGGAGCATCTAATCGCGCGACAGGCAGAACTCCGGCATATCGCGCAGAAGCTGCTCAAAAGCCGCGCGATATTCCTTCTCACCCGCCAGCGCCGCCTGCCGCCCGTCAATCTCCAAGCGTCCGGTATATTCATAGCTTCGCTTCAGCTCCTCCGCGCTGTCGCAGGATACCAAGCCGTCGTGGTGTCCGCGAATTGCCTCTACGATTGGGATAAATCCCTTTTTCCCGCGCCCCATTTGCGCCAGCAGCGCCGCGCCGCAGGCGGCGTGGTTGACGCCCCTAACCTCATCGCGAAGTAGCTTTTGGAACAGCTCGCCGTATTTCCCAAAATCGTGCAGTCGGCCCGCAAGCTCCGCAGCGTCCGCCATCGACAACTCCGCGCCGTACTCCCTAGCAAGCTCCGCAACCCTTGTCAAATGCTCCTTCACGGTGGGCTGACGCCCATTCGACAAGATGGATTTCGCGTAATAGGTTTTCTGCATATTTTTTGCCTCCCCCTGTTTTTTCCCCAGTATAGCACAACCATCACTTTTGTAAAAGAGCATTCCTCCGCGCCCGGACACGGCATACAGGTTAAGCCTTCTGCTCTCGATTCTCGGAAAGTGCAAGCTGCCGGAGGCGGGCTTCACCGCCCACCCCCTGCGCCCGCTTGCTGAAAAAAAGAAAAGGACGTGTCGCAGAATGAACAGTTCTGCGGCACGCCCGTGCGCTGAGCGGAGCGAAAACCCTCTCAAAAAAGCGGCGAAGCCGCTTTTTTGAGAAAGTGAGCGCCCGGTTTCTTACGAAACCGGGCGCTATCCTGGTGCGCGGTACAGGACTCGAACCTGTGACCCCATGCACGTCAAGCATGTGCTCTACCAGCTGAGCTAACCGCGCGTCAAGCATGGTGTATCATACAACACAGGGGTGGAAATGTCAAGCCTTTTTTTACGTTTTTTCTGCGCTATAATATCCAGAAGATACTTCACATATGGGGGAGACTGCGGTCCTATGGTTAACATCGGTTTTGACAATGATCTGTACCTTTCCACTCAGTCCGCGCACATCCGGGAGCGCATTGCCCAATTCGGCGGCAAGCTCTATGTCGAGTTCGGCGGCAAGCTGTTCGACGATTTTCACGCCTCCCGCGTTCTGCCCGGCTTCCAGCCGGACAGCAAGATTCGTATGCTCCAGCAGCTGCGCGACGACGTGGAGATTGTTATCGCCGTCAACGCGAACGACATCGAAAAAAACAAGCTGCGCGGCGACCTCGGCATCACGTATGACGACGACTGCCTCCGCCTGATGGACTCCTTCCGCTCGCTGGGGCTGTATGTCGGCTGCATCGTTGTCACGCAGTACGCCGGTCAGGGCGCGGCGGACGCCTTTCTGAAGCGGCTGGACGCGCTGGGCGTGCGCAGCTGCCGCCACTACCCCATCGCGGGCTACCCCTCGGACGTGAACCACATCGTCAGCGACGAGGGCTTCGGCAAAAACGACTACATCGAAACCAGTCACTCCCTCGTGGTCGTCACCGCCCCCGGACCCGGCAGCGGCAAGATGGCGACCTGCCTGAGCCAGCTTTACCACGAGCACAAGCGCGGCGTCCCGGCGGGCTACGCGAAGTTTGAGACCTTCCCCATCTGGAACCTGCCCCTCGACCACCCGGTCAACCTCGCCTATGAGGCGGCCACCGCCGACCTCAACGACGTGAACATGATCGACCCGTTCCACCTCGCCGCCTACGGCGAGACGACGGTCAACTACAACCGCGACGTGGAAATTTTCCCCGTTCTGCGGGCGATTTTCGAGCGTCTGCAAGGCAGGTGCCCCTACCAGTCCCCCACGGACATGGGCGTGAATATGGCGGGCAGCTGCATCGTGGACGACGACGTCTGCCGTCACGCCTCGCGCATGGAGATTCTGCGCCGCTACTACAACGCGCTCGTCTCCCGCGTCAAGGGCGAGGCGGACGACGAGATGATCCGCAAGCTGGAGCTGGTCATGAAGAAGGCGGACGTCACCAGCGAGCTCTGCCCCGCCTTTGCCGCCGCCAACGCCCGCGCGGAGGAAACCGGCGCGCCCGCCGGCGCGATGGTCCTGCCCGACGGGCGCATGGTCCTGGGCAAGACCTCCAGCCTGCTGGGCGCGTCAGCGTCGATGCTGATGAACGCGATGAAGCTCATCGGCGGCATCAACGAAAGCCTCGACCTCATTCCGGACATCCTCATCAAGCCGATCTCCGAGCTGAAAACCGCTCACCTCGGGCACCGCAACCCGCGCCTGCACTCCGACGAGGTGCTGCTGGCGCTGGCGATCTCCGGCCTGACCAACCCCCTCGCCGCCCACGCGCAAAAGCAGCTCGACAAGCTCAGCGGCTCCGACGCGCACTTCTCCGTCATCATTTCGGAGGAGGACATCCAGCTCTACAAGAGTCTCGGCATCCAGGTCACCTGCGAGCCGCGCTACGAGGTAAAGCGCTTCTATCACAAGTAAAAAAGGACATTCTATGGATTCGATCATTCAAATCATTGCAAAAGAGCTCGGCCGCAGCGAGGCGCAGGTCTCCGCCGTGGTCGAGCTGCTTGACGCGGGCAACACCGTGCCCTTCATCGCCCGCTACCGCAAGGAGCTGCACGGCTCCATGGACGACACGGCCCTGCGCGCGCTGGCGGAGCGCCTCGCCTACCTCCGCTCGCTTCAGGAGCGGCGGGAAGCCGTGAAGCGGAGCATCGGCGAACAGGGCAAGCTGACCGACGAGCTTGCCGCCGCCATCGACGGCGCCGCAACGCTGGCGGAGGTGGAGGACCTCTACCGTCCCTACAAGCCCAGGCGCCGCACCCGCGCCACGGCGGCGAAGGAAAAGGGGCTGGAGCCGCTGGCGGACGCCATCCTCACCCAGAAGCGCGACCTGCCCCCGCCGGAGGCGCTCGCCGCGCCGTATGTGGACGCGGACAAGGGCGTGGAGACTGCGGAGGACGCGCTCGCGGGCGCGGGCGACATCATCGCCGAGCGCATTTCCGACGACGCGGCGCTGCGCAAAGCGCTGCGCGCGCTGTTCGAGAAACAGGGCGTCGTCCGCTCCTCCGCCGCGACGGAGGAGGACACGGTCTACCGCCTCTACTATGCGTTCGCCCAGCCCGTCCCCCGGATGCAGGGGCACCAGGTCCTTGCGCTCAACCGGGGCGAGAAGGAGGGCGCGCTGAAGGTCGCCGTGGACTGCGACCGCGACCTTGCCCTCAGCGCCGTCTGCCGCAGCGTGCTTCGCGGCAGCACGAGCGTGACCGCGTTCCTCCGCGCCGTCTGCGAGGACGCCTACGACCGTCTGCTCGAGCCGTCGCTGGCGCGCGAGATCCGTTCCGCGCTGACCGACGCGGCGGCGGAGGGCGCGATCCGCACCTTCGCGCTGAACCTCAAGCCGCTGCTGATGCAGCCCCCGGTCAAGGGGCGCGTCACGATGGGTCTCGACCCCGGCTACGCCCACGGCTGCAAGGTCGCCGTCATCGACGGCACGGGCAAGGTGCTCGACACCGCAGTCGTCTATCCGACGCAGGGCGCGGGGCAGAAGCGCCGCGCCATCGACACGCTCAAGGCGATGGTCAAGCGCCACGGCGTCGCCCACCTCGCCATCGGCAACGGCACCGCCTCCCGCGAGACGGAGCAGATGGCGGTGGAGCTGATCGGCGAGGTCGGCGGCGCGCTGTCGTACATGATCGTCAGTGAGGCGGGCGCGTCGGTCTACTCCGCGTCCAGGCTGGCGGCAGAGGAGTTCCCCGACTACGACGTGAACCTGCGCTCCGCCGTGTCCATCGCGCGGCGCTTGCAGGACCCGCTGGCGGAGCTGGTGAAGATCGACCCAAAGGCGATCGGCGTGGGTCAGTATCAGCACGATATGCCGCAAAAGCGCCTCGGCGAGGCGCTGGACAACGTGGTGGAGGACTGCGTCAACGCGGTCGGCGTCGACCTGAACACCGCCTCCGCGCCGATGCTCGCGCGCGTGTCGGGGCTGACGGCCGCGACGGCGAAGAACATCGTCGCCTACCGCGAGGAGACGGGCGCGTTCACGGCCCGCAGGCAGCTTTTGAAGGTCAGCAAGCTGGGCCCCAAGGCGTTCGAGCAGTGCGCGGGCTTCCTGCGCGTGCCGGAGAGCGCGAACGTGCTGGACAACACCGCCGTCCACCCGGAGAGCTACGCGGCGGCGGAGACGCTGCTCGCGCTGCTGGGGTACGACAAGGCCGCGCTCAAATCCGGCGCGCTGCCGGACGTGAGCGCGCGCCTGAACGCCTACGGCGCGGAGAAAGCGGCGGCGGCGTGCGGCGTGGGCGTGCCGACGCTGCGCGACATTGCAAAAGAGCTGCAAAAGCCGGGGCGCGACCCGCGCGACGAGCTGCCGCCCCCGATCCTCCGCACCGACGTGATGGAGCTCAAGGACCTCCGGCAGGGCATGACGCTGACCGGCACGGTGCGCAATGTGGTGGACTTCGGCGCGTTTGTGGACGTCGGCGTCCACCAGGACGGGCTGGTACACATCTCGCAGATCAGCGACAGGTTCCTCCGGCACCCCAGCGAGCTGCTGTCCGTCGGCGACGTCGTGAAGGTCGTGGTGCTGGATGTGGACGAAAAGAAAAAGCGCATCTCGCTCTCCATGAAGCAGGCGCCGAAATAAACAAATCGTCGGCAAAGGCGTTCGCCTTTGCCGACGATTTCATACGATTATCTGATTAGAATATCGGAAAAATCTCCGAGCAGTTTTTTCGCCAGACGAGGCGGAGGACGCACCGGGGCTGGCGCCCATCAAGGACGACAACGAAGTATGGCGGAAAAATGCCGGAGAGATTCCGTTCTTTTCGTCAGATAATCGTATCAGGCAAGACCCCGAAATGATTATAGCAGGGAGGCGTGTATTTTTCAACTTCAACGCAGGAAAAAGGCGGGGATCACTCCTCGCCGTCCGACGTCTTATACTAGGCTTGATAAATGCCCAGCATACTGTCAAAAATCCCCGCAGGCTGCGAAATGAATTTAATCCCTTTTTCTGCGGAGCGAAGCCTCCTCGTCGGCAAAGGCGAATGCCTTTGCCGACGATTTGTTTATCTGATTCCGTACCGCTGCACCGTCCGCAGGCGCAGCATATCGTATGTCCGCACGAACGGGCGAACGTCCGCGCCGCCGTCCAGATAGTGCAGCAGGAGCTCCGCGCAGGCGCGGCTGTCGCTCCCGGCGTGGTGGTGGTCGAGCGGCACGCCCAGCCGGTCGCACATGGTATCGAGCCTGTGGTTCGGCAGCTCCGGCATCAACCGGCGCCCCATCTGGCAGGTGCAGGCATAGCGCGCGGTCGGACGCCACGCGACGCCGTAGTCCAGCAGGCATTTGGCGAGCACCGACATGTCAAACGGCGCGTTGTGCGCGACCAGCAGCCCGCCGCTCATGACGCGCTCCCAATCCCGCCACAGCTCCGGAAACGTCGGCGCGTGCGCCGCCGCCTCCGGCGTGATGCCGGTGAGCTCGATGTTGAAGCGGTCAAACCGCGCCTCGGGATTGACGAGCGAATACAACTCGTCCACGACTGCGCCGTCCTCCACGACGCAGACGCCAATGGCGCTCATGCGATTGTTGGCATAGTTTGGCGTTTCCACGTCGAACGCGATGTATCTCTCTTTCATAAGCCCAGTATAACACAGCGCCGCGCTGCTGCCAAGACCCGCCGCGGCGTTTTTTTCAGCGCAGCCTCGCCATCGCCTTTCCGATCATGCCCCGCGCCATATCCATAAGGTACCGGCACTCATCCGTTTTCCGGAACACCAGCGCAAAGGCGGCGGGAACGGACAGCCCGGTGACGATGATGTGGAACGCCAGCGAGAGCAGCCCGCGCCCCGTCAGCACGTGCGAGCAGAACGCAAAGTCAGCCGCCGCGACGGCGATCAGAACGCCAATGTGTGAAAACGCCCTGACGTAGTAATCCCGGACCGGCCTGCAATTTGCAAACGCATGCTTGTAGATCAGGCGCGGGTCCATCAGAAAATTCGTGGAGGACCAGGCGACGATCGTCCCGACCGTGACGCCGCAGACGCCCCAGTATTTCGCGCCGATTATCGAAACCACGATGTTGATGGTCATCGAAAACAGCGGCCTGTACCACATCTGCTTGAAGAGGCCGCTGACGTGCCGGACCTGTCCCAGATTGTCGAGGATGCCGACCAGATAAAGCTCGATGCCGATCAGGATCGGCATCGGCTGCGCAATGACGTAGTCCGCGCCAATCCAGACCTCGATCAGCTCGTTCGAGCAGACCGCGACGCCGACGGCCGCAATGCCGAATACAACCGACGCCAGAAACGACGTGATATGAAAATACCGGTATCTTTTTTCTATGCCGTCTGTCGCGTAAAGATTGCCGAGGCTCGCCTTGTAGGAGGTCAAAACCTGACCGAACAGGCTGGTGAAGGTCCTGTAGAACAGCATATAGTTGGAATACAGGCCCACCGTCGCCAGTCCGGTCATCGAGCTCAAAATCAGATTGTCGCTCGCCTTGACGACCACGCTGTTGACCTTGAAGATCAACAGCGCGCCGCAGTCCTTCAGCATTTCGGCGATCTCCTCTTTGCTCAGAGACGCTTCCTCCCGGGTGAAGTACTGCGGATAGCGTTTCTTTGCCACCGCGCCTTTCACCAGATTAAACAGGATACCGATCCCCATCGGAACGGCAACGTACACCATGAAATCCTTGACGAATAACAGGACCAGTATTTTCGCAATACAGATCAGGATATGAGAACAGTATCCGACGATCTCCAGGATATACCGTTCCTGATTCGCGCTGACGACCGAGGTCCGATACGCCAGAAACCAGTAAGAGGTCGCGCTGTGCAGCACAAACAGCATGAAAAACGCCGGCGCATGGATGCCGATCCCGGCAAGGGAGTCATAGTCCTTGATGAGATAGGGCAAAAACGGGACCAGCGCCAGGCCCAGCAGAAAAATGACCGTGCCGATCAGCCGGTATGCGAGCTTATAGAATTTCAGCAGGACCCTGACCCTTTTTTCATCCCGTTCCGCCAGCGGTTTGTACATCCTGTAGACGATCGCGGTTCCGATTCCGAGGTTGGCAAGGGACAGCATCGACAAAATATTGGTGAACAGCCCCGTGATCCCAAGATACGACTTGCCCATCGTGTAGATGAACACCGTTCTTACAATAAAATCAACGACGACCGTGAGAATATGCCCGCCGAGGCCGAAGATCAGATTCAGGAAGGAGTTCTTCGTTCTTGATTTGCTTGCCATCCCGTTCTCCCTTGCGTTTACCCGTTTTCGTCTGTATCGTATTTTTTCTGCGACTCCTCAAGGATTCGCTCGCACAAATCGTCGTAGTCCATGCCCTGCGCGGCGGCCATCTGCGGGATCAGGCTGGTCGCCGTCATGCCGGGCAGCGTGTTCGCCTCGAGGCAGAACAGCTTGCCGGTCTCGTCCATGATGAAATCCACGCGGCAATACACGTCGATCAGCAGCGTCCGCGCCACCAGCTCGGCGGCGCGCGCCAGACGCTCCGTCTCCTCCGGCGTCAGCGGCGCCGGGCAGAGCTCCTCCGTCTTGCCGCTTTGGTACTTGTTGCGATAGTCATAGAACCCGTCCTTCGGGATGATCTCGACGGCGGGCATCGCCTTGCCGCCCATGACGGCGACGGTCAGCTCGCGACCCTTGACGAAGCGCTCCACCAGCACCTGATCCTCGAAGCGGAACGCATCGCGCACGGCGGGGGCGTACGCCGCCTCGTCGCGCACGATAAAGGTCCCCACGCTCGAGCCGCCCGAACAGGGCTTGACCACGCAGGGGAAGCCGATGCTCCGCAGCTCCCTGTCCCGGCGGCGGAGAATGACGCCCTCCGCCGTGCCGACGCCCGCCGCCAGCAGCAGCTGCTTGGTCAGGTACTTGTTCATGGCGATTGCGCTGCCTAAGTAGCCGCAGCCTGTATAACGGACGCCCTCGATGTCCAGCATCGCCTGCAGCTTGCCGTTTTCGCCCTCTTCGCCGTGCAGCGCGAGGAACGTAAAGTCCGCCGCGCGGCAGACCTCCAGCACGTGCGCGCCGACCAGGCTGCCGGTGTCGAGCTTGCGGGACGCCCTGACCTGCTTCAGGTCAGGCGCCAGCTCCGTGACCTGATAGGACGCCTCCCGCCACGGGCGATCAAACAACTCCTTAGGGTCGTCAAATTCCTCTGTAACGCCCAAAAACAGGTCGACCAGGATCGCCTTGTGGCCCCTGCGCCGCAAGGCGTTCATCACGCCGGTCCCGCTGGCGATGGAAACCTCCCGCTCGTTGGACAGTCCGCCGCACAATACTACAATATTCATCCGATCACACTCCGTCTTTCCGTTTTTTCTTCATCAGCGTCCGCTTTACCTTGGACAGCGCGCGTTTGGCGGTTCTTGTCAGGCCGCTCTTTTGTCCGGTCAGCTTTGCGTAATGCTTCGGGAACACCGCTTGGATGCTCTCCTCCAGCGTCATGATCCGGCTGGCCTTGAACAGGTAATTGCCCCCGCCGCGCTTCAACGTCCGCAGATATGCGTTCAATTCCTTCAAATCACGGGTATGCTTCCCGGCCATAGCGCGCGTGACGAAGGAATGGATCATCTCGGAATCCTTACCGCAGGTGACAAGCACATCGACGCCGGTCGCGTCCAGCGCCGCCGCAATGCGCCGGTAGGTGTCCTCCTCAAAGCCCTCGATCTCCGCGATGTCGCCCAGCACCGCCACCTTTTTCCGCCCGTGGGACGGCAGCGCGTCAAAGCATTTGAGCGCAAAGCCCACAGACGTGGCGCTGGCGTTGTAGCAGTCGGCGTAAATCAGGGTATCGCCAAGGCTGCAAACGTTCTGGCGGATGCCGGAGTTTCGGTAGCTCAGCAGGCCCTTTTTGATGTTCGCCGTGCCGATTCCCTCCAGCTTGCCCACCACATACGCCATCATCGCGTTATACACGTTGTGCTCGCCGTGAACGGAGAGCCGGATATGCTCCGTCTCGCCCTCATAGCTGACGTCAAACTCGACGCCTTGCTGTCCCTCTTTGATGTTTCCGGCGACGCAGTCCGCGGTTGTATCGTAAATCCCCACGCTGACGACGTTTTTGTCGAAGCCCGCCGCGACGGAATCCCGGTCGTCCTGATTGATGATGACGATCCCGTTTTCGTCCATCCCGGCGGTGATCCCCCGGAAGGATTCGATCAGGGCTTCCTTGCTGCCGAGGGCGCCGAGATGCGCCTCCGCGATGTTCGTCACCAGCGCGATCTCCGGCTTCAGCAGCTTGGAATAGCTGAGCAGCGACTTCTTGCCGCTCTCGTCCGCCTCCCGCACAAACAGCTCCGTGCCGACGGGAATCTTGGTGAGGGCTGAGCACAGATTCAGGACAATATTTCGACCGTCATACTGGCAAAATGTATTTTTCTCCGTACTGACGACGCAGTTCACCATGCGCTTTGTCGTCGTTTTCCCCTCGCTGCACGTTACAATGACGACGGGAATACCGATGAGAGAATACATGGAGCCCGTCAGTCTTCTTGCAAATTCCCAAACGCTCTCCACCGCGACACACGGCACTCCCTCAACCCGCCGAGCCGCCACGACTGCGGTAACGCCGCGCTTTATGCTGTCACGCAGCTCGTCGTCCGTCTGATGGTTCACAATCAGAAGGCTCTGGGGCTCCGGCTTGTCTGCCGTTATGCCCCTTATCAAAGCCGACGGATCAATTCCCCCGCGCAATTCATATGGCAGCTCAATTCGGGCAAACAGGTCGGCTATGCTGCACGGAAAATATCCCTTTTGCTCCAGTATGTATCTTTGGGCGCTACTCATAAACCGCATTCCTTTCTGAAAACAGCATTTTGCCGCCTAACGCTCCGGCAGCACAAACAGGTCGCCCAGCTCGCGGTTGAAGCTCTCGGGGTGAAACGGCGTCTGCCCGCCGCCGGGATAGAACGTCATCTCGGACAGCAGCGGCCTATCCTCCGTCTCAAAGAAATCCACGCGCACAAACGGGATGCCCTCGGACAGCCTTTGGGCAATGTCCAGCATTTCCGCGAAATGCTTCGGCTTCGCCACATCGCAGTTCGGGTGCTCACCGTAGCGCACATCCAGCCTGTTCCAATTCAGATCATAGAACGAAATGTGCGAAAGCTGCCCCGGGAAATGATCCGTTGCGACGTAAAAGCAGTGCGGCTTCCCGTCAAAGCAGAAGGCTTTGTAGTCATAGAGCTGATCGTCGTCCATCTGCGCCATGTACCGCTCCGCGAGGATGCGCGGCGTTGCCTTGTAATAGGCGCGGCAGTAGGAATTAATCAGCGTTTTCTCCGGCTTGAGCCATTCCCGGACCTCCGCCGCCAATTCGTCCAAATCAACGGCGGACCTGTCCCGGATGATCCGGATGAATTTCCCGTCGCTCTGGAGGGTCGATTTCAGGACGGCCTCGTCGGGCAGGCTTTCCCACGCGCCGAGGAAGCCCTCCACCGTCTCCCACGCGCCGCAGAGCGGAATCGTATAGCCCTCGCCCAGCCTTCTTTCAATATATGATTTGAACAGGTACTTATCCACGGCATCCGGAAAATCCGGGCTGTCATAAAGCAGCTTGTAGCATTGCAGCTTTTCCGTAAACAAGGTCGGATGATTGAAATCAAAGCAATATCCCATGCGCTTTTTATAGAGGCGCATACACCCTTTGATTTTATACTTGTCGGGCCAATCTCTCACCAGAGCGGGCAGCTTCCTCCGTTGTCTTGCCCAAACCACATTTTCAATCCTGCGAATTACGTCCATAGCAGCCTCACTCTTATTTTTTCTTTTCCCATGTCCCGAAGACGGTTTCAGGAAAAGGCAGAACCCCTTAACTTACCTGCACAACAGCCCGCGCGCCTCGCGGAAGCGGCGGACGCTCTCGCTGCGGATATGTCCGTTTTCGATGACCGTCGCCTCTTCCAGCGCGGGGTTCGGCGTGCCCTCGATCACATCGTCGATGATGCGGGCGCAGCCCTCGCTGAGCACCTTGGTCACGGTTATCGGAAACATGGCGGGCGTGTTGTCCACCGCGTAGTGAAGCACGCCGTCCACCTCGTAGACCGGATCGTCGATGGTGGTGGGGTGCGAGGTCTCGATCTCCAGATGCGGGTCGCAGCTCACGTCGATGATGAGCGAATGCGGCTTGAATTTCTTCAAATCCTCCCGGTAGATCAGACGGTCCTCGCGCGTGATGTCCCACATGACGCAGTTGACGATCACGTCGTAGTCGAACATCTTCTCGCGGAACAGCCGTTCCAGCCTGCGCCCGTAGACGTCCACCGTCGCGCCGAGGCCGTGCAGGATGCGCAGCGCGCCCTTGGCGGTCTGTCCGTTGCCGATGACGGCGATGCGGCACTCATAGGGCATCGTGCCGTAGTGGCAGAACGCCTGCATGATCGCCGCCTCGCCCGCAACCTCGCGGTTGCGATAGAAGATGTAACGCCCGTGCTCGAAAATTTCCTCCCAGGCGATGACGGTGAAGCGCTTGCGCAGGCAAGCGTCGGTAAACGCGATACCCTGCGCGGCGTGCGCCCAGCCGAAGAGCAGCTTCCCGTCGTCCAGCCGGTCAAGATAGTCCGCGTCGCCGAGCTTGACGTCGGTGATGACGTCGCACCGGAGCGCCTCCTCGCGGGACGTCACGTGCGCGCCTGCGGCGCGGTACTCCCCGTCCGCACAGCCGACGGATTCGCCGTAGCCGGTCTCGAAGAAGAGCATATCGGGGTTGCGGAGCTTCGCAACGTCCTGCGGCAGGATGGCGCGGCGCTTTTCGTTGTTTTTGTGGCTAATCAACAAGCCCATGGTACGTTTCATTGGCAGCGGTTCCTCTCAACGGTATCGTGTTATCTCCTGAATGCTTTTCCCAGGGTTCTCTGAACGAAAACGTCCTCCAGCACCTCGTCGGTCATATCGCCGAAGGTCGGCTCCCTGCCGCCGATCTGGTTCTGCCCGGGCTTGGTGTTGTACTCCACCATGATCGGCGTCCCGTCCTCGCCCACCGCGAAATCCCAGCCGACGATGTTGAAATACGGCAGCCCGCCGTGCAGGCGCCGGATCGTCTCCACGACGCCCTCGTAATTGGGGACCCGGATCGTGCTCAGCTTGATGCCGTTCGCCGTCTCGTCCGTCCACGTGGATTTCCGCGTGACGGACTTCTCATGCAGCCAGCCGGTGGGATAGACGGCGCAGGCGCTGCCTCCCGCCGACACGTTGTCCACTCTCGCGCCGGAGCCGCCGATCCGGAGCTGCGCGGAGAGAATGTGCACCTCCTCCCGAAACCGGAAGGAAATCACCCTGAGGGTGTTCAGCGTGTTCGGATTCAGCCGCGCCAGATCGTCGTGCTGCCTGACGAGCCTCTGCGCGACGAAGCCGCCGCCCATCGCGTCAAAAATGGCGGGGACGCGCGGGCTGTCCTTGTCGTCGCGGTCATAGAACAGGATGCCCGCGCCCTTGGTCCCGCCGGACGGCTTGACGATCAGGTGCTCCTCCTGCGCGCAGAGACGCTCCGCCTCCTCGCGCGTGACGGGCTGCTCGCCATCGCCGTTGTAATAGTGGTCCGCCGTGCGCTTGACGACCGTCTCCGGCTTCTTGACGTCCGGCAGCAGGCGGTTGTAGAGGCCCTTGTCCGCGTAGGCGGGGGAAAACACCGTACAGTTGAAGTAAGGCACAATGTCGTGAAACCACACGGGGTCCGGAATGAACCTGGGGTCATAGGCGTCCATCCCGTCGCAAAGCAGATCGTACCATACTTTTTTCGGATGCACGCCGTATTTTCGCCAATACCGGACCACGGTTTCCCGAAACTCCTCGTCGGCGCCACGGTAGCCGCCGCCGATCCGTTTGACGCGCGCCTTTACGTCAGAGGTGCGAATCTCAAAATTGTAGACGTCCCGCTCAAATGCGAGCCATCGGTCCATTTTATGCAGCAATCCTCCGGTCTTGTTCAGCGCCCGATAGCCAAGCGTTTTCTTTGCCATGCTTCTCTCTCCCATACAGTCAGTTGATGTCGTTCATTGAATACGGAAAAAGTCGCGGAGCCCCTGCTGCATCACTTCCACGTCCTCTTCCCCGCGAACGTGCTCCAGCATCCGCAAGACCGTTACATCCCTGTATTTTTTCCTGAGGCGGCGAATCAGGCTTTTGGTGGGAAGCAGCCTGCGCAGCAGCTTGTCGCTCAGGCGCAGGCCGCGAAATTCCAGCAGCCATTTTACAAACCACTCCTCACAGTACGCCGAAAACTCCGCTTCAAAGGACTCCCCCGCCGCGAGGCGGCGATTCCTTTCCTCAAAGCCGGACAGGTCCTGCCGGGGATCGTATGTCGCGCGATTGCCCTCGAGGGAAATCCGGTGCGGCTTGATCCGCGTCCCCTCCTCCGAGAAGACCAGCTCCAGCAGCAGCCCGTACTTCGTCATGTCGGCGCGGGCGCGCATGTCGAAATGGAAATTGCCCTGCCCGTACAAAAGATAGGCGCCGTTGTAATCCTCCCGGGTCCCGATGCAATGCGTGTGCTGCGCGAGGACGCAATCCGCGCCGCTGTCCGCCATCCTGTGGAACCGTCTCCTCACCCACGGGGTCGGATACTCGTAATACTCCACGCCGCCGTGATACAGCACGATCAGATAATCGCACCGCCGCTTCAGCTCGCCGATTTCCCGGCAGGCCCTGTACTCGTCATACAGATTTGCGCCGCCGTTCTCCTCCGGAATGTTGAAAACCGTCTCGGACACGGCGTAGAACGCGATGCTTTTCCCGTTCAGCGGGATTACAACACTGGGCTGAACGGACTCCTCGTTCTCCCCTCCGCCGAAAAAACGGATTCCGTTTTCCGCAAGCGTTTGGCAGGTGTCTCTGATCCCCTGCCTTCCGTAGTCCGCCGCGTGATTGTTGGCGAGCGTGACGCAGTCCACGCCAAGCCGCCGAATCGCCGCGCAGGCTTCGGCGGGCGCTTTGATGGACGGGCCGCACTTTGCGATTCTGCCGTCCGTATCGGTGAGCGCGCCCTCCAGATTGCAGACCGTGAAATCCGCCCTGTCGAACAGCTCGATGATTTCCCCGGAAAAGAGAGCATTGACGTCGCCCTGCGCATACAGCGCCACATTGTTGTCCCGGGGGAAAATGTCTCCGCCGATCACGACTCTCGTTTCTTTCATGGTATCTCCTCACACGTACCGAAGCCCTTATGCTTTGCCGCCGAAACGCCTGATCTTCCCCGGCTTGTACATGATTTTTTTCTTCACCATTTTCATGATAAAATACGCGTCGGTGCGCCATTTCGGATAGGGGCACCCGTTCAGCCATTTCAGCATGACGACGTTGTAATGGTCTGAATGCGGAACCCTGAAGTCGATGTATCGGAAACCGTCCTTCTCATTTGCGCGGCGTATCATATGATTTGCCTCGGCTGTAGTGGATTCAATGTATTGGAGTCCTTGCTTCTTCACAGTCTCTTCAATGACATGAAACAAGTTGGACGATATATGTTTTCCCCGATAATCTGGATGAACCCCAGCCAAAATGCGGTCAACAACAAGTCCTTTCGCGCACCAAAAGTTCCTCTCAATGATACGGTATGACGCGGTTCCGACCAGCTTCTCCCCGTCGAGCGCCACGAAGCACTTCCCGTTCTCGCCGATATGCGCTTCCAGCTCCTCGCCGGTCATCTCCGTTGTCTGGACGTGAAACCCCCGCTTCTCGCGGTTTTCCGCGTGTGCGAGATACAGCAGCTCATGGATGTCGTCATACGATATCCAATCCGGTTTTTCTGTTATGGTGATGTCATTCATAAGCGTTCTCACCTCTATCCGTCGCGATCCATGGGCTCCGCCGTCAAACGCCCTGCCCGGACTACCGCAGGCCGAGCAACCGCAGCGCCCTGCTCTTCACCACGACAAGCCGCTGATACGCCCTCCAGGCGCGCGGGTCGTCCGCGCTTTTGACAAGGCGCTCCTGCCCGCCCGACAGATGCAGGCGGTAGTCCCTCCATGAGAGGCATCTGTCCATATACGCCGCGAACTCGATGAACTCGTTGAGGAAATGCACCTCCCGCCGGATATCCTCCGGGCCCCCGGCGGAGCGGTCATACGCCATGTCCGCGAGCGCGCCCGGCAGATTCGCGCCCGCCAGCGTGATCGCGTAAGCGGAGCCGCCGGCGCGCAGATTCATCTCCGTGAAATAAAGCCGCCCCCCGCTTTGGATCAGATCAATGCAAAACAAGCCGGTGAGTCCGCTTCTTCTGACAAATTCCTCCAGCCTGCCCTTCATTTCACCCAGGCCGCCCGCGGAGCGGACGACCCCCTCTGCGGCCACGCCCTTCAGGTGGTTCACGCCACCGCGCAGCGCCTCCATACACGCCGGGAGATACACCCGTCCGTTCGCGGCAACGCCATACGCCGTCAGCTCCTTCTCGATGGGCAGGAACTCCTCCAGCAGCACGGTCCCGCACTCCTGCGCGGCGGCCATCCGCATGGCGTCCCGCAGCTCGTCCGCATTGGTGCATTTCGCGAAGCAGGCTTTGCTTCCGGCATGGCTCACCACGCTTGCCAGCGGCTTTTGAAAGCAGGGGTACGCCGCCTCGCCGACGGCGCGCCGGATCCCCTCCTCGTCCGTGGAATAGGCGCGTCCCGACGCGACCGGCAGACCGCATTGCCGCGCGAGCTCTTTCTGCGCCAGCTTGTCCATAAGGGCCTCCATCCCGCCGGGGCGGCCCGCCAGCCTGGGAATGTCATAATGTCGGCCCAGCTGCACCTCATGCCGGTTCAGGAGCAGACAGGCGACGTCATTGAGCGGGATCGCCAGAATACGCTCGTCGGAGCCGCGCAGGGTCTCCAGCCCGCGATACATATCGTCATAATCCATTTCCGCCCGGCAAATACGCCGAACATACTTGGATTTGCCCGCAATGCGGGCCGCATAGTTTGACAGCGCCAGCAGCCTCACCCCGTAGCCGGCCTCGCCGAGAGAGCGCACCACGGCGAGGGTGATCGCGTAATGCCTGCCAACCACGATAACGTCTGTCATTTTTCCCTCCGGATCATTCATGCATCTACGGTCAATTGTGAAATCGGGACGGACCATCGTCCGCTTTCCGCAGCTCACCGCAGGTGAAGCAGCTTTAGGAGCCTTTTTCTAATCAGGACATACCGGCAATAACACTTCCACGGTTCCGGGTCGTCCTCACTTCGGATAAAGCGTTCCAGCGCTTGCGACATATGCGCCCGATACTCTTGATTGGTAATGCTCCCGTCCATAACGGAATTCAACTCGACATACTCATTCAGAAAATGGACTTCCCTCTGAATATCCTTCGGCCCTTCCATGGATCGACCGTATATCATATTTGCCAGGGTCGCCGGCAGATTCGCGCCCGCCAGCGTCGCGCCGTAGCCCGAACCTCCGGAGCGCAAATTGATTTCCGTAAAATAGAGCTTTCCCCCGCATTGGATCAAGTCAACGCAAAACAGCCCGGTTAGTCCGCACTTTCTTACAAACGATTCGAGCGCCTCTTTGGTTTCTCCCAGGCAGGACGCAGACCGTATCATTCCCTCTGCCGCCACTCCTTTGTTGCTGCGCAGCGCTTCCATGCACGCCGGGATAAACACCTGTCCGTTTGCAGCAACGCCATAAGCCGTCAGTTCCTTCTCGATCGGCAAATACGCCTCAAGCAACACGTCGCCGCAGCCACAGCCTTCCGCGCCCCGCATTGCGTTCCGCAGTTCATCCTGATTGGTGCAAACAGCAAAGCACGCCTTGCCCCCGCTTTTGCTGTTCGCGCTGGCCAGCGGCTTTTGAAAACACGGAAACGCCGCTTCGCGGACGGCCCGCTCGATCCCGTCATCGTCGGTCGTGTAGGACTGACCCGGCGCAGTCAACAGGCCGCATTGCTGCGCAGCCTGTTTTTGCACCATTTTATCCATGAATCTTTTTATCCCGCCGGGCATTCCCTCCAATTTGGGTATTGCATAGTGCTCGCGCAATTGCTCCGAATGCTCGTCCAGCATCAGGCAGACGTCATCGTTCAGCGGGATCGCCAGAATAAACCGGTCCGTGCCCCGCAATGCTTCCATTGCCTGCCATATCTCCTCAAAGGACAGCCCCGCCACGCACACCTGACGCACATACTTCGATTTGCCAACAATGCGGGCAACGTTCTTATTTAAGGTCAAAACTCTGGCGCCGTAGCCGGCTTTGCCAAGCGACCGTACAACTCCGAGTGTGATGGTATGCGTTTTTGCGATCACAATGGCGTCCTTCATTGTCCTCACTCCAATTCATGGCAGCCCCCCGGTATGCTGTTCATCAAAGGCCTTTTTCCGCGTCGTAATGCGGGATCTCCTCTCCCCTGCGGCCCAGCAGCGCGAGTCTCAGATATTCCTTTGAGCGCCGCTTCCATTCGTCCAGCTTTTGATAAACCTCGGCGTATTCGATGGTCTCCTCGGCGGAAAACTCCGGTCTTCCGAACAGCCTGAACGAGAGGTCCAGCCTGTCGAGAAGGGCCTCCATCCTCCGGGCGCGCGAGGAATGCGGGACCGTGATGAAATCCTTCTGATAGATGATGGAAAACGCGGTCCCGTGAAAGGAATTTGTGACCACGCACGCGGCGTGCCTGACGAGGGACAGGAACCGGTCGGGACCGTAGCCGGACACATTCTCCGCCGCTCCGTCCAGACGCAGCCATTTCGGGGAGCCGTTTATGACGCGGCAATGATGCTTCCCGACAGCCGTCTCAACCGCCCGGCGAAGCATGTCGTTCGTCTCAAAGCCGTATGCAAAGATATACGGCGTCTGCTCCGCCGTCTCGCTTTCAAGCGCGCCGTAATCGTCCGCGTCCAGCAAAAGGGTCGGGTCTATGCAAATATGCACGTCCCGTCCCGTCGCCCTGACGTCCTCCTCGTCGTATTCTCTGAGCGAAACGGCGTCGAGCCCCCGGCACAGCGCCCGCAAAGCGGACTGTGTCGCCGGATCATGCGTCTTGCCCAGGCTCACCGCGTATGTGAGCCTGCGGACATCCTCCGCGCCGAACCTGAGGAAATACGCCTCGTCAAACGTCTGTCCCAGCAGGTCGGGATTCCAGACCTGATCGCTGCCGCTGATGTATGCGTCCAGCTCCGGCGGGTCCGCCTGCAGCTGTCTGAGCGTGCGATACTCCCGCGTCAAATGGAGCCGGTCCCGGACAAAGGCCCGGAACGCGGCCTGGCTCTTCCTGTCCGTGCCCGCCAGATTCCAGTACATGCACCGGGCGAAGCTCTTCGCGGTGAGGCAGACGCGCGGCAGCGCGCTGCGGCTCCGAAGTTTCTTCCAGAAAACCCAGGAGTAAACGAACGGATTTCTCCAGGCGGCGTGCATGACCGCGTGATACTTCGGCCTGTAGTCTATGACGTACACGTCATGGCCCTGCGCTTCCAGATAGGTTTGCAGCGCGTAGCATTGCAGCGCCGCGCCCTGATTAAACGCGAAATGAAACGTGATAATCCCGACTTTCATCCAAGAGTGCGGGGTCTCGCTCTCTTCCTGTGCACCCCGCGTCCTCCTTCCTCCACTTATCTTCCGACCGTCACCGATACGGCGGCGCGCCGTCGGCGCGCCGTCGCCCAGGCCGGGGAAGCGCTCTCTGCGGGCGGACAGGGCTGCGCGGTGCATCGCGCCGCAACGCTCGCGTACGCGGTATAGATCATGCAGGAGAAAATGTACATGATCTGGAAATGCGGATCATACAGCGGATTCCCCGTCAGCCCGTACAAAAGGAAATAGGTCTGATACGCATGGGAGAAGAACAGCAGCCGCCTCCAGTCCCGCATGCCGCCGTCGTCCCTCAGCGCGCAATCGCGGTACGCGGCGCGGGATTTGCTCCAGAACGTCAAAAGCGCCGTCATGAAGGCGAGAAATCCGACGATTCCCGTCTCTGCGAGCAGCTGCAAATAGATGTTATGCGTCTCCAGCGACTTCACGCGCGTCACATTTCCGACGACCGTTGTCCGGTATCTTCCCCAGCCGATTCCGAGCATCGGATGCTCCCGGAACAGCTGCAGTGCCCAGCGGTACAGGCCCAATCTGCCCGACGTAATATCCTCGCCGACGGAAAGCTCGGAAATCGACTCCGCAAACCTTCCGATGACCGGGATGGAGGAAAGGCTCTCTTCGAACAGCCACACGCAGAGCGCAAGAACGCCGACAATCAGAAGCATTCTCCAATAGCGCCGCATTTTCCTTGAGCCCTTCACAGGCACCAGGTAACAATAGACAAGCGTCAGCGCCGCGAACAAGGTCGGCCCGCGTTTCCCCGTCAGAAGCAGCGCAAAGGCGAGGCAAAACGGCACGATGCAGCGTTTCAGCCGCAAGCGCGAGGTCCGCGCGGCGAACGCCGACAGGCAGGACAGCAGCCCCGCAATGATATACCCCGCAGAATAGCCCGTGTTCGGCGTGAATCCGGCGCGCCCCCCGCCCAGGGCCGCCCGATAGTCAGACGGGAACACGGCGACAACGGAACGGTATGCCGCCGGCAGGAACCTCTGGAGCAGGACACCCGCAGAAAAAAAGATCGCAAACGCCTTGATCGCACTCAGGCATCGCAGATAGGTCGTCTCCTCCTCCGAGAAAAACAGGAACAGCAGAAAGCCGCACGTAAACACAATGACGTCGAGCAGCGCGCCGTTCGACCTCTGCGAGCGCAGAAAGCTCACAGCGAGCACAACGTCCGAAAACAGCCACAGATACGCAAGCCGGTTTCCCCGCCGGAAGGTGATCCGCTTCGAGGCGAAAAACAGCATCGTAAACAGGGTAATCATAACGCCGTATGCGTAGCCAGAAAGAACCCTTGTCACCAGATGCAGCAGAAAGGAAAGGCTGACGATGCAGACCAGCCATACCGCGCGGCGGTCCGCGCCCCTTCCCCGTTTCAGCGCCATTTCACTTGTATTTGTTTCCATGACCTTACCATTCGCTTCGTTTGGTTGATTTCTCTCCCCTGTAGATTTGCAAAAGCCGCTCATATACTGCGGCCTCCGAAAAGCGCGCCAGCGCAAATTCCCGGATGAAGGCGCCGTCATACCCGTCCCGATGCGCATAGACAGAGCGGAGCGCGTTCTTCAGCCCGTCGTCGTCATCAAAGGAGACCTCGACGCCGAGCCGTTCGTCAAAGCGGTCGAGCACGGCCGCCGCCGTGGTCGCGACAACGGGCAGGCCGCACGCCCATGCCTCGATGATCGGAACGCCGAAGGTTTCCAGCGCGCTGTAGCAGACCAGCGCGTCGCAGCCGGCGACGAGCTCCGCCGTTTTCTCCCTTGTCTGGCTGCCCGTCAGGAACACCTGCTCCGCCGCGCCCCGTTTCGCGATAAGGCGCCGCAGGCGCTTGCCTTCCTCTCCGCCGCCGACGATCGTCAGCGTGACGTCCTTCCTTCCCAAAAAGCAGTCGCAAAACGCCTCTATGATCCGGTCAAACTGTCTGAGCTTTATCAGCCTGCCAACGGCGACGAACCGGAAGCCCTCATGCCCCTCCGCCGCAGGCCGGAACCGCTCGCTCACGATGTTCGGGACGACGGCCGCGTCCTTCCCGGTATAATCCCGAACCGCCTCGCTCAGGGGGCGGCCCACGCAGAGCATGTGGTCGGCAACGCCGGCAAATTTCCGGTATTCCCGCCGTTCGATCCGGTCCAGCCGTCTTGCGAGGACCTTGCTCCAATGCTCCGTCGAGACGATGCGGACGCCCTTTTCGCGATACGGCGCGAGCGCGTCCGCAAGCATCAGCATCGCCGGATAGTGGACATGGATCACATCCGGAAGGCCGCCGTTCTTTTCCACCTCGCCCAGCAGCTGTTTCCAGAGCCTGTTCCTTGCCCCAACGAAATAGGCAGGATAGACGCGCGGCGCGAAAAACGCGGACAACACGCTCACCTTCACGCCTTCGTCCGTCCGGGACCAGATGCCCGTCCGCCCCCCGGTCCGCTTCACCGGGTGCAGCGTGCAGGCAAGATACCGCACGTCGTTTCCGAAGCGGGAGAGCATTTTCGCCTGCTCCAGCTCAAAGGAGCCGCTCATCCCATTCTCCGGAAGCGGGTAATTTCTTCCGATCACCCATACGATCATAGACGTCTCCCTCTCTCGGGAAGCGTCGGCGACCCCGGCGTACCCTCGCACAGCCGGTCGACGATCCGTTCCACGCTGTCATGTAAGCTGACCGCCGGGACGAACCCGGTATCCCGGTGCAGCCGTTCAAATGACACCGCCGTGGACGAAACCTCCGACCCCTGCTCCAGCGCCGCGTCGTCCACCTCCATCCGGGTCCTCAAAACGTCCGCTACGGCGTGGAAGACGTCTTCGGCGGTGTAGCCCCGACCGTTTCCAACGTTGTACACCGGCGCCCACCGCTCCCGCGGACAGGCAAGGACGGCGACGATCGCGCCGACCGCGTCCTCAACATCCAGGAAGCCCATTTCCTTGTCCTGCCGCACAATGGTCACGCTCTCGCGGCGCAGCAGCTTCATCGCGAGCCGGTTCACGATCCTCTGGTCAAAGCCGGGGCCGATCAGGCTTGCCATGCGCAGGCTGGTATACGCCGTCCCGCTTTCCCGGCAAACGCTCTCCAGCATCAGCTCCACCGCATACTTGCCGACCGCGTACGGGCTTTCCGGGCAGACCGGCGTCGTCTCCGTCGCCGCCTCTGTCCTGTGCTGCGAGTAAACGCTCTGGGAGGAGATGTTGACGATCGCGGAGGCTCCGCTCCGCACCGCGCGCCAGTACAGGCGCTGGATATACCGTAACCCGTCGGCGATTTCCGTTCCGGCGGAATTGCGCGGATACGCGCAGTTCACAAGCGCCGCGCCGCGCAGCAGCTCCGGCGCGCGGTCCGTTTCGATGAAATCCCTGTGAAGGTACTCGACCGCCCTGCCGCCGGTCTGCTCTCTCAAGGCGTCCGGACGGGAAGAGAGCGCGTACACGCGGAATTGGCCGCCGTCCTTCAATCGCTCCACCAGACGCTGTCCGAGAAAGCCGCCCGCCCCGGTGACGACGAGCTTATGTCCGCTGTTCATAAAGCGTTCCCTCAAAGTCCGATTCCTCCACGCCGGGAAGAAGCAGCTCCTCCCCCGCGTCGGAAACGATGTGCGCAAGGCACTGGATCCGGAGCATTTCGTCCCGCATCCGCTCAACGCTGTCCGCCTCGCCGAAAACGCGCACGGTGATCTGCGCCAGCCGTCCCTTCATCGCCTGCGTGATCGTGTCCCCCTCCGGATGGGCGACGACCGCGCCCACAACGCCGGGGAGCCGCCCGATCTCCTCCAGCCCGGAAATGCGCGCGATTTTGCCGGGCCTGCACAAAAGAGACACGTTGTAGGCATACCGTCCCCCCAGATAAGGGTCCACCTTTTTTGCGAGCGCCGGTTCTCCGTATGCTCCGGTCAGCGCGAAGCGGATCATCATGTCCATGGGATCGTATCCGCAGGCGCGCCTGAGGTTGATGTATTCCAGGGTCCCCGTCAGCCGGTAGCCGATGTCGTACACGACGCATTCGCCGTCCACGACCTTGCACTGCATGAACATCATGCCGTTTTGCAGCCCGACGCTTCGGAACATCTCCTTCATCTTCGGCGCGGTGTTCTCCAGAAAGCGCGGCAGGACGGCGGCGGGGTAGGTATAACCGGCAGGCAGCGGCAATTCGCCCGCCTGATTGTGCTTGACGTGGCGGTTCCCGATTAGGGTGAGATGGTACTCGCCACGGTCGAACAGCCAGAAAACCGTCGCCTCCGGCGCGTCCAGATAGGGCTCGACCAGAACGCCCCTGCTCTTCGATTCCTCTTCCGCGAGGGCGACGGCGCTGCGGAGCCGGTCCCGGTCATGGCAGACCGTGACGCCGCGCGAGCCGCTCCCGTCCGTCGGCTTCACGACGACGGGATAGCGCAGGCGCTCCGCCGCTTCGTCAAACCGGGTCAGGTCGACGCGGCAGTCCGCGACGGTCGGCACGTTGTGGCGGCGCATGAGCGCCTTGTAGCGCTCCTTGTTCGTAAAGAGGGAAAACTGCTCCTTTGTCCCGTATGCGGGCAGCCCCACGCGCTCGCAGAGCGCCGCGTAATACGGAAGGACGGAGTCGGTAAAGCCGGTCATCACGCCGTCAAATTTCCGGTCGCGGACGAGCGCGGCCATGGCGTCGATATCCGCCGTGCTGACATAATACGCCTCGTCCGCCAGCTGCTTTGCCGGCGACTTTTCCAGCGCGTACCAGTCCGTCACGGCGGTCACGACGCCCAGCTCCCGCGCGTGGCGGATGATTTCGCAGGATATTCTGGAGCCCCCGAGTATCAGAAGCCGCTTTCCTTCCAACTGCATATCGTTCACTTTCCGATGGATTTACATCTGTTTTGCCGGGCGGCTTCTCTCCGCCCACTCATGAATGCAGGCGATGATCGCCTCCATGTCGCCCTCCGCGTACCGCTGGTCGCAGATCAGCGACAGCTCGTTTGCGCGCACGCCCGTCGGCGCGCCCATGACCTCCGGCCAGTGCACGGGACAGTAGATGCCGCGCTCGACCAGACAGGCGCGCAGCGCGTCCCGCTCCTCCGTTCTCAGAAAGATCGGGAGGAAGAGCGGCGCGTCCTTCGACCAATCCGCGCGGGGCAGCTCCAACCGCGCTCCCGCCAGGTCCGACAGCCCCTCCGTCAGCGCGGCGGCGTTGCGGCGGCGGCGCGCCCTCACCGCCTCAACGTCCGTTTGCGCCAGGATCGCCCTTGAGCTGCCGTCCATCCTCAGCAGCCGGTCAATGTGGATCAAATCGGTGTCAAATTTGCTTTGCAGGGACAAAAACCCCTCTTTATCCGGGATTTCACCCGTCAGATAGGCATATTTCTCTCTCATGCCCCTGATTTTTCCTTCAACGGCATGGTCGCTGTCCGCGTCCGGCCTGACGGACAACGCGCCCGCGCGCTTCCCGACCCAGCCGCCGGCGGGAACGGGGAACCACTTTCTCAGGCTGGCCACGGCGTAGTCGCAG
The DNA here is from genome assembly GCA_946411835.1 of uncultured Clostridia bacterium. GTDB lineage: Bacteria > Bacillota > Clostridia > Oscillospirales > Oscillospiraceae > Hominicoprocola. The sequence continues at coordinate 31,634 of CAMKFK010000007.1, forward strand.
CATTCGGAGCAGCTGTCCTCCCGCAGCAGCGAGTGGGTGATATCCTCGATCACGACGGTCCCCGCGTCGTGCAGCCTTTTGACAAGGTCGCGCTCCGCGCCCGGGTCGAGCCCGAAGTACGACATCGCCAGCATCACGTCGCAGCGCTCGTCCCCGTTGATCTCGTAGACAAAGCGCCCGTCCCGATAGTCGACGGAATAGAACCTGAGCCCAATCCCGCGATCCGTAAACGGCTGGAGCATGGATACGCAGCAATAGGAGGGAACCAGCGCCTCCCTGACCGGGCGGTCCTTCAGGATATCCCGCAGGGCGACGTCGATTGCCGCGCGCCCCGAAAGGGTGAGCGCGGCGTCGCTCATGCGCGGCAGCCAGTCCGGGAGGCGCGCGCCGTCCGCTTTGGGGGGCGCGTCCTCCAGCCAGAAGTAGCTTCCGATTTCGCTATAGGTCATTCCGTCTCGCTTGATCGTCTTCTCCCCCTCTTCCTGTATGATGCGGTGGGGCCCGAAGTCCTTCACCTTCGTCGTCCCTCGGACGGAGACGTCCGCCCCCTTCAAAACCTTTCGCACGGTGTTCAGAACGATCTTCAAATCGCCGAGGAAGGACACGTGCTCGACATAGTCCAGATCGAGCGCAAACCGCTCCTCCCAATTCAGGCTGTTCCTTCCGCTGACCTGCGCCAGCCCCGTCAGACCCGGACGCACCTCATGCCGTCTCCGCTCCTGCGCCGAATAGTGGGGCAGATAGTAGACGGACAGCGGGCGAGGCCCCACGATGCTCATGTCCCCCCGGATGATATTCACCAGCTCCAACAGCTCGTCCAGGCTGCTGGCGCGGAGGAATTTTCCGAACTTTGTGAGGCGCAGCGCGTCCGGCAGCAGCCGTCCATCCTCTCCCATTTCGTTTGTCATGCTCCGGAATTTATAGAGATAGAATATCTTCTCACCCATTCCGGGCCGCGCCTGCCTGAATACCACCGGGGAGCCCAGCCTGAGCCGCACAAGCAGGGCGGTGATCCCGAGCAGGGGGCTCAGCGCGACCAGCGCGAGCCCCGCCAGACCGACGTCCAGCGCGCGCTTGACGCAGTCCCGATAGACGCGGTGCTTCCTGTCCATGTTCCCCTCCCATCGGCAAAAGCTCAGTCAGCCTCCCTGTCGATACGCGGGGAAAAACGACGCATTCGCGTCTGCCCCGACAGCCGCGCAAATCTGCCGATATCTGTTCATGTTCCAAACCTTTTTTGCAAGATAAAAATCGAACTCCGTATTCTGTCCGAACTCTTTCTTGAAGCGATAGAGGCTGTTGTCAGGCGCTCCGGACGTGCCGCCGCCGTAGTGGATCACCTGATAGCCCTTCTCATGTCCGTAAAGGGCAAGCGCATATTTCAAAATGTAGGCGGGCGAGTATTCCAGATACGCCGACAAGGTTCCCGACAGGTGCGCGTGCAGATACGGTCCGTAACGGAAGTAGACGCCCATTGCGATCAGCTTCTCTCCCAGGAACACCTTCCCCGTCACAACGTGATCTCGGAGTGTTTCGAGCATCTGCCGAAAATAGTCCGGCTTAAAATAGTAATACGCTCCCGCGCCGTCCCGATCCATTGTCGAGTAGTAAATCTCCACAAAATCGTCCAGCGTTGCCGGATGCTCGTCGACCTCGTATCGGATATCCGGATTCCTCAGGAGCCTTCGGATATCCTTTCGCCTGTGTCTGGCAAACTCCGTTCCAATCACGTCGTCGTAGGTCAGCGTGGTCCCCACCGTTTTCCTGTCGTAGACGGCGCCGTAGGCGTCCTTGAAATCTGCGGCGTTCCCAATGATCGGATGAAAACGGACAAACTCCGCAATAATATGCTCCCGCTCCGCATACCGGCCGAAATCCTTCATATAAGCGGCAACCAGCCCCTGCCGGTCGCTCGCCCGGTGAATCACGGGTCCGCCGTAGCCGTAGGGCGTCAAAATATCATAATACGGGCCGCCATCCGCCGGCGAGCCCGGAACCGGTCTTTTGAGAAACAGATTTGTAATCACGCCATATTCGCATTCAAACCGGTACTCGATCGCATGACTGTCCTCCGTTTCATACAGTCTGGCATAGTCCGGCTCAAAGTAGATGTCCGGATATTTGTTTTGCGCGCCCGCCGTCATAAGCAACCGTATCTCTCCATTCTCAGTCGATCCGCCCAAAGCACCGCTTTACGATCTCGATCACCCGGTCCTGCTGCTCCGCCGTCATCTTGTTGTCGCTGGGCAGGCACAGCCCGCGCCGGAAGATATCGGCTCCCACGTCGATCCCAGAGCCTGAAATATAAGCATTTGTGCGGCCTCTCCCATTCCCCTCAACCGTCACGAATGCGTTCGTCCGATAAATCGGCTGCATGTGCATCGGCTTCCAGATGGGACGGCCCTCGGCGTTGAACGCCGCCAGCGCGTCGAGTATCTCCTGCGGGCTGGATTTGCCGCTCTCGCTCGCGTACAGATACTCCCGCTCGCCGCGCACCATCGGCGCCATGGCGTCCTCGTCGATGATGAGGCAGCTGAGCCAGAAGTTCGGGACGGACCTCTCCGCGTCATAGGGGTTCATCTTGACCGGCAAATCCTTCAAGCCCTCCCGGTACCGCTCGTAGATCGCGCGCTTGCGCGCGATATGCTCGTCCAGATACGGGAGCTGCCCGCGCACGACGCCGGCGACGATGTTGCTCATGCGGTAGTTGTAGCCGATCTCCTCGTGCTGGTACCACGGCGCCGCCTCCCGGGACTGGGTGCTCCACTTGCGCGCCTTGTCGGCGTCCTCCCCGCTGTCGGTCAGGAACATGCCGCCCGCCGAACCGGTGATGATCTTGTTGCCGTTGAAGCTGATCGCGTTGTACCGCCCCAGCGCGCCGGTCTCGACCCACGCGCCGTCCAGCCTGTACTTCGCGCCGAGGCTCTCCGCCGCGTCCTCGACGATCAGCGCGCCGTGCGCGTCGCAGATGCGCCTGATCTCCTCCATCTTTCCGGGCGCGCCGTAGAGGTGCGCCATGACCACCAGCTTCACGTCGGGATACAGCGCAAACGCCTTTTCCAGCGCCGCCGGGTCCATGTTCCAGGTGTCGCGCTCCGTGTCGATGAACACCGCCTCGCCGTCCTCGTAGGCGACGGGGTTGACGGTGGCGTCGAAGGTCATGTCGGAGCAGAACACCCTGCGTCCCGCCAGCGTGCCCTCGCTGGGGCGCGCCTGACCGTAGAGCGCCTCGCCCGCCAGCCTTGCGGCGAGGTGCAGCGCCGCCGTGCCGCAGGACAGGGCGACCGCGTGCCCGCATCCGATGTAAGCGGCAATCTGCGCTTCCACCTCGTTGATGTTCGCGCCGACGGTGCTCACCCAGTTGGTCCGGATCGCGTCGTCCACCCAGCGCTGCTCGTCGCCGTGCATGGTCGGGCTGGAGAGCCAGACCTTCTCTTCAAACGGTTCGATCCCCGCGAAGCGCGGGTCGGTTGTGAAGTCCATACGTTCGCATACCCTTCTTTTCTGCACAGGCAGGACGGTATCTCGCCGTCCTGCCTTCCCATCATGGCCTGACGCGGGGGAATTTGTCATACACTTTCCCCGGCGTTGTCCGCTTCGCGGCCTGCGGAGCCATGTTCTCAACCCGTTTAAGATTATCACAGGACACCGGAAAAAGCAATAGTGAAAGCGACAATAATTACGGTAATTGAATGAGTTACGAAACTGTTAACAAATCGAGTCTAAGTAGTCTAATTTCATAATTAAAATACAAAAAATGGGAATCAAAAGCATACACCAAACTTGTAAAGGGACACATTTAGGCATGGAAAACCATTAGCTTGTCGATTTTGTTCACAAATTGTTAACTCATTCAATTACCCTTCGACAATAATCACGGCGCGGGGCGCCTGCGGCGTCGTCAACGATGGGCAGTCCGCCCCTTTTCTTTTGGCGCGGCAAGAGCTTGACATGACGTCAAAAAACGCATAGAATAGAATTGTTATCCGCCGCTTGAGACGGGGGAAGGAGGCGCCGTGATGGTCGAATTTGAGGAGCACGAGGAAGAGCTGCTGGAATGCATCCGCGACTTGCTCGCGCGCAAGCAGTACGCCGCGCTGCGCGACCAGCTGGTGCAGATGGAGCCCGCCGACATCGCCGCGCTGTTCGCGGAGCTGAATGAGGAGCAGCTGCCGCTGCTGTTCCGCCTGCTGCCGAAGGAGCCGGCAGCGGAGGTCTTCATCGAGCTCGACCCGGACGAGCAGGAGCTGCTGATCCGGGGCTTCTCCAACACCGAGCTCAAGGAGGTGCTCGACGAGCTGTATGTGGACGACGCCGCGGACCTCGTGGAGGAGATGCCGGCAAACGTCGTCAAGCGCATCCTGCGTCACGCCGACCCGGAGACGCGCAAGAGCATCAACGAAATCCTGAAATATCCCGAGGATTCCGCCGGGTCGCTGATGACCACGGAGTTCCTGGACCTCAAGCGCACCATGACCGTGCAGGACGCTTTCAAGCGCATCCGGCGCACGGCGGCGGACATGGAGATCATCTCCGTCTGCTACGTGACGGACGAGGGACGGCAGCTGCTGGGCGTCGTCACGATCCGGGACCTCCTGCTCGCCGAGGAGGACGATATCGTCGGCGAGATCATGGACCCGAACGTCGTCGCCGTCAACACGCTGGAGGACAAGGAGGCCGTGGCGCAGGCGTTCAGCAAGTATGACTTCTTCGTCCTGCCCGTCGTGGACGCCGAGGGCCGTCTGGTCGGCATCGTCACCTTTGACGACGCGATCGACGTCATGGAGGAGGAGGCGACGGAGGATATCGAGAAGATGGCGGCGATGCTGCCCTCCGACAAGCCCTACCTTAAAACCGGCGTGCGGGAGACGTGGAAGGCGCGCATCCCGTGGCTGCTGCTGCTGATGGTCTCCGCCACGTTCACCGGGCAGATCATCGCGGGCTTTGAAAGCGCGCTGGCGGCGCTGGCGATCCTGACGGCGTATATCCCCATGCTGATGGACACCGGCGGCAACTGCGGCGGCCAGGCGAGCGTCACCGTCATTCGCGGCATCTCGCTCGACGAGATCGACTTTTCCGACCTGCCGCAGGTCATCTGGAAGGAGATCCGCGTCGGCGTCATCTGCGGGGCGACGCTGTCGGCGGCGAACTTCCTCAAGATCATGTTCATCGACCGGCTGGTCTTCCACAACCCGATCACCGTGTCCATCGCGCTGGTCATCTGCGTCACCATGCTGCTGACGGTCATCTGCGCAAAGGTTATCGGCTGCGTCCTGCCGATGCTGGCGAAGAAGCTGGGCTTCGACCCGGCGGTCATGTCCTCGCCGTTCATCACGACGCTGGTGGACGCCGTTTCGCTGCTGATCTACTTCAACTTTGCCAAGCTCATGCTGGGGATATAGGAGAAACCATGGAAAACACACTTGAAAACAAGCGGAAGGAATACGCAAGGCTGCTCGTCGAGATCGGGCTGGGCCTGCAAAGGGGGCAGACGCTGCTGCTCCAGTCGCCCGTGGCGTGCGCGCCCTTCGCGCGGCTGTGCGCCTCCGCCGCCTACGACGCGGGGGCGCGCGAGGTCGTGCTCTCGTGGAGCGACGATTTTCTCACCCGCGAGCGCTATCTGCGCGCGGACGGCGCCGTGTTCGACGAGGTGCCCGCGTGGCGCAAACACTTGCTCAACGACGCCGCCGTCGCCGGAACGCCCCGCCTCGTCATCGACGCCGCCGACCCCGAGCTCCTGCGCGACGTGGACGCCGACCGCATCGTCCGCGCCCAGCGCGCCGCCGGCGACGCGCTGGAGCCCTACTACCACGCCTATATGAACAACGACGCGCCGTGGTGCATCGCCGCCGTCCCCATCCCGAGCTGGGCGAAGCGCGTCTTTCCGGACGTTTCGGAGGATGAGGCGACGGAAAAGCTGTGGGACGCCATCCTCGAAACCGTCCGCGTCACCGGGGACGGCAGGTCCGCCGAGCGCTGGCGCGCCCACCTCGCCACGCTGGAGGAGCGCAAAAACAGGCTCAACGCGCTGCGCTTCAAGAGCCTGCATTACGCCAACCGCCTCGGCACCGACCTGACGGTCGAGCTGCCGGAGGGCCACCTCTGGTCGGCGGGCAGCGGCGCGACGCCCAAGGGACAGCCCTTCGTCGCCAACATACCCACCGAGGAGATCTTCACCGCGCCGCACCGCCTCGGCGTCAACGGCGTCGTTTACGCGGCGCTGCCGCTGGTGGACAACGGCAACGTCATCGACGGGTTCCATCTCGTCGTCCGCAACGGAAAAATTGTGGAGGCGCACGCCGAAACCGGCGAGGCGTTCCTGCGCGCCGCCTGCACGGTGGACGAGGGCGCGTCCTACTTCGGCGAGGTCGCGCTGGTGCCCTACGACTCGCCCATCTCCAACCAGGGCATTCTGTACTACAACACGCTTTTCGACGAGAACGCCCGCTGCCACCTCGCCTTCGGCGAGGCGTATCCCGAGTGTCTGGCGGGCGGCAACGCCATGAGCCGCGAGGAGCTGCGCGCGCACGGGCTCAACTGGTCGATCAACCACGTCGATTTCATGGTCGGAACCGACGATCTCTCCATCGTCGGCACGACGCGCGACGGGCGGGAGGTCCCCGTCTTTGTCGACGGCAACTTCGCGCTTTGACCGCCATGGATTACGCGGCGGAAACGCGCTTTGTGCGCGCCTTTATTCGGAAGGAGCGGCGCGAGCGCCTGCTCTACGAGCTGACGACGCCGAAAAAGCGCTACAACGGCGTCAGCCGCTTCTGCCATCAGGCGGAGGAGCTACTTGACCCGGCGAAGCTCGTCATGACGGGCGAGGATTTGGAGCGCCGCCCGGCGTTCGAGCGCTTCGTCCGCGCGCACGGCGGGCCGTGCCGCCTGCTCTCGCCGTTCCCCTGGCTGGACGGGCGCGTCCTGCCGCTCGGCGACGCGGTGCGCGAGGCGGCGCAGTGCCCCGACGCCGTCCTGATCCTCGGGGACGGCTTCGCCGTGGTGTTCGGGGAGCCCGTGAAGGGCGGGCGCGGGAAGTATCTGCTGTCCGACCGACCGATTTAGTCGATTGCGAAACACAGTTTCGCAATCGAGGACTCGCGCTCATCGCACGCGCCCCACGGGGGACGGGGCGCGTTTGGTCGGCGCGAGGGCTCGCACCGCTCGCCTCAGGGAGTTTTTGCCGCGGCAAAGCCGCGTCAAAAACGATTTTGTAGCCCTTCGGGGCGATGGACGAAGCATTCTCCCGACCTTCGCAATCGCTGCGAGCGGCCGATTTGAAAGGAGGGCGTCCCATGGCTTCAACCGCAGCGTCGGTCTGGCTCGGCGTCGGCGCGGCGTTCGGCTTCGCGCTGCCGCTGGGACTTCTGATCTGGTGGCGCGTGACGCGCCGCGCAAAGCTGACGCCGTTCTTCGTCGGCGCGGCGATGTTCATCGTGTTCGCGCTGGCGCTGGAACCGCTGGCGCATCGGTATTTCCTGCTGGGCGACAACGCCGCCGCCCGCGCCATCGCCGCGAATCCCTATCTCTATATGCTCTACGGCGGACTCGCCGCCGGGCTGTTCGAGGAGACGGGGCGCTATGTCGCGTTCCGCTTCCTGCTGACGAAGCGGCGCTTTCCCGAGCGCGTCAACGCCGTGACTTACGGCATCGGGCACGGCGGGATCGAGGCGGCGCTGACGCTGGGTGTCACCTACGCCATGTATGCCGCGTTCGCGCTTTCCCTCGCGCGCGGCGGCGAACCGGCGGCGTCGGCAATGGCGGGCGGGAGCGCCGAAGCGCTCTCCGCGCTGAAGGCGGGGCTTTCCGCCGTCACGCCCGGCGCGGCGGCGCTGGCGATGCTGGAGCGCGCAGGCGCGATTCTCCTGCACGTCGCGCTGTCGATCTTCGTGTTTCTCGCCGCGCGGGACCGGTCGCAATGGGCCTGGTTCCCGTTCGCCGTCGCGCTCCACGCCGTCGCGGATATGCCCGCCGCACTGTACCGGCGGGGGCTGCTGCCGCTGGGCATTGTGGAAATCTGGCTGTGGGTCGTGGCGCTCTGCGCGCTGCGCTCCGCGCGCAAGCGCTATCTGGAGGCAACGGACCCCTGACGGGGCCTGTTCCCGATCAAACAACAGAAAGGCGGAACCAAACATGAAACGACTCTTTTCCTGTCTGCTGGCGCTGACGATGGCGCTTGCACTCGCGCTGCCCGTCTCGGCGGACGCGCCGCAGCCGCTCACCGCGACGGCGGCGGCGGAAAACATCCAGAAATACGGCAACGTGACGCTCTCCGTCACCTGCGAGGAGCTGCTGGCGGCGGGCTACGCCTACGGCGACGTGCTGACGGTCAGCTTCCTCGACAAGACCCTGGAGCTGCCGCTGTGCAGCAACTACTCCGACGTGGACTCCGGCGCGGCGGCGGTGTTCGCCCGCGCGGGGGACACGAACGTGCTGGTCGCCATCAACATGGGCGACTTTGCCGCGACCCACGGCGTCGCGGTCAAGACCACCTACGAGGACAAGACCTTCTCGTGGCGCTATGCTGACGGCGTGACCGGTCCCGTGACCTTTACGCTGGCGCTCAAGGAGGCGGGCGGCTACTATGACGAGTACGTCATGCACCAGCTCAGCTACACCAACGAGCGCGCCGACTATCCCGCGCTGAGCGACGCGCAGTTCGCGAACTTCCGCGCCGTGACGACAACCGGCATGGGCAAGGGCGTGCTCTACCGCACGTCGTCCCCCGTCAACCCGGCGAACAACCGCAGCGCCTGCGCCGACGCCGCGCTCAAGCAGGCGGGCGTCACCGTTGTGATGAACCTTGCCGACGACGCGGACGCCGTCCGCAGCTACGAGGGCTACGCCGACAGCTACTACGCGACCACCGACTACATCGCGCTGAACATGGGCGTGGACTTCTCCGCCGCCGACTTCCAGGCGAAGCTGGCGGAGGGGCTGCGATACCTCGCGGCGCATCCGGGCGTTTACGCCGTCCACTGCACGGAGGGCAAGGACCGCGCGGGCTTTGTCGCCGCCCTGCTGGAATGCCTGATGGGTGCGAGCTGTGACGAGGTCGTCGCCGACTACATGGTCACGTACTACAACTATTACGGCGTGACCCCCGACGACGCGCGTTATCAGACCATCGCGAACAGCAACATCGTCAAGAGCCTTGAGCGCGCCTTTGCGGTCGCCGACCTCAGGACCGCCGACCTCGCCGCGAGCGCCGCCGCCTACCTCAGGCGCATCGGCATGAGCGACGCGGAGCTTGCCGCGCTCCGGACGAACCTCTCCGCCGCGAGCGCGAACGCGGCGAGCGTCCCCGCGTCCGGCGGGACGGACTACGTCGTCGTCAGAGGCGACTGCCTGTGGAACCTTGCGTATCGGTTCTACGGCACGGGCCGCCTGTTCGGACGGATCGCCGAGGCGAACGGCGTCCGGCCCCCGTATGTCATCTACGTCGGGCAGACGCTGACCATCCCCGCCAGGTGACAAAACGCCCCGCCGAGCGACATTCGGCGGGGCGTTTCGCGCTTGCGTCGGGGTGCGTCCTGCGGTATCATGCAATACAAAAGAGGGTGATGCTATGGCTTACATCGCGGTAGCCGGCGGCGTGAACATCGACGTCGGCGCGCGCAGCGCCGGGAGGCTGCGCAGGAAGGATTCCAATCCCGGCTGCGTGCGCACGAGCCTGGGCGGCGTGGGGCGCAACATCGCGCACAACCTGTCCCTGCTGGGCGTGGAGACGGAGCTGCTCGCCGCGCTGGGCGGCGACGACTATGCCCGCGCCGTCGCCGCCTCCTGTGACGCGCTGGGCATCGGGCTGTCCCACGCGCTCCGCATCCCGGAGGCGCGCACCTCCGCCTATGTCTACGTCAGCGACGAGGACGGGGACATGGCGGTCGCCGTGTCGGACATGGCGATCTGCGAGCGTCTGACGCCCGATTTCTTCGCCCAAAGGCTGGACCTGCTCAACGGCGCGGCGCTGGTCGTGGCGGACACGAACCTGCCGGCGGCGTCGCTGACGTTCCTCGCGGAGCGTCTGCGCGTGCCGCTGTTCGTCGACCCCGTGTCGGCGGCGAAGGCGGAGAAGCTCGCGGGTCTCCTGCCGCGCCTGCATACGCTCAAGCCCAACGCCGTGGAGGCGGAGCTGCTCTCCGGCGTGCCGGTGGTGGACCGCAACAGCGCGCGCCGCGCGGCGCGGCGGCTGATCGACCTCGGTGTGAAGCGCGTGTTCCTCTCGCTGGGGAAGGAGGGCTTCCTCGCCGCCGCCGAGGACGAGACGGTCTGGCAGCCCGCGCCCGAGGCGAAGGTCGTCAGCACCACCGGCGCGGGCGACGCGCTGATGGCGGCAATCGCGTGGGCGTATCTGCGCGGCGAAAACCTGACGCGCACGGCGGCGCTGGGCGCGGCGGCCGCCGCCGTGACCGTCGAGAGCGAGGAGACGATTAGCCCCGCCCTCAGCGCCGAAGCGGTGCTCGCGCGCGCCGTCGGGGGCGTATGAACCGCTCGCTCCGCCGCCCCTATCCGCGCGTCCGGACGGGGACGGCGTTCTCCTGCGGGGGAAATCAGGGCTGGTTCCCGGACGGGAATTTTCGGCGCTGCGGCTGCGGCGTCGTCGCCTGCGCGGACGCGCTCCTGTACCTGCAGGGGGTCGGCGAGCTGACGCGGGAGGCGTATTTCGCCCATGTCGCCGCGCTGCGGCGGGATTTTCCGCTCATCCCGCGCCGGGGCATCGACGGGCTGCGTCTCGCGCTGGGCATGAACCGCTGTCTGCGGCGCGCAGGGCTGCCGTACCGCGCGCGCTGGTGCACCTCCGGCGCGCGGTTCTGGGACAGGCTGGGCGCGATGCTCGCGGACGATCTGCCCGCCATCATCGCCGTCGGCCCGAACTTCCCGCGCCTCTGGGGACGGGAGGGGGTGACGCTCTACCGTCTCGCGGAGGGCGGCGGCTATGTCCCGGCGGAGCGCGTCCGCGCGCACTTCCTCACCGTCACGGGGCTGGACGGCGGCTGGCTCCGCGTCTCCACCTGGGGCACGGAACGGTACCTCCGCCGCGCGGACTACGACGGTTATATGCGCCGACAGAGCGCCGCGTTGTTCACAAACCTGCTCCTGCTCCAAAAAATATAGCGGCACGTCACAAAACCTGTGACGTGCCGCAAATTGCAGCCAAGCCCTGCAAAATTTCGCGCCCGCAGGCGCGAAACCCTGCGGGTTGACGTTCTTCTCGTCGGCAAACGCGAAGCGTTTGCCGACGAAATTACCACGGGTGATACGCATACGATTGCTCGGGCGTCATGGCAAAGTACGCCATGTTCGTGCGCCCGGACTGATCCGCCCACGTGACGTCGATGTGGTACGCCGTGCCGTCGAGGGTTGCCGCCGTCCAGATATGGGACTCGTTGTGGACGGCGCGGCAGTCAATCCCCTCCAGCTTCAAAAAGAGATTATACGCGCCGACATAGCCGTCGCAGACCGCCTTGCCGTCCGCGAGCGCGCCGTAGGCGATGTGGCTGAGCGACACGTCGTTCACGCCGACGCCGTAGTCGTAGGCGCAGTGGTCGCACAGCCAGAGGAAATAGACCCGCGCAATCTCCAGCTGGCTCATGTCCTCGCTGAGCTGTCCCGTCTCCCACAGCTCGTCGTGCACGGCGACGGCGCGCGCCATCGTCTCCTCGCGGTACCGGGTCAGCTCCTCGTCCGTGCAGCCCAGGGCGGAAAAGTCCACGGTGACGTGGCCCTTTTTGGAGTAGAGCGTGGCGTATGCGTGGTTGTACATCTGCTCGCAGTAGTTCTTCACGCAGTCGTTGAACCGGTTCGCGATGGTCTGCAAATCCGATTTGCCCAGCGCGGCGGGATAGTTCAGCGTGATGGAGCGCTCGCCGAGGGCGAGCATCCGGCGCACCAGCGCGTCAATGGCGTCGGCGTCGTCGTAGGCGGGGGCGGCGTCCACCTGCTCGGGCATGGGCACGAGATCGGTCAGCGTCGTGCCCACCGCCGACCAGCGCGGGAGCACGACCCAGTCCGGCGTCAGCCGCAGGGCGGGGTCGACAAGCCGCGTCACCACGGCGGCGACCTCCGCGCGCGTGGTGGGCTGTCCGGGCTGAAAGCTGCCGCTCGCGTCCGTGCCGGTCAGCAGACCCTGCCGGTACATCCACAGAATCTGCGGCTGGCAGGGCGTGTCCCCGTCCACGTCGCGGATGAAAGCGCCGGACTCCCAGGCGTCGGTGACCAGCCGGGCGTTGCGATTGTCAAAGCAGTCCTCCGGCAGCGTGGCGGCGAAGACCGCCGCCATCTGCGCGCGCGTCGCCCGCGCGTTGAGCTCGGGCGCCAGGCGCTCGTCAAACGCGCCCTGAGCGCGCAGATAGGCGACGTACGGCGCGACCGACCACGGCGTCGTGTCGGCGACGGCGTCCCCCAGGCGCGCGGCGCGGATGCGGGCGGACAGCGTCGCCAGCTCCGCCACCGTGATGGGCGCGTCGGGGGCGAAGCTGCGCGCGCCGCGTCCGGTGAACAGGCCGTACTCAAAACCGGCGACGACGGAGGGGTAGTACCAGCTGTCGACGGGCACGTCGTCAAAACGGCCGTCGTAGCGCTGCGTGGGCGCAAGCAGCGCGTCCCCGACCGCCCGCGCCGAGGCGGACAGCAGCAGCGCCAGCAGCAGCAGCGAGAGAATGCGGCGAACGGTTTTCATACGGAAGCGCAGAAGCGATCCCCGCGCGCGTCTTGACGGCGGATTTTCCGCCGCTCTGCGTTGCGAAAACCTTGAAATACACAAAGTATTCCTGCGGCTTTCGCCCTTGATCGGCGGTAAATCCGCTCGCCAAGCCAAACACGTTGATTGCTTCAGCGCTTCCATAGGTGCTCCTTTCAAGGGACAAGAATGTCCGTTTCGTCCATAGTGATGGGTTGGTCGTAGGGGTTCAGCGCCTCGTTGACCAGCGCGAGCGTCGCCTCCGGGTCGAGAATGTAGACGCTCTCGCGGCGATAGTAGCCCGCGCCGTCGCCGGGCAGGGTGTGGAAGCGGATGTTCTCCCGGTCGAGGGCCAGCGCCTGCCCCGCCAGCCAGACGAGGTTGCCAAGGCTCAGATCGGTCGTGACGTACCGGGAAAAGACCTGCGCCAGCGCGCTCGCGTTTTCGATGCGCGCCGCCCGCTCCAGCACCGCGCGCAAAAACGCCTGCTGCGTCGCGATGCGCCCGATGTCCGCGTCAGGATAGCCGGAGCCGTCGTTGTTTTTGCGCCAGCGCACGAGCTCCATCGCCCGCTGCCCGTCGAGGTGCTGCGGGCCCTTCGTGAAGTGGATGTGCAGCTCCTGCGCGGGATCGTCGTAGTCCATGTCGCGCGGCACGTCGAAGTCCACGCCGCCGATGCGGTCGATCAGCGCGACAAAGCCGTCGAGCGCAACGGTGACGCAGAAGTCCACCGGGACGCCCAGCAGATTCTCCACGTCGCCGCGCAGGCGCTCCGTGCCGCCGGAGGCGTAGGCGAAGTTGAGCTTGTTGCTCGCGCGCTCCGTGTGCAGCAGCGTGTCGCGCGGGAGGCTGACGAGGTCGATGCGCCCGCCGGGCGCGTCAAAGCGGGCGAGCAGGTTGACGTCGCTGCCGCCGCGCGCGTCGTCCACGCCGGAGAGCAGGATCGTGTAGCAGTAAGGGAGGCGCCGGCGCGCGGGCGCGGCTGCGGGCGCGTCCTCCGGCTCCGCCGCCGTCTGCACAGCGCGGACCTGCCGCTGCGCCGATTGCTCCGCCTCCCGCCGCGCGCCGCAGCCCGCCGCCGCGAGGCAGAGCAGCGCCAACACCATAATTATACGCCGTTTTGCTCCGTTCGACAAGTCCCTACACGCCCCTTGTTTTTTTTCTCGTCGCAATGCCGCCGCGAATGTGGCGTTCCGCCTTGTTTTCGTCCAGCACCGCCTTGACCTGCCGGTACAGCACCGGATTGTATCCGGGCAGCCGGTCCTGCAAGTCCTTGTGCACGGTGCTCTTGCTCACGCCGAACTGCTTTGCGGCGGCGCGCACGGTCGCGCGGTTTTCTATGATGTAGTCGGCGAGCGCGCAGGCGCGCTCCTCGATGTTGCCCTTCATGGCCTCACTCCCGGTTTTCAAGGTGGTACAGGATATGAGCGTCGCGTCCATTGTATGCGAAAGACAAAATTCATCATTGACGAACGGAGAAATCTGTCGTAAGATGACAAATGCGGGGGCGCCGGTCCCATCCGCGCCGCCGCAGGGAGACGCCCCAATATGAATGACGGGAGGCTGTGAATATGGGAAAATATGTCATCAAGGATGCCAAAAGCGGCGTGAAGTTCGATCTCAAGGCCACCAACGGCGAGGTCATTCTCACCAGCCAGGTCTACAGCTCGGCGCGCACCTGTGAGGGCGGCATCGCCAGCGTTGCCGAGAACGCGCCCGTCGCCGCGCTGGAGGACCAGACCGAGGAGGGCTTTGAGACGCAGAAGTGCCCCAAGTTTGAGGTCTACGCCGACAAGGCGGGCGAGTTCCGCTTCCGCCTCAAGGCGAAGAACGGGCAGATCATCGGCGTGAGCGAGAGCTACCAGAAGAAAGCGAGCTGCCTCAGCGGCGTCGAATCCGTCCGCAAGAACGCCGCCTCCGCGACCGAGGACGCCCGGGAGCAGCCGACAGAGTAACGCCCGAGAAGCCCCGCCGCAGCGGCGGGGCTTTCTGCCGCCCGAACGCGGAAAGAAAGAGTTGCAAATCCGTCCGGAATGGGCTATATTGGGAAAAGACTATGAACACGTGGAGGCATACGATATGAAAACCACTCTGGTCATCATGGCGGCGGGCATGGGCTCGCGTTACGGCGGCAGCAAGCAGGTGGACGGGCTGGGCCCCAACAACGAGATCCTGATGGAGTACTCCATCTACGACGCGATCCGCGCCGGCTTCAACAAGGTCGTGTTTATTATCAAGCCCGACATGAAGGCGCTGATGGAGGACATCTGCGGGCGCCGCGTCGCGGCGATGAAGGCGAAGGACGGCTCGACCGTCGAGGTTGCCTACGCCTTTCAGGATTTCTCCAGCGTCCCGGCATGGTACCGCATCCCGGCGGAGCGCGTCAAGCCCTTCGGCACGGCGCACGCGGTGCTCTGCGCGCGCGACGTGGTGCACGAGCCCTTCGCCGTCATCAATGCCGACGATTACTACGGAACGGACGCCTTCTCCGTGATTTACGACGAGCTGTGCCGCCTGCCCGCCGAGGGCGCGGGCACGATGGTCGGCTACCGCGTGGACAAAACCGTCAGCGCCAACGGCACGGTGACGCGCGGCGTCTGCGAGACCGAGAACGGCCGGCTGACGAAGATCGTCGAGACCTTCAAGATCAAGCTCTATCCCAACGGCGACATCCGCGACGTCGAAAACGGAGAGGACAGTCCGCTCATCCCGCCGGAGACGCCGGTATCCATGAACTTCTGGGGCTTCACGCCGTGGATTTTCGAGAAGCTGGAGGCGTACTTCGACAGCTTTCTCAAAAACCTCCCGGCGGAGAACATCAAGGGCGAGTGCCTGCTCCCCTCTCTGGTGGGCGAGCTGATCGACCGGGGCGAGATGACCGTCTCCGTGCTCCGCTCCGGCGCGCGCTGGTTCGGCGTGACCTACAAGGAGGACAAGCCCGCCGTGCAGGAGGAGCTGAGGCGGCTGCACGACGCCGGGGTCTATCCGAACCTCCACGCATAAAAAGAACGAAAATCGGGCAAAACGAACACCGGGAGGTAATCGCTTTGCCCGATCGTTTTAACGACGGCAAGCCGACGGACGAGACGCCGATGATGAACCCGTTCTTCGGCCAGCCGGACAGCACGTTTGATCTCATCAACAAGTACGGCACCTACAACATCCAGCCCACCAACGAGCAGGAGAACCCCTTCCCCGCCATCGCGCAGGGCATGCCCAAGGCGTGGCGGGAGAAGGAGGTGACAAAGGACGAGCTTTCCTGAAAAAAACAGCTCTGCCCGCACACACGGGCAGAGCTGCTTAGACCGTAGACAAAGCCCCGCAGGGTTTCGCGCCCGCAGGCGCGAAATGAACCTGATGATCCCTTTTTCTGACGACATACGCGTCAGAAAAACACCTTGCGCGGAGCGTTCGTGCGCTTTGTCCGCGAACGCGGACAAAGCGTGCGAGAAGCGGAGCGAAACCCCCTCAAAAAAGCGGCAAAGCCGCTTTTTTGACGCTCTTCTCGTCGGCAAAGGCGAGCGCCTTTGCCGACGATTGTTTACATTTTCTCCGGCGCGGTGACGCCGAGGATGCCGAGGCCGTTGCGCAGCACCTGGCGCGCGGCGGCGGCGAGGGCGAGGCGCGCGTACGCGACGTCCTCCCGCTCGCCCTTGATGCGGCAGGCGTTGTAGAAGCGGTGGAACGCGCCCGCGAGCGACACCAGATAGCGGTTGATGTAGCTGGGGTCATAGTCCCGCGCCGCCATCCTGAGCTCCTCCGGAAAGGCGGCGAGCGCCTTGACGAGCTCGCGCTCCTGTTCGAGCGTCAGCAGCGAGAGGTCGGCGTCGGCGCGCGGCGTCATGCCCTCCTCCTCCAGCATCCGCAGCAGGCTGCAAATGCGCGCGTGGGCGTACTGGACGTAGTAGACGGGGTTCTCGCTGTCCTCGCGCACGGCGAGGCCGAGGTCGAACTCCATCTGCGTGTCCGGCTTGGTGTTGAAGAACCAGCGGCAGGCGTCCACGGGGATTTCGTCGAGCAGGTCGCTGAGCGAGATCGCCTTGCCCGTGCGCTTCGACATGCGCACCGCCTCGCCGTCGCGCACCAGCTTGACCAGCTGCATCAGCACGACGTCCAGCCGCGCCGTGCCGTCCAGCCCCAGCGCGTCCAGCGCGCCCTTGAGCCGGGCGACGTGGCCGTGGTGGTCGGCGCCCCAGATGTTGATGACCTTGTCAA
>CAMKFK010000008.1 GCA_946411835.1 uncultured Clostridia bacterium
TGAGTTGACATAGTATCACGTCGGCTTAAGAAAGTAAATGCTGTCGCCGTGTATTCCGGCACAGGATGCTTGTATTTTATCGGTAGATGTGTTAAAATACCATCTATTAGAATAGGCTGGGTATGTCATCATCCGGAAAGAAGGAATCGGAATTTGAACAGTATCGTTCCCGCAGGATGCGCGATGCCCTCGATCCAGATCATCCCGAAGGCCGGGGCTTGCGACTGCGCCGGCAAGGGTCAGGCGGCGACTCCGGATATGCGCTGCGAGGGCTTGCGCGATACGATCCGGAAAACATCCCTGAAAGCGAGGAGGCAGGCATGAAGCCCTTTACCGCACAAGACGCTGCCGCCGCCGTGAACGGCGAGCTGCTTGCGGGCGACCCGAACGCCGTCGTCACCGGCGTCAGCACCGATAACCGCACTGTTTGCGCGGGCGACCTGTTTATCCCGATCGTGGGCGAGAAGCACGATGGGCACGCTTTCCTCGCCGCCGCGTTGGAGGCGGGCGCTGCGGGCTGCCTCTGCGCGCGAACGCCCGATACGCTGCTGGACGGCAAATTCTACATCAAGGTCAGGGAGAGAAACGAGCTGTACCGTGAGACGACCGTCGCCTACGGCAGACTTGCGGCGTGGTATCGCGCGCGCTTCCGCATCCCCGTGGTGCAGGTCACGGGCAGCGTCGGCAAGACCAGCACCCGCGACATGCTCGCCTCTGTGCTTGCGAGGAAATATCGGGAGACCCTCAAGACCGAGGGGAACTTCAACAACGAGATCGGCACGCCGAGGATGCTCCTGCGGCTGGACGATACGCACCGCGCGGCGGTCATTGAGACCGGCATGGACGGTGCGGGGCAGATCGAATACCTCGGCGCCATGGTGAAGCCGGACGTGGCGGTCATTACGAACGTCGGCGATATGCACATCGAGCAGCTCGGCTCACGGGAGGGCGTCTTCCGCGCCAAGTGCGAGATTTTCAGGCACCTCGCGCCGGACGGCGTCGCGGTGCTGGGCGGCGACGACGCGCTGCTGAGCACGGTCACGCTGCCCCAGCGCATCCTGCGGGCGGGGGAGAGCGCGCACTGCGATTTCCGCGTGACCGACGTGACGACGCATGGCTACGACGGCGTCTCCTGCGTGGTGACGAGCAAGGCCGCGCGCTACGAGCTGGACATCCCCGTTCCGGGCAGGCATATGGTCGCCTCCGCCGCCATCGCCGTCGCGGTGGGCGAGACGCTGGGGCTGAGCGTCCGCGAGATCGAAGACGGCGTCAGGCACTACGAGCCGACGGGTGCGAGGACCCATGTAATCCACCTCGCAGATGGACGTGTCTTGCTGGACGACTGCTACAACGCCGGCCCCCAGTCCATGGGTGCGGCGCTGCGGCTGCTGGCGCTGGGCGCGTGCGGCACCGTCGCCGTGCTCGGCAACATGGAGGAGCTGGGCGGCGTGAGCGAGGCGGCGCACCGCGAAATGGGCGCGCTGGCGAAGTCGCTGGGGATCGGCAAGGTCATCGCCGTCGGCGAGAAGGCGAAGGGGATCGCCGAGGCGTCAGGCGGGATCTGGTTCGCCTCGGTTGACGAGGCGCTGCCCGTTATCCGCGCGGCGTTCGCCCCGCACACGGCGCTGCTGGTCAAGGCGTCGCACTCCATGCACTTTGAACAAATTACGAAAGAGCTTACAACATGATTGATTTGAGCGTTTCGGGACTGGTCAAGTCCTTCGACCTCGAAAAGAACATATTGGACGGTCTGACCTTTCAGATCGAGCGCGGCGAGCGCGTGGGGCTGCTGGGAAAGAACGGCGCGGGCAAGACCACGCTGTTCCGCATCCTGACCGGCGAGCTGCGAAGCGACGAGGGGGAGGTCGTCTTCGCGCCGAACCGCCGCGTGGGGCTGATCTCCCAGATTCCCGTCTATCCGGCGGGCTACACCGTCGAGGACGTGCTGCAAAGCGCGTTCGAGCGTGTCAGCGCCCTGGCGGAGGAGATGACGGCGCTGTCCGAGCGCATGGCGAACGGCGACGAGCGTGAGGAAACCCTGCGCCGCTACGGCGAGCTCTCCGCGAAATTTGAGGGCCTGGGCGGTTACGGCACCGAAACCGCGGTCAACAAGGTGGCGAACGGCCTCTCCCTCGGCGCCGATATGCGCGCGCGGCTGTTTGACACGCTGTCGGGCGGGGAAAAGACCCGCGTCAACCTCGGGCGGCTGATTCTGGAGGATACGGACATTCTGCTGCTCGACGAGCCGACCAACCATCTCGACCTCCACGCCACCGAATGGCTGGAGGACTACCTCTCCCGCTTCCGGGGCACGGTGCTGGTGATTTCCCACGACCGCTATTTCCTCGACCGCACCGTGAACCGCTGCATCGAGGTGCTGAACGGCAAGGCGGAGTTCTACAGCGGCAACTACAGCTTTTACGCCGTGGAGAAGGAGCGCCGCTATTTGGAGCGCCTGCGGCAGTACGAGAGGGAGCAGGCAAAGATCGAGCAGCTGGAGCAGTCGGCGGAGCAGCTGCGCATGTTTGCCTTCAAGGGCAACGACAAGACCTATCGCCGCGCCAAATCCATGGAAAAGCGCATTGAGCGAATGCGCACGGCGGACAAGCCCGTCAAAGAGCGCGCGCTGAACGTGCAGTTTGTCAGCCGGGATTTCCTCGGCGACGAGGTGTTCGAGCTCAAGGGCGTGGAGAAATCCTTCGGCGAGCGCACGCTGTTCCGCGACGTGAACCTATCCGTCACGGGCGGGGAGCGCATTGCCCTCATCGGCGACAACGGCATGGGCAAGACCACGCTCTTAAAGCTCCTGCTGAACCGCGAGTATCCGGACGCGGGCAAGATCAAGCTCGGCCCCTCGGTGCGCGCGGCGTATCTGCCGCAGATCGTTCGCTTTGACGTGCCGGAGCGCAACCTGATCGACACGATGCTCTGGTCGCGGCGCGGGGCGACGACACAGTGGGCGCGCGACCAGCTTGCAAAGTTCCACTTTCGCGGCGAGGATGTGTTCAAACAGGTCAAGGTGCTCTCCGGCGGCGAGCTGAGCCGTCTGTACCTCTGCACGATCATGGACGAGGCGGTGAACCTGCTCATTCTGGACGAGCCGACCAACCACCTCGACATCGCCTCCCGCGAGTGGATCGAGGAGGCGGTGGAGGCTTACGACGGCACGCTGCTCTTTGTCAGCCATGACCGCTACTTCATCAACCGCTTCGCAACACGCATCTGGGAGCTGGAAAATGGCGTTATCACGGACTTCCGCGTGGGCTTCGAGCGCTATCGCCGCATTAAGACGGAGCTGGAGCCTGCGGAAGAAAAGAAAGCTGTCAAGGATAAGACCTTAACAGAAAAGAAGACAAAGCTCAGCCGAAGCGCGCAGAGCGCGAAGCGGCAGCTGACCATCGTGGAGCGCGAGATCGCCGCGCAGGAGAGCGCCGTTGCCGCGCTGGACGCGCAGCTCGCCGACACGGCGGACGACTACGGGAAATACGCCGCGCTCTACGAGGAGAAGACAGCCGCCGAGCAAAAGCTGGACGAGCTGATGGCGCGCTGGGAGACGCTGGCGCAGGAGGTGGGAGAATGAGCGCGCTTGCCGTTATCTGCGCCGCCTGCGGCTTCACGGTGCTTGCCGTGCCGGGGCTGCGGTTCTCCGCGCTTCTGCTGCTCTGCCTTGCGGCGTTCTGCGCGGCGCTGGCGGTGTTGGGGCGGCTGGGAAAGCGCAGGGCGCGCCGTGTGCTGTTGGCGCTGTTTGGCGCCGGCTTTGTGTGCTTTGCCGTTTTGGAGGCGCTGGTCGTCTCCGGCGCGGACGGCGATGGCGGCGGCGAGCGCGTGTCCTGCGTTGTGGTCCTTGGCGCGGGGGTCAACGGTACCGAGCCGTCGCTGATGCTGTGCACGCGGCTGGACGCGGCGCTGGCGTATCTCGCCGGACAGGGGGACATCCCCGTTATCGTCTCCGGCTGTCAGGGGAACGGGGAGGATATCTCCGAGGCGGAGTGTATGTACCGCTACCTCACGGCGCGCGGCGTCGCCCCGGAGCGGGTGTGGAAGGAGGAGCGCGCCACAAGCACGCGCACGAACTTCACCTGCTCCCGCGCGCTGATGGCGGCGCGCGGCATCGAGCCGACCGCCCCCTTCGCCTACGTCACGAACGATTATCACGTCTATCGCGCGGGCGTGGTCGCAGGCGTTCCGCAGGCGCGCGGCGTCGCCGCAAAGCTGCCGCGCAGTCTTTATTTCGACGCGCTGGAGGTCAACTATTTCATCCGCGAGGCATTCGCGCTGGCGAATGAATTACTATTCAGAATGGATTTGGACCTATGAACGACAACATCATCTGCCTTTGCTACTCCCGCACGGGGAAGACCCGGCGTGTCATGACAGAGATTGCCGCAGCGCTGGACTGCGAGCTGGTTCTGCTGCGCGACGGCGTGAACCGGCAGGGCGCGCTGGGCGCGCTGCGCAGCGGGCTGGACGCCATGCGCAAACACACGAGGCCCATCAGCCGTCCCGTCATGCGCCGCGCTCTGTCCGACTATGAGTTGGTCATCCTGGGCACCCCTGTCTGGGCGGGGCGCTGCTCGAGCGTGGCGCGCGCGCTGCTCAAGCGCCGGGGCTACGAGATGCAAAGCGTTGCCTACGTCATCACCCACCGCAGTGAGGAGCAGTACCGCGAGGTTTTTGACCAGATGGACAAGTACCTGCTCAGCCCGCACGTCGCAGAGGCGTCCCTTTGCCCCGGGGCGACGGGGTGCGCCTTCTGGCGCGACCAGTTCCTCAAAGCCGTCGCCGAGCGCACGGGCGTGACCCTGCGCCCCGTCGCCGACGAGGACGCGAAAGCGGGGGACTGAGCCATGTGGGAGAAATTGCAGGAGCTGGAGCGCCGCTACGACGAAATCGGCGAGCTGCTTGAGATTCCGGAGGTCTACGCCGACCCGGATCGCCTCCGCAGACTGACGCAGGAGCAGAAGGAGCTGGACGCCGTCGTCGCGGCGTACCGCGCCTACCGCCGCGCGGAGGATACCGCCGCAGAGTGCGAGGCGCTGCTTGGCGACCCGGAGCTGGGCGGGATCGCGCGCGACGAGCTGCGTGAGGCAAAGGCGGAGCGCGGGCGGCTGTATGAGCGGCTGCGCGTGCTGCTGTTGCCCCGCGACCCAAACGACGGCAAGAACGTCATCATGGAGCTGCGCGGCGGCGTCGGCGGCGAGGAAAGCGCGCTGTTTGCCTACGACCTCTACCGTATGTACGCCATGTACGCCGAAAAACACGGCTGGCGCGTCGAGCTGATGAACTACAGCGGAACCGAGCTTGGCGGCGTAAAAGAAGCTGACTTTACAATTATCGGAGACGGAGCATATTCACGGCTCAAATTCGAGTCCGGCGTGCACCGTGTCCAGCGCGTGCCGGAGACCGAGTCCGGCGGGCGCGTGCACACCTCCACGGCGACCGTGGCGGTGCTGCCGGAGATGGAGACGGTGGATGTGGATTTGCGCGAGGAGGATATTGAGATGCAGGTCTATCGCGCCAGCGGCGCGGGCGGGCAGCACATCAACAAAACCTCGAGCGCCGTGCGCCTGATCCATAAGCCGACGGGCATCGTGGTCAGCTGTCAGGAGGAGCGCTCGCAGGTGCAGAACCGCGCGAAGTGCATGCAGATGCTGGCCAGCACGCTCTATGAGCTCGAACGCGAGCGCGTGGAGGGCGCGTTCACGAGCGAGCGCCGCGCGCAGGTGGGCACCGGAATGCGCAACGAACGCATTCGCACCTACAACTTTCCGCAGAACCGCGTCACCGACCACCGCCTAGCCGGCGACGCGAAGAACTTTCCTATCGACGCCGTCATCAACGGCGAGCTGGACCCGATTATTGACGCGCTGACCATGCAGGAGCAGGCGGCGCTGCTGGCGGCGGAGGAAGTATGAAAACGCGGTATTTCACAATAGGGTCCGACCGCGACGAAGCGCAGATCGAGGAAGCGGCGGCGATCCTCCGGCGCGGCGGGCTGCTGGCGATCCCGACCGAGACGGTCTACGGGCTGGGCGCGAACGGGCTGGACGAGGACGCCGTCCGCCGCATCTTTGAGGCGAAGGGGCGCCCTCAGGACAACCCGCTGATCCTGCACATCCCGTCCGCCGACTGGCTTGCGCGCTACTGCGAGGACGTGCCTGAGACGGCGTACCGCCTTGCGGCGGCGTTCTGGCCGGGACCGCTGACGATGATTTTGCGCAGGAAGCCCTGCGTTCCGCTGCGTACGACGGGCGGGCTGGACACCGTGGGAATGCGCTGTCCCGACCACGCCGTGACCCGCGCCATCATTGCGCGCGCGGGCGTCCCCGTCGCCGCGCCCAGCGCCAATGTCTCGGGACGGCCCAGCTGCACCACCGCCGCGCACGTCCGCGCCGACATGGACGGGAAGATCGACGGCGTGGTGGACGGCGGGGGCTGCGCCGTGGGCGTAGAGTCCACGATCATCGACCTCTCCTGTACGCCGCCGCGCCTGCTGCGTCCCGGCGGACTGCCGCTGGAAAGGCTGGAGGCGGTCCTCGGCGAGGTGGCGCTGGACAAAGCGGTGACGCAGAGCCTCTCCGATGGGGAAAAGCCCCGCGCCCCCGGCATGAAGTACCGCCACTACGCCCCCAGGGCGCCCGTGACGGTCGTGACCGGGACGAGCGCCGAAAGCGCGCGCTGGCTTCGCGCGCACGTCCCGGACGGCGCGGGACTGATCCTGTTCGACGAGTGCGCCCCGCTGTTTCCAGACTGTGTCGTGCGCCGCATCGGTTCGTACCGCGACAAGGCGGCGCAGGCGCGCTGCGTGTTCGACGCGCTGCGCTCCTTTGACGACACCGACGTCGCGGAGATCTACGCCCAGTGCCCCGACGATGCGGGGCTGGGGCTCGCCGTCGGCAACCGGCTCAAAAAGGCGGCGGGCTTCCGCACGGCGGACGCCTGTGACGGCTGCCGCGTCGTCGGCTTCACGGGCTGCACCGGGGCGGGGAAGACGACTCTGCTGCGCGCCTTTGCCGCGCGCGGCGCGCTGATTTTCGACTGCGACGCCTATTATTACGAGCTGCTGCGCACGGACGAGGCGCTGCGGCGGGACATTGACGCGGCGTTTCCCGGCGTCCTGCGCGGCGGGACGCTTGACCGCGCGCTGCTGGGCAGGCTGGTCTTCGGCGACCGGGAGCGCCTCGCAGCGCTGGACGCCGTCGTGCGCCGCCACCTGCCGCGCGCCGTCGTTCGCGCCATCGCGGACAGCGGCGCGGCGCTCGTCGGCGTGGACGCGATCAAGCTGTTCGAGAGCGGTCTTTCCGCGATTTGCGATACGACCGTCGCCGTCACCGCGCCGGAGGGTGTGCGCGTCCGCCGCATCATGGCGCGCGACGGGATCACGGCGCAAGCCGCCCTCGCGCGGGTACGCGCGCAAAAGCCGCAGGAGGCGTTCGTCGCGGCGTGCGACCTGCACTTTGACAACAACTTCGCAAGCCGCGACGAGGCGGACGCCGCCGCGCGCGATTTTATCGGGAGCATCATCTAAGGAGGTTCAAACCATGACAAAGAAAAACGAGCTGGCGGAGAAGCTGCTGTACCAGCCGAAAAACGGCTACGACCGCCTCTCTGACGACGATCGGCGGGAGATGGAACGTTACTGCGCCGACTACATGTCCTTTCTCGACCGGGGCAAGACCGAGCGCCTGTGCGTGGACTGCTGCGTCGAGCTGGCGGAGGCGCGCGGCTTCCGGGAATACGTGCCGGGCATGGCGCTGCACGCGGGGGATCGGGTCTACTGCAACAATCGCGGCAAGAGCATTCTGCTCGCCGTCATCGGCACGGAGAGCCTGAGCGCCGGGGCGAACATCGGCGCGGCGCATACTGACTCCCCGCGCCTCGACCTCAAGCCCCGCGCGCTGTACGAGGACGCAGAGCTGGCGTTCTTCAAGACTCACCACTACGGCGGCATCCGCAAGTATCAGTGGGTGACGGTCCCGCTGGCGCTCCACGGCGTCGTCGTGCGCGGCGACGGTTCCGTCGTTGCGGTGCACATCGGCGAGGAGCCGGGCGAGCCGCAGTTCATCATCAACGACCTGCTGCCGCACCTTGGGCGCGAGCAGAGCAAAAAGCCGCTCGGCGAGGCGATTCCCAGCGAGAGCCTGAACGTGTTGGTCGGCTCCGTACCCTTCGTGGACGAGGAGGTCAAAAACCGCTTCAAGCTGGGCGTCTTGCAGCTGCTCCATGAGAAGTACGGCGTCACCGAGGAGGACTTTATCTCCGCCGAGCTGGAGGTCGTGCCTGCGGGACGTTCCGCCGAGGTGGGCTTCGACCGCAGCTTCATCTCCGGCTACGGGCAGGACGATCGCGTCTGCGCCTACGCGGAGCTGGCGGGCATCTTTGACGCGAAGCAGCCCAAAAAGACCGCCGTGTGCATCTTTGCGGACAAGGAGGAGATCGGCTCCGAGGGTGTGAGCGGCATGAAGTCCGCCGCCTTTGAGCGGTTTATGGGCGACCTCTGCGCGTCGCAGGGCGTCAGCCTTGCCGAGTGCTTTGCGCATTCTTTCTGCCTCAGCGCCGACGTGACCGCCGCCTACGACCCCAACTTCGCCGACGTGTATGACAAGAAAAACGCCGCGTTCGTCAACTACGGCGTGGGCCTGTGCAAGTACACCGGCGCGGGCGGCAAGTCCGGCGCGAGCGACGCCTCCGCCGAGCTCGTCGGCAAGGTGCGCGCTCTGTGCAACGACAACGGCGTGTTCTGGCAGATGGCGGAGCTGGGCAAGACCGACGCGGGCGGCGGCGGCACCGTCGCCAAGTTCATGGCGGAGCGCAACATCGACACACTTGACGCGGGCGTCCCCGTGCTGAGCATGCACGCGCCGCGCGAGACCGTGGCGAAGCTCGACTGCTACATGACCTACAAGCTGATGCGCACCATCTTCGAGCAGGCATAACATTTTTGAAGGGGAGCCGCTGAACAGACCTGATTTGTTCGGCGGCTCCTCTGGCGCGCCGGTATGGGCTTTTGCTGGGAGAACCGGATAATGCGCACTTTTCATTGCGGAACGTGCAGAAATGTGCTAAACTGACCGCAGGCTAGAAGGGAGGGCGGAACGGATGCTGCGACTGATGATGGGACGCGCGCGCACGGGCAAGTCCGAGCGTGTGCTTTACGAGATTGCGCGCCTGGGGCGCGACGAGCCGGAGAGCCGTCAAATTCTGATGGTGCCGGAGCATGCCTCCCACGTCGCGGAGACGGACGTCTGCCGCGTCTGCGGCGACGGGGCGAGCCGTCACGCCGAGGTGCTGACCTTCAAGCTGCTCGCCACGCGGGTGCTGTCCGTCGTGGGCGGCAGCGCGGACATAACGCTGGACGCGGGCGGCAAGTTGCTCACACTCCAGCGCGCCCTTCAGCGGCTTGCCGGGTCGCTGAAGGTCTATCGCCGCCCATCCCAGCGCAGCGCGTTTCTGGAAAGCCTGCTCGCGGTCATGGAGGAGTTGATCGCCTACGCCGTGCCGCCCGAGACGCTGGCGGAGACGGCGGCGGACATCCCCGGCGAGAGCGGCGACAAGCTCCGCGACATTGCGCTGCTCTACGGCGTTTATCTCGCCGACCTGACTGCCGACGGACGCGACGCGCGCGACCGCCTGCAAAAGCTGGAGGAGGGTCTGGCGGACTCCGGCTACATCGACGGCAAGGACGTGTATTTGGACGGTTTTTCCTATTTCACGGGACGCGAGCTGCGCATTCTGCGCATCATGCTGCGCCGCGCCCGGAGCGTGACCGTTACGCTGCTGGGCGATCTGAACGACCGCGAGCTGTTTGCCGAGAGTCTGCGCGTGCGCGAGCAGCTCATCCGGGAGGCGAAGGACGCGGGGTTGACCTGTGAGATCGACCGGTTGCGCGACCATCCGATCAAAAACGCGCTGGACCATGTGGAGCGCCGCTTCTTCGGCGACCCCGCGCCGTGGGAGGGAGCGGACGGCGACGTGCGCCTGCTGGAATCGCCGGATGCCTACGCCGAGGCGGAGCGCGCCGCTGCCGAAATCCTGCGTCTCGCGCGGGAGGAGGGTTTCCGCTGGCGCGAGATCGCCGTGACGGCGCGGAGCCTGCACCGCTACGAAAACGTGATCGAGACTGTGTTTGCCCGCTATGGGATACCCCTTTACAGCGCGCGCCGCAGCGACATTTTGCAGCAGCCGCTGACCGCGCTGCTGCTCGGCGCGCTCGACGCGGTGACGGGCGGCTTTGAATATGAGGATATGTTCCGCTGCCTCAAGACGGGGCTGGCAGGGCTGACGGCGGAGGAGTGCGATATCCTTGAAAACTACGCCGTGACGTGGGACGTGCGCGGCACGATGTGGATACGCGACACGGCGTGGACGGCGCACCCGCTGGGCTACGGCATGACGTGGGACGACGCAGCGACGGCGCGCCTCGCTGCCGTCAACGCCCTGCGCGAACGCCTGCGCATACCCTTTGCCGCGCTGTACGAGGGCGTGAAGCGCGACACGGCGCGGGAGAAGGTCGCCGCGCTCTACCGATTTTTGGAGGAAATCGGCCTGCCGGAAACCCTGGAGGTCCTGACGCAGTCGCTGTTCGAGGACGGAGAGGTGCAGCGCGCGGACGAGACCGCCCAGCTCTGGGCGATTCTCTGCGACGTGATGGACCAGTTTGTGTCCATCCTCGGCGACGCGGCGCTGGACGGCGAGGAGTTTGCGCAGCTGATGCGCCTCGTGCTGACGCAGTACAGCGTCGGCACGATTCCGGCGGCGCTGGATCGCGTCAGCCTTACGGAGATGACGCGCAACGACCGGCATACGGTTCGCGCGCTGTTCCTGCTCGGCGCGAACGACGGCGTGCTGCCTGCGGTGGAGACGGGCGGCGGCGTCCTCCGCGAGGAGGATCGCCTCGCGCTGGAGGAGCGCGGCGTCCGTCTCGCACCCCACGGCATGGCGGCGTTTCACTTGGAGCTGCAAAACCTCTACGCCGCGCTGGCGCAGCCGACACAGCGGCTCTACGTCTCCTATCCGCTCTTTGACGAGGGCGGCGCGGAGCTGCGCCCCTCCTTCGTCGTGGGGCGTCTGCAAACGCTGATCCCTTCTCTTCAAATAGAACATGACGATGTTGACAAGGTATATCGCTTAACAGCAATCAGACCCGCGTTGGAGTATGCCGCCGAGCACATTGACGGCGCGCTCTGGCAGGCGCTGTCGGAAAACGAGGCGCTTTGGCCCGTGCTGGATGCCATGCGCGGAGCGGCGGCGTACCGGCGCGGGCGGCTGACGCATGAGGCGGTGCGCGCCCTCTACGGGCGGAGCATCACGCTGTCCGCCTCGCGCATGGATCGCGCGCGCTCCTGCCACTTCGCCTATTTCATGGAATACGGTCTGCGCGCGCGGGAGCGCGCCGCCGCAGGGTTTGACGCGCCGGAGATGGGCACCTTCGTCCATGACGTGATGGAGCACACGCTTCACGCGGCGCGGGAGCGCGGCGGCGTCAAGACGTTGGACCGCGCGGCGCTCCACGCCCTGACCCGCGCGTCGATCAACGACTACATCGACCGCGCGCTGCCCGACCTTGCCGAGAAGACAGCACGCTTTCGCTACCTGTTCCGCCGCCTGTGCGAATCCACCTACCGCATCATGGACGAGGTGGCGGACGAGCTGCGTACGAGCGATTTCGAGCCGCTTGCGTTTGAGCTGTCCTTCGGCGCGAAGGGCACGCTGCCCGCGATCCGCTTCTGTACGGACGAGAGCGAGCTGCACGTCAACGGACAGGTGGACCGCGTGGACGGCTGGCTGCACGACGGCAAGCTGTACCTGCGCGTCGTGGACTACAAGACCGGCAAAAAGAGCCTCGACCTCGCTGAGCTTCGCTACGGTCTGGGGATGCAGATGCTTTTGTACCTCTTCACGCTGGAAAAGGAGGGCAGGGAGCTGTTCGGCGGGCACGAGATCGTCCCGGCGGGCGTGCTGTACACCCCGGCGCGGGACGAGATTCTGCGTCTTCCGCGCGACACGGACGACGAAACCCTCCGCCGCGAGGCGCGCAAGGCACTCCGCCGAAGCGGCATGGTGCTCTCTGACGACGCCGTGCTCACGGCGATGGAGCACGAGGCGCTGACCGAGCCGCAGCGTCTCCCCATCACGGTCAGGACCGCGAAGGACGGCACGCGAAGCCTCGGCGGCAGCCTCGCCACGGCGGAGCAGCTGGGCAAGCTGGCGCGCTATGTGGACAAGCTGGTGCGTGACATCGGACGGGAGACCGAGCGCGGAAACATCGACGCCGACCCCTTCGTCCGCAGCCCGGGAGACACCGCCTGCGCCTACTGTCCCTACGCCGCCGCCTGCGGCTTTGAGGACGGCAGCGGCAGCGACCGCTATGAATACATTCCCAGGACCGACGCCGACGGCTTTTGGAGCGCCGTGGACGAGGCGCTGAAGGGAGGGGAGCACGATGGCTGAAATCAGGCTGACCGACGAACAGCGCGCCGCCGTGGACGACCGGGGACGCGCGCTCCTCGTTTCCGCCGCCGCCGGGTCCGGCAAGACCAAGGTGCTGGTCGAGCGCCTGTTCTCCTATGTCGAGCGCGAGGGCGCGAATCTCGACGAGTTTCTCATCATCACCTATACCCGCGCCGCCGCCGCCGAGCTGCGCGGGAAGATTGCCGCCGCGCTCTCGGAGCGACTGCGGCTCGACCCCGGAAACGCACATTTGCAGCGCCAGCTCCTGCGGGTCTACCGCGCGGACATCAAGACGGTGGACGCTTTCTGCACGGCGCTTCTGCGCGAGAACTGCCATCTGCTGGGCGAGGATGAGGCGCACCGCGCCCTGCGCCCGGACTTTCGCGTGCTGGATGAGCAGGACGCCGCCGCGCTGCGCGAGCGTGTGCTCGCGCGCACGCTGGAGCGGTTTTACGAGGGCCTGCGGCCCGGCGACGGCGGGACGCTGCTCGCCGACACCCTCGGCGCGGGACGGGACGACCGAGCGCTCGCGGCGCTGGTGAGCGAGCTGTACGACAAGGTACAGTCGCAGCCGTACCCCGCGCGCTGGCTGGAAAAGGCGGCGGCGGACTGGGAAAGCGTCCCCGCCTCCGTGGACGAGACGCCCTTCGGGACGCTGCTGCTCCGTGACCTGCGCGCCAAGGCGCTGCACTGGGCGCGGCTGCTGGAGGACGGCGCGGACGAGATGGCGGGGGACGGCAAGCTCTCGCTGAGCTACGCGCCGTGCTTCCGCTCCGCTGCCGCCGCGCTCCGCCTGCTCGCGGAGAGCGCGGCGCGGGGCTGGGACGCCGCGCGCGCCCAGCGCGTGACCTTCCCGCGCCTGACCGCCGCCCGCAAGGTCGAGGATGAGGCGCTGAAAAACCGCATGAAGCAGCTCTGGGACAACTGCAAGGGAAGCGTCGCAAAGCTGGACGCCTGGTTTGCCGTCTCGTCCGCCGAGGCGGCGGACGACCTGCGCGCCATGTCCGGCGCGATGGCCGCGCTGCTTGGACTGACGAAGGACTTTCTGAATGCTTACGCCGCCGAAAAACGCCGCCGCAACGCCGCCGACTTCTCGGACCAGGAGCATCTGGCGATCCGATTGCTGGTGGACGGGGATGGCGGCCCTACCGAGCTGGCGCGCACCGTCGCGGCGCGCTACCGCGAGATCATGGTGGACGAGTATCAGGACGCCAACGAGGTGCAGAACCGCATTTTTGAGGCGGTCTCCCGAGACGGGAGCAACCTCTTCACCGTCGGCGATGTGAAGCAGAGCATCTACCGCTTCCGCCTCGCCGATCCGACCATCTTTCTCGCGCGTTACAGCGCCTATCCCCGCGCGGCGGACGCGAAGCCGGGAGAGCGGGCAAAGCTGCTGCTCTCCCGGAACTTCCGTTCCCGCGCCGAGGTTTTGGACGCGGTGAATTTTGTCTTCTCCAACATCCTCTCCGCCGAGATGGGCGAGCTGGACTATGGCGCGGACGAGGCGCTGTACGCCGGCGCGCCGTACGGAGACAATCCCGCCTGCGCGACCGAGTTCCACCTGCTCGACACAGAGGGCCGCGCGAGCGAAGCGGAGGCGGCGTTTGTGGCGGACTATATACGCCGAATGCTGGACGAGGGCTTTCCCGTCACCGACGAGGCGACGCGCGCGCCGCGCCCCGTCCGGAAGGAGGACGTCGTCATCCTCATGCGCTCGCCGCGCGCGCGGCTCGCCGGGCTCCGCGCCGCGCTGGAGGCGCGGCGGATCACGGTCAGCGCCGACGCGCCGGAGGACCTGTTCGCCGCCGTGGAGGTGAGGACGGTGTTCGCGCTGCTGGAGGTGCTGGACAACCCGCGTCAGGATGTGCCGCTCATCGCGGTGCTGCGCTCGCCGCTGTTCGGCTTCTCCGCCGACCGCCTCGCGCTGCTGCGCGGTGCAAAGCGCGACGGCGACTTCTACGACGCGCTGACGGACGGCGCGGGAGAGGACGTGGCGCGCTTTCTTGACACCCTGCGCGCGCTCCGCGCCGCCGCGCGGAACATGACCGTGCGCCGCCTGCTCGCGCATTGCTACGACACGCTGAACGTGCTGGGCGTCTTCGGCGCGATGCCGCGCGGACGCGAGCGAAAGGAAAATCTGCTCGCGTTCCTCTCGCTGTGCGAGCGTTTTGAGGAAAACGGCTGCCGGGGGCTGTTTGCCTTCGTCAGCCACCTGCGCGACCTGCGCGAGAGCGGCGGCTTTGAGGCAAACCGGCATGCGCAGAGCGTGCGAGGCGTGCGCATTATGAGCATTCACAGCGCGAAGGGACTGGAATTTCCGGTGGTCATCCTCGCCGACCTCGCCAAGCGCTTCAACAATATGGACTTTCAGGGCGCGGTGCTCGTGCATCCGAAATACGGCGTGGGCCCGGAATGCGTGGATATATCGCGCCGTATCCGTTACCCGACCGTCGCGCGGCAGGCGATCGAGCGGACGCTCCGCCGCGAGGCCAAGGCGGAGGAGCTGCGCCTGCTCTACGTCGCCATGACCCGCGCAAAGGAGAAGCTGGTGCTGGTGCATACGCAGGCGAACGCGGCAAAGCGCGTCGCCGACCTGCTTGCCGTCGCGTCCTGCCCGGCTCTTCCGGAGACGGTGGACGAGGGCAAGTGCCTCGGCGACTGGGTGCTGCTGCCGCTGCTGTGCCGCCCCGAGGCGGAGCCGCTGCGCGCGCTCGCGGGCTTTGACGCGCCTCGCCTCGCGGCGGACGGCGCGCCGTGGCGCGTCGCCGTGCACGAGGGCGACGCGGCGGGGGAGACGGCGGCGCAAAGCGACACGCGCGCCGATCCGGAGCGGAAAGCGGAGCCGGCGCCGGACCTTGACGCGCTTTCGTGGACCTATCCCCACGCGGCGGCGGTGGCGCTCTCCGCCAAGCTGACCGCCACCCAGCTCAAGGGGCGCGAGGCGGACGCGGAAATCGCCGAGCACGCCAAGCTGCCCCCGCGTCTGCGCAGTCTTGCGCGCCCGCGTTTCATTGCGGGCGAGACGCCGTTGACCGCTGCGGAGCGCGGCACGGCGATCCACCTCGTCATGGAGTATCTGGATTTCGCCTGCGAGCCGAACGAGGACGCCGTCCGCGCGCGGATTGCCGCGCTGGCGGACAGGCGCCTGCTGACGCGCGAGCAGGCGGAGGCGGCGGACGCCGCCACCATCGCGCGCTTTTTGCGCAGTCCGGTGGCGGCGCGTATCCGCGCGAGCCGTCATGTCGAGCGGGAGTATCGCTTCTCGATCCTCGTCTCGGCGCGGTCCTTTGACGCGCGCGCCGACGCGGACGACCGGGTGCTGCTGCAAGGCGTCGCCGACTGCGTTTTCGAGGAGGACGGCGCGCTTGTCGTGCTGGACTTCAAGACCGACCGCATCACCTCCGCGCAGACGGCGGAGCGCGCCGCCTTCTACCGTCCCCAGCTCGACGCTTACGCCGCCGCGCTGGGGCGGATCATGGACCTGCCGGTGCGCGAGAGGCTGCTGTACTTCTTCACAACGGGCGATACAATCTCAGTATAATGGAGGGGCTTGCATGGCTCTCTATGTGATCGGCGACCTGCATCTGTCGCTGACGGGTGAAAAACCGATGGATGTCTTCGGTGAGCGCTGGACGAACCACGTCGAGCGCCTGCGCGCGTCGTTTGCGCAGCTGAACGACGACGACGTGACCGTGCTGGCGGGGGACAGCTCTTGGGGCATGTCCCTCGACGATGCGCGCGAGGATTTCGCGTTCATCGACGCGTTGCCGGGGCGCAAGCTGTTGCTCAAGGGCAACCATGACTACTGGTGGACGACGGCGTCAAAAATGAAGCGTTTTTTTGCCGGTCAGGGCTTCACCACGCTGGACATTCTGCACAACAACTGCTTCTTCTACGGCGACTACGCCCTGTGCGGCACGCGCGGCTGGTTCTATGAGGAGGATGCCGCCGGAACGCACACGGGAAAAATGCTCGCACGCGAGGCCCTGCGGCTTGAGGCGTCGTTTCAGGCGGCGCAGGGGAAGCCGATCCTCTGCTTTCTCCACTACCCGCCCATCTATCAGGGCTACCAATGCCAGGAGCTGCTGACGATCATCGACCGCTGGCACGTTGAGCGCTGCTGTTACGCCCACCTCCACGGCGCGACCCACCGCCGCGCGTTTGAGGGAAAGCGCAGCTTTACCAACTATTCGCTGGTTTCTGCGGATTATTTGGACTTTATCCCCAAAAAAATCTGCGATTAGCGCTTCGATTGGTTAAATTTAGGGTAGATTTTTTGAATCGCTTATGTTAGAATACCAAATTACAATGGTATTTTTATTAGTTCATACGGAGGGAAAAATAGGTTATGACTGTCAAGAATGTTGAAAAGCTGGAGAAAAGCCGAGTCGTGCTCGAGGTCGAGGTCGACGCGGATGAGTTTGAAGCTGCCGTCGCCAAGGCTTACATCAAGCTGCGCAGAAAAATCAGCGTCCCCGGCTTTCGTCCCGGCAAGGCGCCGCGCAAGATGATCGAGAAACTGTACGGACCCGAGATTTTTTACAGCGAAGCGATCGACATATCTTTCCCCGAGGCATACGAGAGCGCCGTCAAGAACGAGGAGCTCAATACCATCGGCTATCCCGAGGTCGAGGTGCTTGACGATGTGACGAAGGACGGCTATACCTTCAAGGCGACCGTTGCCGTGTACCCCGAGGTCAAGATCGGCGCGTACAAGGGCGTCAGCGCCCCCAAGGACCCCGTCGTCGTCACCGACGACGATGTGGACGAGCGCCTGAACGCCATGGCGGAGCGGAACGCCCGCCTCGTCTCCGTGGAGCGTGAGGCGAAGCTGGGCGACACCGCCGTCATTGACTTCGAGGGGTTTCTTGACGGTGTGCCCTTTGACGGCGGTAAGGGTGAGAACCATGAGCTGGAGCTTGGCTCCGGCAGCTTTGTGCCGGGCTTTGAGGATCAGGTCGTCGGCATGAAGGCGGGAGAGGAGAAGGACGTCGACATTACCTTCCCTGAGGATTATGCCCCCGAGCTCGCCGGAAAGGCGGCCGTGTTCCACGTTAAGGTCAACGAGGTCAAGTTCAAGGAGCTGCCCGAGCTGGACGATGAGTTCGCCAAGGATGTTTCCGAGTTCGACACCATCGACGAGCTGCGCGCCGACACCCGCAAAAAGCTGGAGGAGGAGCGTCAGAAGAGCGTGGACGTCGCCTTTGAGAACGCTCTACTCGAAAAGGTCGCCGAGAGCGTGGAGGCGGACATCCCCGACATTCTGATCGAGGAGCAGTGTCGGCGCTTCCTCGATGAGTTCAAGGATCGTCTTGCCGCGCAGGGCATCCCCTATGAGCAGTACGCCAGGATGACCAACATGGACGAGGCGAAGTTCCTGGAGGATGGACGCGAGCCGGCGCTCAGGCAGGTCAAGATGGACCTCGCCATCGCCAAGATCATTGAGGAAGAGAAGTTCGAGGCGAGCGAGGAGGACGTCGCCGCCGAATACCGTCGCATTGCCGACAGCTACGGTATGGACGTCGAGACGATCAAGAAGTACTTAAGCGAGGCCAGCATCCGCAACTCTGTGCTCAACGGCAAGGCGATTGCCGTCGTCAAGGACAACGCCGTCGTTGAGGAAAAGCCCGTCGAGGAAAAAAACGGAGACGATGCGGCTGAATAGGCGCAAACCTGTCTATACTAAGAAACGAGCAACCACAAGCTGTGCTTTGTGGTTGTTCGCGTAAGTGCCGATCATTTGAACAGACTGTGAACAAACCCAAGGAGGTATTTTATCCATGGCATTGGTACCCTATGTGATCGAACAGACGAACCGGGGCGAGCGCTCCTACGATCTGTTTTCCCGACTGCTGGAGGATCGCATCATCTTCCTCGGCGAGGAGGTAAACTCCGTGACCGCGAGCCTTGTCGTCGCGCAGATGCTCTATCTGGAGGCGAAGGACCCGGACAAGGACATCCAGTTCTATATCAACTCCCCCGGCGGCAGCGTGACAGACGGCTTTGCCATCTACGACACGATGCAGTATATCAAGTGCGACGTGTCCACCATTTGCGTCGGCATGGCGGCGAGCATGGGCGCGTTTCTGCTCTCCGCCGGCACGAAGGGCAAGCGCATCGCCCTGCCCAACGCCGAGATCATGATCCATCAGCCGCTCGGCGGCTTCCAGGGCCAGGCGACCGACATCGAGATCCACGCCAAGCGTATGCTTGAAATCAAAGAGAAGCTGACGCACATCCTCGCCGAAAACTGTGGCAAGGACTTCGAGCTTGTGCGCGCCGACTGCGAGCGCGACAACTTTATGACCGCCGAGCAGGCGAAGGAATACGGCTTGATCGACAAGGTCATCTACAAAAGGTAACAGACGGAAAATAATAAGGTAGGAAACCGATGAGCGAATCTAACAAGAAATCGACCCGCTGCTCGTTCTGCGGCAAGCAGGAGCGCGAGGTGCACCGCATGATCCAGGGTCCTGCGGGCGTCCGCATTTGCGACGAATGTGTCAATCTCTGCCGCGAAATTTTGCAGGACGGCTACAGCATGAACGGCGACACCCCGCAGGCGCCGGACGAGCTGCCCACCCCGCGTGAAATTCATGACGTGCTGGATCAGTACATCATCGGGCAGGAGGCGGCGAAGGTCGCCCTGTCCGTGTCGGTGTACAACCATTATAAACGCATCTTCTTCGGCGGCGGGGACGATGTGGAACTGCAAAAGAGCAACATTCTGATGCTGGGACCCACCGGATCCGGCAAGACGCTGTTCGCGCAGACGCTTGCGCGCATCCTGAGGGTGCCCTTCGCCATCGCCGACGCCACCACGCTGACCGAGGCGGGCTATGTCGGCGACGATGTGGAGAACATCCTGCTGCGCCTCCTGCAAGCGGCGGACTACGACGTGGAGCTGGCAGAGCGCGGCATCATCTATGTTGACGAGATCGACAAGATTGCCCGCAAGAGCGAGAACGTCTCCATCACGCGCGACGTATCCGGCGAAGGCGTGCAGCAGGCGCTGCTCAAGATATTGGAGGGCACGGTCGCCAACGTCCCGCCGCAGGGCGGGCGCAAGCACCCGCATCAGGAGTTCATCCAGATCGATACCCACAACATCCTCTTTATCTGCGGCGGCGCGTTTGACGGGATCGAGAAGATCATCGAGAACCGCCTTGACCGCAAGAGCATGGGCTTTGAGGCGGCAGTGGAGTCAAAGAAGGAGAAGGACAACAGCAAGCTCCTGCGCGAGGTGCAGCCCCACGACGTGCTGAAATACGGTCTGATCCCGGAGCTGGTCGGACGGCTGCCCGTCATCACCGCGCTGGACGCGCTGACGCGGGACGATCTGGTGCGCATCCTGACCGAGCCAAAGAACGCGCTGGTCAGGCAGTACCGCAAGCTCTTCTCCTACGACAACGCCGAGCTGGTGTTCGAGCGCGACGCGTTGGAGGCCGTGGCAGACAAGGCGATCGAGCGCAACATCGGCGCGCGCGGGCTCCGCGCCGTCATGGAAGAGACGCTGATGCCCATCATGTACCAGCTGCCCTCCGACCGGACCATTGAGTGCGTTACCGTCACCAGGGCATGCGTCGAGGGCGAGGAGCAGCCGACGCTCAGCCGCCGCGAGCAGCCGCTGGAGCCGGGCGCCGCCAAGCGGCCGAAGAAAACCAGGGAGCCGAGGTACGACTCGGCCTCCTGATCGGGAAGGAGTTTTCCGATGGAAGCTGTCACCAAAAATATACCGGCCCTCGCTCTGCGGGGGCTGGTGGTTTTTCCGAATACGACCGCCGCTTTTGACCTGGAGCGGCTGATTTCCATGCGCGCGCTGGAGCGCGCCATGGAGAGCGGGGAGCGCGAGCTGTTCTGCGTCACACAGCGGCAGCTGACCGTCGACCTGCCCGACGCGGACGAGCTTTATCCCATCGGCACGCTGGTGCGCGTGTCACAGGTGCTGCGTGTGAATGAGCATGTGATCCGCGTGTTCGTGGACGGTCTTTCCCGCGCGCGCCTGCGCCGCCTCTGGCAGCGCGACCCCTATCTGCAGGCGCAGATCGAGCTGATTGACGAGATCAAGCCCTTGCGGAGCGGTTCGCGCACCGAGGCGCAGATTCGGCAGGCGTACAGCAGCTTCGGCGAATATGTCGAGCTGACGCAGAACCATGGCGTTGAGGCGCTTGCCGCCGTGTTCAACGCCACCGACCCCGGTTGTCTCGCCGACCTCGTGGCGAACAGCCTGAACATCCGCTATGAGGATAAGCAGAGCGTGCTGGAGGAGCTTCAGCCCCTGCCGCGCCTGCGCCGCGTGAATGAGATTCTGCGCCGTGAGGTCGAGGTCATCTCGCTCGAACAGGAGATCGAGGGAAAGGTGCGCGAGCGCGTGGGCCATATCCACCGCGACTTTGTTCTGCGGGAGCAGATCAAGGTGCTGCAGAACGAGCTGGGCGAGGGCGACGCCGACGAGGAGCTGGATACATACCGGACCCGGATCAAAGAGCTGAAGCTGAACGAGGAAACCGAAAAGAAGCTCCTCAAGGATGTGGACCGGTTGGGCAAGCAGCCCTTCGGTAGCGCTGAGGCGTCCGTCCTGCGCGGCTACCTCGACACCGTGCTCGAGCTTCCGTGGAATGTGTTGACCAGGGAGCGTACCAACGTGGAGGCGGCGCGCAAAATCCTGGAGCGTGACCATTACGGCATGGAGAAGGTCAAGGAGCGCATTTTGGAGTTCATCGCCGTGTGCGCGCTCAAGCCGGACGCCAGGGGGCAGGCAATCTGCCTCGTGGGACCGCCGGGCGTCGGCAAGACGAGCATTGCGCTCTCCGTCGCCAAGGCGATGAACCGCAAGGTCGCGCGTCTGAGCCTCGGCGGCGTTCGTGACGAGGCAGACATTCGCGGACACCGCAAGACCTACATCGGCGCGATGCCGGGACGCATTGTCGAGGCGATCCGGCGCAGCGGCTCGATGAACCCGCTGCTGGTGCTCGACGAGGTGGATAAGCTTGGCAGCGACCTCCGGGGCGACCCAGCCTCCGCGCTTTTGGAGGTGCTCGACGGCGAGCAGAACCACAGCTTCCGCGACCACTATCTGGAAATCCCCATCGACCTGAGCCGGGTGCTGTTCATCATGACGGCGAACACGCTTGACACGATCCCGCGCCCGCTGCTCGACCGCATGGAGGTCATTGAGCTGCCCAGCTACACCGACGAGGAAAAGGTGCAAATCGCGCAGCGGCACCTGCTTCCCAAGCAGCGCGAGGCGCACGGCATCCCCAGGACCGCGCTCCGGCTGGACGATGACACCCTGCGCGCCGTCATCTCCGGCTATACCCGCGAGAGCGGCGTCCGCACACTGGAGCGTCAGCTTGGCAAGCTCTGCCGAAAAACCGCGATGGCGCTGAACAACGAGACCGCAAAGCGCGTTTCTGTTACGGCGGAAAACCTGCCGGACTACCTCGGCGCGCCTCGCTACACGCGGGAAAAGGCACCAAAAAAGGACCTCGTCGGCGTGGTCAACGGGCTTGCGTGGACGCAGGTGGGCGGCGAGATACTGCCCGTCGAGGTCAACGTTATGGAGGGCAGCGGCAAGCTGGAGCTGACCGGCAACCTCGGCGAGGTGATGCAGGAGAGCTGCCGCGCGGCGCTGTCCTGCCTGCGCGCCCGCTCCGCCGAGATGGGCGTCGCGCCGGATTTCTACAAGACAAAGGACATCCACATCCACTTTCCGGAGGGCGCTGTGCCGAAGGATGGACCGTCCGCCGGCGTCGCCGTCACGACTGCGCTGCTCTCGGCGCTGACGGACCGTCCCGTGCGCCACGACGTCGCCATGACCGGCGAGATCACGCTGCGCGGACGTGTCATGCCCATCGGCGGACTGCGGGAAAAGACAATGGCGGCGCTTCGCGCGGGGATACACACGGTCATCCTGCCGCGCGAAAACGAGAAGGATTTGGAGGAAATCGACCAGAACGTGCGCGCGCGGCTGCGCTTTGTCACGGCGGAGACGGTGGACGCCGTGTTCGCCGAGGCGCTGCTCCTGCCCAACGCGCTCGTCGGCGCGGGGCTGGAGCCCTTCCTCGAAGCGCCGGAAAGCGTGCTGTCAACGGCGTTGAGGATTTGATATGGCGATCAATTTCAATCAGGCGGAGTTTGTGCTCTCCGCCGCGTCGCCCGGGCAGTTCATCCGCGACGGGCGCAAGCAGCTCGCCTTTGCGGGACGCTCCAACGTGGGCAAGTCCTCGGTCATCAACCGTCTGCTGGGACGCAAAAACCTTGCCCGCGTCGGCGCGCAGCCGGGGAAGACGACGCAGATCAATTACTTTCTGATCGACCGGAAGATTTACCTCGTCGATCTGCCCGGGTACGGCTACGCCAAGGTATCCAAGGCGGAACGCGACCGCTGGGGCAAGCTGATGGAGAATTATTTCCGGTCCAGCGGGCTGCTCGACCTCGGCGTGCTGATCGTGGACGCGCGCCACAAGCCGACGGCGGACGACGTAACGATGTACGATTACTTCCGCGCGAGCGGCTGTCCCTGCGTCGTGGCGGCCAACAAGCTCGACAAGCTCAAACGGAGCGAGATCGAGCCGAATCTGGCGCTCATTCGCGACACGCTGCAGCTGGCGGAGGGCGACGTGCTCGTGCCGTTTTCGGCGGAAAAGGGCGAGGGTAAGGAGCAGCTGCTGCGTATTTTGAAAGCGTTCTGTGAAACAAAAAGAGAGGGAGAGAACAATGGCGAATCCGAAGTATAAGCGCATTCTGCTCAAGCTCAGCGGCGAGGCGCTGGCGGGCGCGAACAAAACCGGCTTTGACTTCAAGGTCATGGGCGAGGTTTGCGACGTCATTCGCGAGTGTGTCGCGCAGGGGATCGAGGTCGGCGCCGTGATCGGCGGCGGCAATTTCTGGCGCGGCGTGAAAAACGGCGAGGGCTATATCGAGCGCACCCGCGCCGACCGCATGGGGATGCTGGCGACGGTGATGAACTGCCTCGCCGTCTGCGACGTGCTGGAGCAGAAGGGCGTGCCCGCCCGCGTGCTGGCGGCGGCGCAGATGCCGACCTTCGCGGAATATTACACCCACGAGCGCGCGGTCAAGCTCCTGTCGGACGGGAAGGTCGTGCTCTTTGCGGGCGGAACGGGTCATCCGTTCTTCTCCACCGACACGGGCACCGTGCTCCGCGCGGCGGAGATCGGCGCGGACGTGATCCTGCTGGCAAAGAACATTGACGGCGTGTACAGCGCAGATCCCGCCAAGGACCCGACGGCGGTGAAGTACGACGAGATCGGCTACGACGAGGTTCTCGCCAAGCGCCTCGGCGTCATGGATCTGACCGCCACCAGCCTTGCCATGGACAACCGGATACCCGTGTACGTCTTCGCGCTCAAGGACCCGAGGAACATCCTGCGCGTCGCTGCCGGCGAAAATGTCGGTACGCTGGTGCACTGAGCATGGAGCCGGGAATCGAAAAAACGCAGCGCGTCGTGTACTTTGACGCGCTGCGCGTCTTTGCCAGCTTCGCAGTCATGCTGCTGCACCTCGCCGCCCAGCATTGGGCGGATGTTCCGGTGGACGGCGAGGTGTGGCGCGCGTTCAATGTGTGGGACGCGCTGGTGCGCTGGTGCGTGCCGGTGTTCGTGATGATCTCGGGCGCGCTGTTTCTGGCGCGACCGATCCCGCTCAGGAAGCTGTACGGAAAGCATATTGCGCGCATCGCCGCCGCCTTTGTGTTCTGGTCGGGTCTGTATGCGCTGGTCAGCGCGCGGCGCTACGACATGACCGTGCCGCAGCTCGTTGTGGAGTGGATACAGGGGCATTATCACCTGTGGTTCCTTTATATGATCGCGGGGCTGTACCTCGTCACGCCCCTGCTGTACCGACTGACGCAGTCGGAGGAGTCGGCACGGTATTTTCTGTTGCTGGCGTTCGTCTTCGGCTTCCTGCTGCCGGAGTTGCTGCCGTTGCTCGCGCTGCACTCGCCTCGCCTCGGCGGAGCGTTGAACGCGGCGCTGGGCTATGCCGACCTGCGCTTTGTCGGCGGCTTCAGCGGATACTTTGTCCTGGGGCACCGCCTGAATCGCCGCACACTGAACAGGAGGGAGGAGACGGCGATTTACGTCCTCGGCGTTCTCGGGCTTTTCTTTACGGCGCTGGGAACGCGGGCCCTCTCCGTACATACCGGCGCGTCGAACAGTCTGCTCTACGGCTACTGTACGGTCAACGTGC
The DNA here is from genome assembly GCA_946411835.1 of uncultured Clostridia bacterium. GTDB lineage: Bacteria > Bacillota > Clostridia > Oscillospirales > Oscillospiraceae > Hominicoprocola. The sequence continues at coordinate 24,661 of CAMKFK010000008.1, forward strand.
TGGCCGAGGCGGCGGCGGTGTTCACGCTGTTCAAGCAGCACGTCCGATCCACGTCCCGTTTGCTGGGCGCGCTGTCCGGCGCGAGCTTTGGGGCGTATCTCATCCACGCGCTCTTTCTCGATACGCTGCAATTCCGCTTTGACGTCGACACGCTGTCGTTCCCCGCGCAGTTCTCCGTCCCGCTCCTGGCGGCTGCGGTCTTTGTCCTGTCCTATGCCGCGTCATATCTGCTGGGAAAGGTTCCGCTCATCAAGGACTATCTGATATAAAAAGAGTGCCGCAGAATGTTTCTGCGACACTCTTTTTTTGAAGGGAAGCGACGAATCAAACTCCGCGCACATCTTGACGGCGGATTTACCGCTGCTCTGCGCTGCGAAGACCCTGAAATACGCAAAGCATCCCTGCGGTATTCGCCCTTGATCGGCGGCAAATCCGTTCGCCAAGCCGTATGCGTTTGATTTGCTCAACGTTTCCCAAGCAATCAATCAAGCAATCAATCCGCCGAGGTCATCTCGATCTTGCCGGAGACGCGCGCGCCGCGCTCGATGACGAGGGAGGCGGTGTGAATGTCGCCGAACACGCGGGACTTGGCGTTGAGCGTGAGATTGCCGGTCACGTTGATGTTGCCGCGCACCACGCCGGAGCAAACGACCTCTTGGGCGGTGACGTTGCCGATGACGGTGGCGTTCTCGTCAATGGTAATGCAGTTGGAAACCGTTGTGTCGCCGGTCAGGTTGCAGCCAATGAGCGACAGGTCGAGGGACTGGACGTTTGATGTGATATCGGAGCGTACAATGACCTTGCCGTTGACGATCAGCTCGCCCTTGAAATCGCCGCAAATCTCAACATCGCTGTCGCAGCGGAGAATGCCTTCAATGCTCGTGCCCTCGGCGAGCAGCGTGGTTTGAGTCCTGCGCGGCTTGGCGGCGGGGACATTGTTGTCGGTCATGGGCTCAAGGATATGATCGTCCAGCGTCTCAGCCTCTTCGCCGAAAAAGACGTCGTTTTCCGCCTCAGCCTCGACGGAGGTGTCCTTGCCGATGCCAAACATCTCATACATCGTCTGGTTAAAGTTATCCTTTTTCTTGTTCTTATTCTTGCTCATGATCTTCTTGCTCCTTTATCATTATTCGCATTGAATCTTATGATTGTGTGTAGCTGTACAAAACAGGCATGGTATCCGGGGTGATTGCCTCAAATGTGAAGCCCATGCCGCGAAGCCGGTCAATGACCGGCGCAATGGACTGCGCCGATGTAATTTTCTCGCGCTGTCGTGGAAGAGGACGAAGCTGCGCTCCTTCCCGGCGGAACCGTCCACCACGTTGCTGACCAGCGTCTCGACGGGGAGGGTGCGGTTGGTTGCGGCATCCTCGCTGGAGACGTTCCAGTCGTAGGGGACAAAGCCGCGTCGGATTATTTCGGAGATGATCTCCTGATAAAAGCCCGCGTCATAGCCGTTGATGCTGCCGCCGGGGAAGCGGAAGACGGTGGGCGTGACGCCGGTCGCGCCCCGAATCTGGCAGAAAATGCGGTAGAACTCATCCAAAAAGCCCTCGACCGAGGAATAGACGGAGTTATAGTCGTGGGTGTAGGAGTGCATTCCGATGGTGTGCCCCTCCGCCACAATGCGTCGCATTCGATCCAGATTTTCCTCCTCCGCCTGGCCAATGACAAAGAACGTAGCCTTGACGTTCTTTTCGGCGAGCACGCGCAGAATCTCGTCCGTGCGGGCGGAGGGACCGTCGTCAAAGGTGAGATAGACGGTTTTGGTGTTGCGCGTGGCGGCGTGAAACGGCTCGGGCGCGTAGAAATCCTCATAGAGCGACTGATAGGCGGGCGCATCGGCGAAGCTGAGCTGGGACTCCGGCGCTTCGGCATCCTGGGCGGCAGGCTCGCCGTCCGCCGCCGACTGCTCCGGCACGGCGGCAACGACCCCCGGCTCAAAAATCGTCTCCGGGGAGCCATGGCTCGCCGCGTCGTCCGCGATGTGCTGCTTCTCCGCAGCCAGCGCGGAGGCTACGCTGCGGTATTTGAGCGCGAGGAACGAGGGGATGAGGATCAGCGCACAAACCGTGAGCAGGATCAGATTCTTGAAAAAACGAACGCTTCCAAAATACAAGTTTTCATCGCCTTCTTTACCATATTTCCGAAATTAAACGCGCGGAGGCGGCACAAGGGGACAGGCAGCCGCCCGCGTGCGGAAAAAGCAGCGCCGTCTCCGCAATTCGGCAAGATACTGCATAGTACCCCATATCACCACGATATTATAGCATAACATTGGGAAGATGGCAATCACTTTTTCCGGAAACTTTAAAAAAGATTGCAAACGGCGAAAAAGTGATTTATACTATTCCCCGGCAAAACGCTTTCTCCACGCTTCAAACCGTATTTTTCAGGCATGCCGCCGGACCGGGACGATGCCGCATGGCGAGTACGACGCGAAGCGAATGGAGGGGTTTGCTGAAAAATCGAATGATATCGCAACCAACTTTCAGATTTGGAGGACGCAAATATGGCAGAGCAGGGCATCGGCACCAAATGTGTGCAGGGCGGCTACACGCCGGGGAATGGCGAGCCGCGTCAGATCCCGATCGTGCAGAGCACGACGTTCAAGTACGCTTCCAGCGCGGATATGGGCAAGCTCTTTGATCTGGAGGCCTCCGGCTACTTCTACACCCGTCTGCAAAACCCCACCAACGACTATGTCGCCGCGAAGCTCGCGCAGCTCGAGGGCGGCTCCGCCGCGATGCTGACCTCGTCCGGGCAGGCGGCGAGCTTTTATTCCGTGTTCAACATTGCCTCCTGCGGCGACCATGTCGTCTCCTCGTCCACAATTTACGGCGGTACCTACAACCTCTTTGCCGTGACGATGAAGCGCATGGGCATCGACTTCACCTTCGTCTCTCCCGACTGCACGGAGGAGGAGCTGGACGCCGCGTTCCGTCCGAACACCAAGGCGGTCTTCGGCGAGACCATCGCCAACCCGGCGCTGACCGTGCTGGACATCGAGAAGTTCGCCCGTGCCGCTCACGCTCACGGCGTGCCGCTCATCATCGACAACACCTTCGCCACGCCCGTGCTCTGCCGCCCCTTCGAGTGGGGCGCGGACATCGTCACGCACTCGACCACCAAGTATATGGACGGCCACGGCGCCGCCGTCGGCGGCTGCATTGTGGACTCCGGGAAATTCGACTGGACGGCGCACGCCGACAAGTTCCCCGGCCTGTGCACGCCGGACGAGAGCTATCACGGCGTCACCTATACCGAGCGCTTCGGGCTTGCGGGCGCGTTCATCACCAAGGCGACCGCCCAGCTGATGCGCGACTTCGGTTCCATCCAGTCCCCGCAGAACGCATTTCTGCTCAACCTGGGTCTGGAGAGCCTGCACGTCCGCATGAAGCGTCACAGTGAAAACGGACTCGCTGTCGCCCAATTCCTGAGCGGGCATCCGCAGGTCTCGTGGGTGAACTACGCGGGACTTCCCGGCGACAAGTATCACGCCCTCGCCGAAAAGTACCTGCCGGACGGCGCCTGCGGCGTCGTCAGCTTCGGCGTCAAGGGCGGACGCGCCGCTGCCGAGGCGTTTATGGGGCGGCTGAAGGTCGCCGCCATCGAGACCCACGTTGCCGACGCGCGCACCTGCTGCCTGCACCCCGCCAGCGCCACGCACCGCCAGATGAACGACGACGAGCTGCGCGCCGCCGGCGTGTCGCCCGACCTTGTGCGCTATTCCTGCGGACTGGAGGATGCCGCCGACCTGATTGCCGACCTCGATCAGGCACTGGCATAAACCGATAAGGAGGCGTCACCATGCCCATTCGCATTCCCAACGACCTGCCGGCGACCCGCACGCTCGCCGACGAAAACATCTTCGTCATGACCGAAACGCGCGCCATCACGCAGGACATCCGGCCCTTGCAGGTGCTGCTGCTCAACCTCATGCCCACCAAGATCGAGACGGAGACCCAGCTTGCCCGTCTGTTGGGCAATTCTCCCTTGCAGGTTGAGCTGGAGCTGATGCAGATGGCGTCCCACAAGGCGAAAAACGTTTCGGCGGAGCACATGCTTAAATTCTACACGACCTTTGAGAGTGTGCGCGAGCGCAAGTTCGACGGCATGATTATCACCGGCGCGCCGGTGGAGAAAATGCCCTTTGAATACGTCGAGTACTGGGACGAGCTGTGCGAGATCATGGAGTGGAGCAAGACCCATGTCCACTCCACCTTTCACATCTGCTGGGGCGCGCAGGCGGCGCTGTACTACCACTACGGCATCCCGAAGTATATGCTGACGGAGAAGCTGTCCGGCGTCTACCGTCATACGGTGGATCGGCGTTCGTCCATGCTCGTGCGCGGGTTTGACGACAGCTTTCTCGCGCCGCACTCGCGCTACACGGGTATCCGCCGTGAGGATGTGGAGCAGTGCGAGAAGCTGCGCATCCTCGCGTCCTCGCAGGAGGCGGGCGTCTACATTATGATGACCGACGGCGGACGCCAGGTGTTCATCACAGGGCACTCGGAGTACAGCTTCGACACCCTGCAAAAGGAATACCTGCGCGACCTTGGGCAGGGCATCCAGCCCAAGGTTCCGTACAACTACTTTCCGGACGACGATGATCGGCGCACGCCGCCGAACAGCTGGCGCGCGCACGCGAACCTGCTCTATCAGAACTGGCTGAACTATTACGTCTACCAGACGACGCCTTATGACATCAACACCATCGAACCGATGAAATAAAGATTGCTTTCTGCGCGCAAACCCGTTATACTGTCATCAAGACATTTCAGAGGAGGTATCCCCATGAACAAGGACGATTACAAGCAGTATACAGACAGGATGAAAAAAAGCGTGGAGTCCGTGGCGTCGGACTTTGCCGCTGTGCGTGCCGGACGCGCGAACGCCGCCGTGCTTGACCGCATCAACGTCGATTACTACGGCGTGCCCACGCCCATCCACCAGATCGCGTCCATCTCCTCGCCCGACCCGCGCCAGCTGCTCATCACGCCTTGGGACGCGGGTGCGCTCAAGCTCATCAACAAGGCGATTCAGGAGTCCGATCTGGGCATCAACCCGCAGAACGACGGCCGGGCCATTCGCCTCAGCTTCCCGCAGCTGACCGAGGAGCGCCGTAAGGAGCTGGTCAAGCAGATCCGCAAGTACGCCGAGGGCGGCAAGGTTGCCATCCGCAACATCCGCCGCGACGCGATGGAGGCGTTCAAGAAGCAGCAGAAAAGCAGTGAGATCACGGAGGACGACCTTAAAATCGCCGAAAAGGACCTCCAGAAGCTCACCGACGATTATTGCAAGGAGCTCGACGAGCTGCTGGCGAAGAAGGAAACGGAGCTCATGGCGGTTTAATGGCTATTTTTTCTGCGAAACAGGCGGGGCAGGCGACAAGCCTGCCTCGTCATGTTGCCGTTATCATGGACGGCAACGGCCGCTGGGCGACGCGACGCGGCCTCCCGCGCACAGCGGGGCACAAGGCGGGGGCGGAGACCTTTCGTACCATCGCCACCTACTGCAGGGACCTGGGGCTGGAGTACCTGACAGTCTACGCTTTCTCCACCGAAAACTGGAAGCGCCCCAAGGCGGAGGTGGACGCGATCATGTCCCTGCTCGACCAGTATCTGCACGAGAGCATCGAGAAGATGGCGCGCGACCGGATCCGGCTCAGGTTTCTCGGCGACACGACGGTGCTGTCGCCCAAGCTGCGGCAGCTCATCGCCGAGACGGATGAGATCACCCGGCACATCGAGGGTTTTCAGGCGAACGTCTGCCTCAACTACGGCGGGCGCGACGAGATCGTGCGCGCCGCGCGGCAATTTGCGCGCGAATGTGTCGCGGGACAGCGTTCGCCGGACGAGCTGACCGAGGCGACGTTTCCGTCCTATCTCTGGTCGGCGGGCATCCCCGATCCCGAGCTGCTCATCCGACCGGGCGGAGAGCTGCGCATCAGCAACTATCTGCTCTGGCAGATCGCCTACAGCGAGATCTACGTCACCGACACGCTCTGGCCGGATTTTGACGCCGGGGCGCTGGACGAAGCGCTCGCGTGGTATCAGACGCGGGATCGCAGGTTCGGCGGGCTATCCGGAAAAAAATGACAATCTGTACGGGTTAAGGGACTGATTTTATGTTGCAACGATGGTTGGTTGCCATCCTCGGGCTGCCGGCGCTGCTGGCGGTACTGCTGCTTTGTCCGCCGTGGGCGACCATGCTGCTGGTCGCCGTCATCGCGGGCGCGGCGGCGTATGAGCTGCTGCGCGTCGCCGGGAAAAGCGGAAAGGAGAAGGCCGCCGGTTGGACGGTCGCCTATGCCGCCTTTCAGGTATTCAATGCGTATCGCGCCCGTTCATGGTACCTGGCGGGCTTTCAGACTCCGGGATATCAGCTGCGCGCGCCGATCGACCCGCTTTGGGTGATGCCGTGCTGTCTGATCGTCGTGCTGTTTCTCTTCGCAGTCAGCACCTACGAAAAGCCCGACGCGCTTTCGTTCCAGACCATATCGGTTGCGTTCGTCGGCGGAGCGGTGTTTCCGATGATGTTCTCCTGCATCGTGCTCCTGCGGATGCACGAGTCCTACGGGCGGCTCTACGTCCTCGCGCCGTTTTTCATCGCGTTTATGGGGGACAGCCTGGCGCTGTATTTTGGCAAGTGGTTCGGCAGGCGAAAGCTGACGCCCGTCAGCCCGCATAAGACATGGGCGGGCTTCTACGGCAGCATCCTTGGTTCCGTGCTGGGTATGGCGGCGTTTGGCGTCCTCGGCGCGCAATGGCTCGGATACGCGCCGAACTGGCTGCGCCTTGCGCTCCTCGGCGTCGTCGGCAATCTGATCGGGCAGCTTGGCGACCTCTCCACCTCTCTCATCAAGCGCGAGGCGGGCGTCAAGGACTACAGTCATCTGCTCCTCACCCACGGCGGCGTGCTGGACCGTTTCGACTCCACGCTCTTCATCGCGCCTGTGGTCTATATCTTTGTATGTGAAGGAATCATATGATATGACAAGGACAATCGCTTTACTGGGTTCCACCGGCTCCATCGGTCGACAGACCCTGGAGGTGGCGCGGGAGCTGGGGCTGGGCGTCGCGGCGCTGACCGCAAACAGCAGCGTTGATCTGATCGAAGCGCAGGCGCGGGAGTTTTCCCCGCGTCTTGCCGTACTGTACGATGCTGACGCGGCAAACGAGCTGCGGCGCCGTCTTGCGGACACGGACGTCGAGGTTCTGAGCGGCATGGACGGGCTGCTTGCCGCCGCGACCGTTGATGAGGCGGACACGGTCGTCACCGCCGTGGTGGGTATGATCGGGCTGCGTCCGACGCTCGCCGCCATTGAGCGGAAAAAGCGCATTGCGCTCGCCAACAAGGAGACGCTGGTCTGCGCGGGCGCTTTGGTCATGGACGCGGCTGACAAATACGGCGCGGAGCTCGTGCCCGTGGACAGCGAGCACAGCGCCATTTTTCAGTGTCTGCAAGGCTGCCGTGACCGAAGCGAGATCAAGCGTCTGATCCTCACCTGCTCCGGCGGTCCGTTTTACGGTCTCTCCTTCGACGAGCTGGCGGGGAAGACCCGCGCCGACGCGCTTCGCCACCCAAACTGGACGATGGGCGCGAAAATCACCGTGGACAGTGCGACGCTGATGAACAAGGGTCTGGAGATCATCGAGGCGATGCGGCTCTATCGTCTGCCGCTCTCCAAGGTCGCCGCCGTCATCCACCGCCAGAGCATTGTGCACTCGCTCGTCGAGTTCCGTGACGGCGCGCTGCTGGCGCAGCTCGGCACGCCGGACATGAAGCTGCCGATCCGCTACGCCATGACTTACCCCTACCGCGCGCCGTCTCCGGCGGAGCCGCTCGACCTGCTGTCCTGCCCGCCGCTGACCTTCGCGGAGCCGGACGAACACACGTTCCGCTGCCTGCGCATCGCCAGGACCTGCGCCGAGGCCGGCGGCACGTCCTGCGCCATCATGAACGGCGCGAATGAGGTTGCCGTTTATGCGTTCCTGCGCGAGCGGATCGGCTTCAATGACATCCCCGCGCTGGTGCAGGCGGCGCTGGACGAGACGCCGCAGGTATCAAACCCGGCGCTTTCGGATATTCTGGAAGCGGACCGCCTTGCCCGCGAGAGCGTACGGGCGCGTATCCGCTGATTTAGGAGCGTTTTTCATGTATATTCTCTTGGCAATCCTGATGTTTGGCGTCCTCATCGCCGTGCACGAGTTCGGGCATTTTGCCGCCGCGAAGCTCTGCGGCGTCCGCGTGAACGAGTTCTCCATCGGCATGGGGCCGCTGCTGCTGCAAAAAACCCGGGGGGAGACGGATTACTCCCTGCGTCTGCTGCCCATCGGCGGCTACTGCGCCATGGAGGGCGAGGACGAGGAGTCCGGCGACGAGCGGGCGCTGAACCATCAGGGCTTCTGGAAGCAATTCGTCATCTTCATCGCAGGCGCGGCGATGAATTTCCTCACCGGCTTTCTGATCCTGCTGTGCCTCTACATCGGCGCGCAGGCGTTCTACACCGCCGAGATCGTCGGCTTCGCCGAGGGCTTTCCCTACGAGGGCGCGGACGGCGTCATGGTCGGCGACGAAATCTATAAAATCAACGGCGAGCGCATCTATACCCGCAGCGACGTGTCAACCATTCTGCAATTCAAGTCACGGGGCGACACGATGGAGCTGGTTGTGCGGCGCGACGGCGAAAAGCTGACGCGCACGCTGGAAAAGCAGACCTATACCGACGAGAACGGCAGCGAATACCGCGCCTTCGGCTTCTCCTTCGGCGGCTACGCGGAGGCGACGGCGGCGCTGAAGCTCAAATACGCCTGGTACAACACGCTGGACTACGTCCGCCTTGTGCGCCTGAGCCTGCAAATGCTCGTTTCCGGCGCGGCGGGCATGGAGGATCTGAACGGTCCGGTGGGCATCGTGTCCACGATCTCCGAAATGGGGCGCGAGACCGAGGCGGAGGAGGGGAAAGGCGCCGCGATCGAGAGCGTGCTGTACTATGGCGCGCTCATTGCGGTGAACCTTGCCGTGATGAACCTGCTGCCTCTGCCCGCACTGGACGGCGGAAAGGTGCTGATCCTCGTTGTCAACGCGGTCACGATGGGGCTGTTCCGCAGGAAGATACCCCAGAAGTTTGAAACCGTCATCAACGCGGCGGGCTTTGCGCTGCTGATGGCGCTGATGCTGTTCGTTACGTTCCACGACGTGTGGCGGCTGGTCAAGTGAGAAGGAGTGCGCACCATGACGAAGAGGATACAGGTCGGCAGCGTCGCCGTCGGCGGCGGCGCGCCGGTGAGCATACAGTCCATGTGCAACACGCGAACCGAGGACGCGGAGGCGACGATCCGTCAAATCCATATTTTGGAGGCGGCGGGCTGCGAGATCGTCCGCGTCACCGTGCCGACCAAGGAGGCGGCGGAGGCGCTGAGCACGATCCGCGCGCAGATCCACATCCCGCTGGTGGCGGACATCCATTTCGACTACCGCCTTGCGCTCGAGGCGGCGGCGCGCGGCGCGGACGCCATCCGCATCAACCCCGGCAACATCGGCGGAGAAGACCGCGTGAAGGCAGTGGCGGACGCCTGCCGTGCCCGCAGCTTGCCGATCCGCATCGGCGTGAACGGCGGCTCGCTGGAACGGGAGCTGCTGGCGAAGTACGGCCGCGTCACGCCGGAGGCGCTGGTCGAGAGCGCGCTGGGGCACATCCGGCTTTTGGAACAGCACGATTTCACGGATATTGCCGTCAGCGTCAAGTCCAGCGACGTGCGGCTCAATTTGCAGGCGTACCGGCTGCTGAGCCGGACCATCGACTACCCGCTCCACCTTGGCGTCACCGAGGCGGGTACGCCAACGATGGGACTGGTCAAGTCCGCCGTTGGCATCGGCGCGCTGCTGTGCGACGGCATCGGCGACACAATGCGTGTGTCGTTGACTGCCGACCCCGTGGAGGAGGTCTACGCCGCAAAGAAAATCCTGAAGGCGTGCGGCCTGCGCGAAAGCGGCGTGAACCTGATTTCCTGCCCGACCTGCGGGCGCACGTCCTATGACATGATCCCGCTGGTCGAGGAGCTGGAGCGCCGCCTGGAGCATTGCGGCAAGAAGCTGACCGTCGCGGTCATGGGCTGCGTCGTCAACGGTCCGGGGGAGGCGAGCGCCGCCGATCTCGGCGTCGCCGGCGGCAAGGGCGAGGGCTTGATTTTCCGGAAAGGGGAAATCCTTTACAAAGTGCCGGAAGACAGGCTGATTGACGCACTGATGGACGAGATAGAGAAATTCTGACGAGCTAGGGGTTTACATGGCACAGAAGAAACCGTTTTTTGAAATATTCGGCGACTTTTCGCCGGAGTTCACGCTCCGCCGGCTGTTGAACGGCGCGTCCGTCACCGACATGGTGCTCGACTCCGCGACACGCACGCTGTCCATGGAGCTGGAAACGGCAGAGGCGTTTTCCGCCGCCGCCGCGTCAGCCTGTGAGCAGCTGCTCGCGGCGCGCTATGATTTGCGCGCCGTGCGGCTCCACACCCACGCGCCGTCCCTGCCGCAGGCGGCGGAGCCGAAGGACGCGCCCGCGCCGAAGCCCAAAAAGGCGCGGATGCGCCGCATTATGGGCGCGGAGATCAAAGGGCACGTTACCCCCATCCGCGAGCTGACGGCGACAACGGGGCGCGCCGTGGTGGAGGGCAAGGTCTTCAAGTTCGACTGTCACGAGACGCGACGCCCCGGTATGTGGGTCGTCGTCATCGAGCTGACGGACCACACCGGCTCGGTGGTCGTGCGCCGCAACATGACGGAGAAGGAGACCCGGCCCTTGCAGGAAAAGATCGAGCCGGGCGTCTGGCTGCGCGTGGGCGGCTCCATGGAGCTGACCTACGACGGCAAGGACATCCAGCTCAACCCACGCGACATCTGGGAGGTTAAGCATGAGGGGCGCATGGACAACGCCCCGGTCAAGCGCGTGGAGCTGCACCTGCACACGAAAATGTCCAACATGGACGCGCTGACCGACACAAAGGACGTCGTGAAGCTGGCGGCGAAGTGGGGGATGCCCGCCATCGCCATCACCGACCACGGCGTCGCACAGGCGTTTCCGGACGCCTGGAAGGCGGCGGGGGATAAAATTAAAGTCCTTTACGGCTGCGAGGGCTACTTCGTCAACAACCTTGACGACCGGGTCTGCGTCCACGGCGCGCAGGACTGCGGCTTTGCCGACGAGCTCGTTTGCTTCGACATCGAGACCACTGGCTTGAACGTCACGCAGGAGACGATTACCGAGATCGGCGCGGTGCTGCTGAAAAACGGCGAGATCGTGGACAGGTTCCAGACCTTTGTCGATCCCGAGCGCCGTCTCACGCCGGAGATCGTCGGCTTGACCGGTATCACCGACGCGATGCTTGTCGGCGCGCCGAAGCTGGGCGACGCACTGCGCGCGTTCCTTGATTTTGCGGACGGGCGCATCCTTGCCGCGCACAACGCCGAGTTCGACATCGGCTTTATCCGCGCGGGCTGCCGGAAATGCGGCATTTCGTTCGAGCCGACCTATCTGGACTCCCTGATTTTCGCGCAGAACCTGCTGCCGGGGCTGAAGAACTACAAGCTCGACGTGGTGGCGGAGCACCTTGCGCTGCCGGCGTTCAACCACCACCGCGCCAGCGACGACGCAGTGCCTGTGGCGCAGATGCTCGCCAAATTCTTCCCAATGCTTCAGGCGCGCGGCGTCACCCGCATTCAGGAAATCAACGACGAGATGCTCAAGCTGCGCCCGGAGAGCGGGGGAGGCGCGCGCTTCCCCAAGCACATCATTCTCATCGCCAGAAAAAAAGTGGGGCTGAAAAACCTCTATCAGCTCATTTCCGCCTCAAATCTCAAATATTTCAAGCGCTTTCCGATCATTCCCAAGACCGAGCTCATTGCCCACCGCGAGGGGCTGCTGATCGGCTCCGCCTGCGAGGCGGGCGAGCTGTTCCGCGCCGTGGTCGATCACAAGGACTGGGACGAGCTCAAGCGCATTGCCTCCTTCTACGACTATCTGGAAATCCAACCGCTGTGCAACAACCGCTTCCTTGTGCGCGAGGGCAAGGCGCGGGACGACGAGGAGCTCAGGGAGTTCAACCGCGTCATTGTCCGTCTTGGCGAGGAGCTGGGCAAGCCGGTCTGCGCCACGGGCGACGTGCACTTTCAGGAGCCTGAGGACGAGGAGTACCGCCACATCCTGCTCGCTTCGAAGAAGTTCTCCGACGCCAATCAGCCGCTGCCGATCTTCTTTCGCACGACGGATGAAATGCTGCGCGAGTTCGCCTATCTCGGCGAGGAAAAGGCGTATGAGGTCGTCGTGACCAACACGCGCGCCATCGCGGACATGGTGGAGCCGATCGAGCTGCTGCCCAAGGGAAAGCTGTTCCCGCCCCGGCTGGAAAACTCCGAGCAGGACCTCAACGATATGGTATGGCGGAAAGCGCATGAGCTTTACGGCGACGAGTTGCCCCAGATGATTACCGACCGCCTGAATGTGGAGCTGGGCGGCATCCTCGGCAAGTATGACGTGGTGTACATGAGCGCGCAGAAGCTGGTGCAGCGCTCGCTGGAGAACGGCTACCTCGTCGGCTCGCGGGGAAGCGTGGGTTCGTCGCTGGCGGCATACATGGCGGGCATCACCGAGGTCAACTCGCTTCCGCCGCACTACCGCTGCCCGAAGTGCCGCCACTCCGAATTTGTGCTTGACGGCGAATACGGCTGCGGCGCGGACCTGCCGGACAAAACCTGCCCCGTCTGCGGGGAGCGGTACGTCAAGGACGGCTTCAACATCCCGTTCGAGACCTTCCTCGGCTACGGCGGCGGCAAGGTGCCGGACATCGACCTCAACTTTTCCGGCGAGTATCAGGCCCGCGCGCATCGCCACGCCATCGAGATGTTCGGCGAAACGCAGGTGTTCCGCGCGGGCACCATCGGCACGCTTGCGGAGAAGACCGCCTACGGCATGGTGAAAAAGTACCTCGAAGAAAACGGACGCGCCGTCAGCGCGGCGGAGATCGACCGCCTGACCGAGGGCTGCGTCGGCGTCCGCCGCACGACGGGGCAGCATCCCGGCGGCCTGGTCGTCGTGCCGGACGACATGGATGTGGAGGACTTTTGCCCGGTGCAGCATCCGGCGGACGATCCCAACAGCGATATCATCACCACCCATTTCGAGTACCACTGCATGGAGGACAACCTCCTCAAGCTCGACATGCTCGGTCACGATGACCCGACGATGATCCGCATGATGGAGACCCTCACCGGCGTCAACGCACGCGCCATTCCGCTCGACGACCCCGACACGCTGAGCCTGTTCACCACCTCGCGCGCGCTGGGCTTTGAAAACGACGAGGTGCTCGGTCCCACGGGCGCGGTGGCGATCCCGGAGTTCAACACCCGCTTCACGCGCCAGATGCTCCTTGACACCCAGCCGAAGGACTTCAACACGCTGCTGCGGCTCTCCGGCTTCTCCCACGGTACGGACGTCTGGCTCGGCAACGCGAAGGACCTGATCCTCAACGGTACGGCAAGCGTTCTGGAGACCGTCGGCTGCCGCGACGATATCATGCTCTACCTCATCAAGATGGGGCTCGACCCCAAGATGAGCTTCAAGATCATGGAGTCCGTCCGCAAGGGCAAGGTCAAGAAAAACGGCTTTGAGGACGGCTGGGTCGAGGCGATGCACGACCATCAGGTGCCGGAGTGGTACATTGAGTCCCTGTCCAAGATCGGTTATCTGTTTCCAAAAGCGCACGCCGTCGCCTACGTTATGATGGCGTTCCGCATCGCGTGGTTCAAGGTACATCACCCCCTCGCGTTTTATGCGACATATTTCACCGTGCGCGCCAAGGCGTTCGACGCGGCGGAGTGCTGCTTCCCCAACCCCAGGGAGGGGGCGGAGCGCACCAGGCGCCGCATCCGAGAGATCGAGAACAACAAGGACGCCGCAGCGGTGGAGCAGGACCTCATGACCACGCTGGAGGTCTGCTACGAGTTTTATCTGCGCGGCTTCCACTTTGACAACATCGACATCTTCCGCTCGGACGCGACGCGATTCCTCGTCATTGAAAACGGCCTGCTGCCGCCGTTCACCTCCGTGCGCGGCCTCGGTGAGGCGGTGGCGCAGGACACGGTGGAAAAACGCGAGGGCAAGGACTTCGTCTCCGTCGAGGAGTTTGCCATGACGTGCAGCAAGCTGTCCAAGACGCACATCGAGCAGCTGCGCGGTCTCGGCGCGTTTGCCGGCATGAGCGAGACCAGCCAGATTTCGCTGTTTGGATAAGGGCGTTTCCGCTGAAAAGGCTTTCGTGTATGCGGAAGTCTTTTCTTGCTTTTTCGCGCATTTATGCTAAAATGAAAAAAGATAACCCCATATGGGGTTCACCCTTGCGTGTTGACGCAACCATTTGGTAACATCACGCAGGGTGATATCATTGGTATTTCCAAGAATAAAGGACCTGCGGGAGGATCATGACAAATCGCAAAAGCAAATGGCGGATATTCTGTTTTTGCATTGCAACGTGTATTCCCGTTATGAGCGCGGCGAGCGTGAGCCGCCCGCGTGGTTTATCCTGAAGCTGGCTGAATACTACCGTGTCAGCACGGATTATATTCTCGGCCTGACCAACGATCCGCAGCCGCGCCGGAAATGAGAGTACTTGCAACGGTGTGCTTCGCCTTTGCGGCGGGCGTGGCGGCGGCGCAGTATCTGCTGCCGCAGCGGCTACTTTGGTATGCGGCGCTGGGCTGTGCGGCGCTTGGCCTGTTGTGGGCGCTCGTCCTGCGGGACGATAACCGCCTGCGCGCGCGGCTGATCGGCTTCGGTCTGGCAGCGGGGCTGCTGTGGAACGGCGGCCACGCGCTGCTGATCCGCGCTCCCTTTGAGGCGATGGTCGGCGAGACGGTAATGCTCGTCATGGAGGCGGCGGACTACCCGTCGGAGACGGAATACGGCTCCCGTGTCGAGGTGCGTATTGACGCGCCGGGACTGCACGGTCGGGCGCTGTACTACGGCGGCGAAGCGCTGCTCTCTGTCGAGCCCGGCATGCGGCTGACCGCGCCGGTCTACGTCAATCGCAGCATTCCCTCGACGCACGCCTCGCGCGGCGTCTTCCTCCTGCTCTACGACAGGGGAACGCCGACGGTCGAGGATGGAAACGCGGGCGCGCTCCGCTATCTTCCGCAGCGTTTTGCGCGCCGGGTGCAGCAGACCATCGGAGACGTATTTCCCGAACGGACGGTGGGCTTTCTGAACGCCATCCTGCTGGGCGACAAGTATGAGCTGGCGGCGGAGGACCGTACGCGCCTGAGCGAAGCGGGACTGTATCACATCACGGCGGTATCGGGTTTGCACTGCGCGTTTCTGGTCTCGCTGGTGGGTACGCTGATCGGCTGGCACCGTCTCCGCACGCTTTGCGTCATCTTGATCCCGCTCCTTTCGTTTTACGCGATGATGGTGGGGCTGACGCCATCGGTCGTGCGCGCCTGCATCATGCTGACGTTTGTCCTGATCGCGCCGCTGTTCGACCGGGAAAGCGACCCGCTGACCTCGCTGGGTACCGCGTTGCTGCTCATCCTGCTGCACAACCCCGTCGCGATACAGAGCGTATCGCTGCAGCTCTCTTTTGCGGCGGTGGCGGGTATGGCGCTGGTTGCGTCTCCGCTGCAAGAGCGCATTATCGACCGGCGCATGGGCGCGCTCGGACACTTCCTGCTCACTCCGCTGTCGACGACGGCGGGCGCGCTGGTGTTCACCGTACCCCTCAGCGCGCTGTATTTCGGGAATCTTGTGCTCGTGGCGGCGCTGAGCAACCTGCTGTGCCTCTGGGCGGCGGCGATGACTTTCGCGCTGGGGCTTATCAGCACAATGCTGGGCTTTCTGTTTCTTCCGGCGGCGCGGCTTCTGGCGCTGCTGCCGCACTTCGGCGCGCTGTACCTGCTGACGGTGTCGCGTCTGCTCGCCGCCCTGCCGTTCCACGCGGTCTACTTCGCCAACCCCTATTTGAAGCTGTGGCTGGTCTATGCCTACGCCATGCTCGCCGCCTGCGTGCTCCTGCGCGGACGGTTTCGCTACCCGGCGGCGGGGGTGCTGGCGCTCGCAACGCTTGCGCTGTGCCTGTGGCTGAACATCCGCCCGTTCCGGGACGGGGCGCTGCACCTCGTCGCGCTGGACGTGGGGCAGGGGCAAAGCGTCATGCTGTGCGCCGGGGATGAGACCGCGCTGCTGGACTGCGGCAACAGCTCCTACCTCGACGCGGGCGACACGGCGGCGGATTACCTGCAAAGCGTCGGCGTCCGCTCGCTGCAATATCTCGTCGTGTCCCACTATCATGACGACCACTGCGACGGTTTGCCGACGCTGCTCGCGCGCATCCGGGTGGAGCGCATTTTTCTGCCGGATATCGAGCCGGAGGACGCGCGCCGCGCGGAGGTGCTCGCGCTGGCGGAGCGGAACGGCATCCCTGTGACCTTTGTGCGCGAGGATCTGACGCTGCCGCTGGGCGGCGCGTCGCTGCAGCTCTTCCCGCCGCTGAACAACGGGGACATGAACGAGGCATGTCTGACGGCGCTCTGCACTTCGGGCGGGTTCGACGCGCTTTTCACAGCCGACATTGACGCGCTCACGGAGCGGCTGCTTCTTGAAACCCACACGCTTCCGGATGTGGAGGTCATGCTGGCGGGACATCACGGCGCGAAAAGCTCCACGAGCGAAGCTCTGCTCAGCGCGGTAACGCCGGAGACCGTTCTGGTGAGCTGCGGCGCGGACAACCGCTACGGACATCCCAACGAAGAGACGCTTCGGCGGATCGCGGACGCGGGCGCGGCGTTCTGCCGCACGGACTTGCAGGGTAATATCCACATCGCGCTCAACAGTGAGGATTGACTATGCCGAAAACAACGCCCGACAAGGGCTTCCAAAAACTGAAAACCGACCTGGCGGCGGGCGTCGTGGGGCGAGCTTACATCTTCCACGGGGAGGAGAGCTACCTGCGCGAATACTATCTCGGCGAGCTGAAGAAGCGGCTGGTCCCCGCCGGGTTTGAGGAGTTTAACCACCACAGGCTGGACGGTAAAACGCTGACCATGGCGCAGCTGGTCGAGACCGTGGAGGCGATGCCGATGATGGCAGAGCGCACGATGGTGCAGGTCACGGACTGTGACCTGTTCAAGCTGAACGAGGCGTCGCGCGGCACGCTCGTGTCGCTGCTGGAGGATTTCCCGGACTACTGCTGCCTCGTATTCGTTTACGATTTGCTGGAATACAAGCCGGATAAGAAATACAAGAAGCTCTGCGCCGCGCTGGACAAGCACGTCGAGACCGTGGCGTTCCACGCGGCGGACAAGAGCGACCTGATGAACTGGATCCGCCGCCGTTTTCGCGCGCTGGGCAAGGATATCGACGCGCAGACGGCGGAGCACCTGATCTTCACCTGCGGCAGCCTGATGACCGGCCTGGTGCCGGAGATCGAAAAGCTCGGCGCCTATGCCAAGGGCAAGAGTGTCACGGTCGCGGACATTGACGCCGTCGCCGACCCGGTGCTTGACGCGGTGGCGTTCCAGCTGACCAACGCCATCACGCGCGGAGACTACAACGCCGCGAGCGAGATACTCGCCCAGCTCCTCAAACAGCAGGAGGAACCGTTCCTGATTCTCGCGGCGGTGGGAAAGGAGTTGCGCCGCCTCTACACGGCGCGCATCGCGCTGGACGAGGGGCGCGACAAGCTGTGGCTGATGGAGCTGTGGGGAATGCGTTCGGATTATCCGGCGCGGCTCCTGCTCGACGCCGCGCGCCATACGACGCGCGCGTGGTGTGAATACAGCGTCATGCTCGCCCAACGTCTCGACCTGCGCATGAAGAGTGAGAAGGGCATGGATGATGTGGGAGAAATCAAGCTGTTTTTGATGGAGTTGGCTCAGAAGCAATGAAAAAGCCGAAGATTCGCGAGGTCATCGTCGTCGAGGGACGCTATGACAAAAATACGCTTTCGCAGACCGTGGACGCGGCGATCGTGGACGTGGGCGGCTTCGGCGTGTTCAACGACGCACAGACCGTGGCGCTGCTGCGGCGTCTGGCGGAGACGCGGGGCGTTATCCTTTTCACCGATCCGGACGGCGCCGGGTTCGTCATCCGTAACCGGCTCAAGGGCGCGTTGCCGCGCGACGGAGTCAAGCACGCCTATGCGCCGGACGTTTACGGCAAGGAAAAACGCAAGAAGCGCTGCGGCAGGGAGGGCAAACTCGGCGTGGAGGGAATGCGCCCCGAGGTGTTGCTTGACGCGCTGCGCCGCGCGGGTGCGACCTTCGAGGGTGAGGACGCGCGCGAGGCGGGAGAGCCGATCACCAAGGCGGACCTGCTCGACGCCGGACTGATCGGGGACGGCAGCGTGTCCCGCCGCGCCGCGCTTGTAAAGGCGCTGGACTTGCCGGAGCATATCAGCACAAACGCACTGCTGGACGTGCTGAATCTCATCTGGACGCGCGATACTTTTTTTGAAAAAACTTGCAAAAAGTGACAGGACAGGTTATACTATCAGCAATTTGATTGAAATGAGAGGGCTACACTATGGCGGACGAAATCAAGACCATTGCCGACGAGAGCGCGGAGAGCGAGGGCAGAAACTTTATCCACGCCTTTGTCGAGGAGGATATCGGCAAGGGCGGCCGGTTTGAAGGGATGCAGGTGCACACCCGTTTCCCGCCGGAGCCCAACGGTTACCTGCACATCGGGCACTGCAAGGCGCTCATCATCGACTTTGGCACGGCGGAGAAGTTCGGCGGCCTGTGCAACCTGCGCATGGACGACACAAACCCCGCCAAAGAGGACACCGAGTTTGTCGAGGCGATTCAGGAGGATATCCATTGGCTCGGCTTCGACTGGGGCGACCGGCTTTTCTACGGCAGCGATTACTTTGAAAAGACCTATACGTACGCCGTCGAGCTCATTAAGAAGGGTCTCGCCTACGTCTGCGACCTCTCGCCGGAGGAGTTCAAGGCGAACCGGGGCGACATCGGCAAGCCCGCCGTCTCCCCGTACCGCGACCGCAGCGTGGAGGAGAACCTGGACCTCTTTGAGCGCATGAAGAACGGCGAGTTTCCCGAGGGCAGCAAAACGCTGCGCGCAAAGATCGACCTGGAGAGCGGCAACTTCAACATGCGCGACCCGGTCATGTACCGCATCCGCTACATCGACCATCATCGGCAGGGGACGAAGTGGTGCATCTTCCCGATGTACGACTTCGCCCACCCAATCCAGGACGCGCTGGAGGGCATTACCCACTCCCTCTGCTCGCTTGAGTACGAGGAGCATCGCCCCCTGTACGACTGGGTCGTGTCGAACGTCTCCATTCCGTACCATAAGCCGCGCCAGATCGAGTTTGCGCGCCTTGGCATCAACTACACGGTTTTGTCCAAGCGCAAGCTGCGCAAGCTCGTCGAGGAGGGTTATGTCTCCGGCTGGGACGATCCGCGTATGCCGACGCTGTGCGGCCTGCGTCGCCGGGGCTTCACGGCCGCCGCCATCCGCAGCTTCTGCGAGCGCATCGGCGTCGCCAAGGCGCCCTCCACCATCGAGTACGGTTTCCTTGAGCACTGCCTGCGCGAGGACCTCAACGAGCACGCCGAGCGCACCATGGCGGTGCTGCACCCCGTGAAGCTGATCGTCACGAATTATCCGGAGGGGCAGAGCGAGACCTTCGCCGTCGAGAACAACCCGACCGATCCCACCGCCGGGACGCACAACATCACCTTCTCCCGCGAGGTGTGGATCGAGGCGGACGACTTCATGGAAACGCCCGTCCCCAAATACAAGCGCCTCACGCCGAACGGTCTCGAATGCCGGCTCAAGGGCGCGTACCTCGTCAAGTGCACCGGCTGCAAGAAGGACGGGGACGGCAACATCGTCGAGGTCTATGCGACCTATGATCCGGAATCGCGCGGCGGCGACCCCGCCGACGGCCGCAAGGTCAAGGGCGCGACGATCCACTGGGTGGACGTCGAGACCTCCGTGGACGCCGAGGTGAGGCTCTACGACTATCTGTTCAACGATCCCGCGCCGGACGGTCCGGACAAAAACTTCCTCGACTGTCTGAACCCGGACTCCCTCGAAATCCTGACCGGCTGCAAGATCGAGCCGGAGCTGGCGAAAATCGCCGCAGAGTACGATCGCAGCGACAAGACGGGCAAGACCGCGCCGACCTTCCAGTTCATGCGCCTCGGCTACTTCTGCCTCGACAACAAGGATTCCACCGGCGACCATATTGTGTTCAACCGCAGCGTGTCTTTGAAGGATAGCTTCAAGAAGTAACGAGCATACTAGGGAAAACAGCCTGAAAGGAGACAATACAATGGACCTCGACGAACTGAAGGGCAAGGTCAGGACGGCGCTGGATCAGACCGATCTCGACGAAAAGGCGCACGCTGCCGCAAAACAGATGAAGTCCAAGCTGCAAGAGACGCTTCGGGACACCGATCTGGACGAAAAGATTCGCTCCGGCGCGGAAAAGCTGCGCGAAAAAGCCGCCGACGCAGACACGGACGCGCTCAAGGCGCAGATGAAGGATTTACAGGAGAAGGTCAAGGCGTCGCTGGACAAAACCGATATTGACGAGAAGGTCAAGAGGCCGTGAGTTCAAGTCTCGCCACTCGGACCAGAAGGACAGAATAAAAATACTACTCTGTCAACAAACGCCGCAACCATGCGGGTTTCAAGGCTGTTTCGGTTCGCACCGAAGCAGCCTTGAAATATTCCTACATTTCCGCGAGATCGCCGGTCTGACAGGATTCGAACTCCCGGCGTAACAACTGAACAACATAAATCTGAGGTCAAGTCAAACAAGACTTGGCCTTATTTTTTTGCCCAAGGAGGACTTTGAATGAAAATAATCAACAACGAAGCGCGAGACAGGTACTTTGCCGAGGCTGCCATTCGCCTGCGGGAAGCAGGCTTCGAGCCGCGATCACAGGAGGACGGGCTTCTCCCCGTCGATTGGCAGGGCTCCCGCCTCTGCTGCCTGA
>CAMKFK010000009.1 GCA_946411835.1 uncultured Clostridia bacterium
GAAAGGGTGGCGCTCGATGTTTGCTCGATTCTGTTATCTTCTTGACATTGCCCTATCGACCCTGTCACGCTTGAAACGGAGGAGCGGCTGTGAGCGATTCTTTGCCGCCGTGTCGCGTCGCAAAGATTTTCCTCGGGTGTGTACCCGACCGCGCGCTGTTGACGCGGCGTTGCGCGACGTGTGCGGGAAAAACGGCGAAGCGCGGCTCTCCCCGCCGTCCAGCGCCAGCGTTGGGCGAACGCGCGGAAGGGCGCGGGGAGCGGTGTTCCTCTCCTCAGAGAGGGCCAGCATCGCATTTGTCTGTACGTCGGCCGGGGCCGCCGCTCAGACAAATGCTCGCGCGGGCGCAGCCCACACCCGTTATGGGGCGCTGCCCCAAACCCCGTGGATACGAAATTCAAAACGAAATGGAGGATACCAATGACAAAAGATACCGTTTTCAGCATACGCATTTCCGGAGACGACCTCGATGAGATACGCCGCCGCGCGAAGCAGGCGCGCATGTCCCAGAGTGACTACGTCGTCCGCTGCTGCCTCGGCAAGCCCGTGGTCGTCATCGACGCGCTCCGCGAGTTCCTCTCCGAGCTGCGCGCCATTGGCAGCAACCTCAACCGCCTCGTCGTGCTCGCCAACATGGAGCGCATCACGGTCGTGTACCTCGACGAAGTGGAGCGCGCGCTCGCGCGGCTCGGCGCGGCGGTCTCAGAAGCTATCGCGCGGGGGAGGTGAGCGTCCCATGGCAATCGTGACGTTCCGAAACTACAAGAGCGGACAGACCCGCGCGTGTATGTCAGCGGTCATGAGGTACGTCAAGCGCGACGACAAGGTGGCGTGGGAAGGGCTGCGGTTGGTCACGGGGATCAACTGCCGTCCCGACACCGTCCGCGAGGACTTCACGCGCACCAAGCAGCTCTACCACAAGGAGGGCGGCGTGCTGTTCTACCACATGGTGCAGAGCTTCCCGAAGGGCGCGGATGTCGATCCCAAGACCGCGTACGCCGCCGCGGTCGAGCTCGCCGGGTACTTCAAGGACCACGAAATGCTCGTCTGCACCCACACCGACCGCGACCACATCCACTCGCATGTCCTCATCAACTCGGTCAGCTTCGAGACGGGAAAGAAGCTCCACATGGCGGACGAGCAGCTCCAAGAACTGCGGCGGCGGAACGATATGGTCTGCGAGCAGTTCCGCCTTCCGGTGTTCGAGCGGGAGCGGCAGGAGAAGAAAACAAAGCCGATGACCATAGGCGAATACCACGTCGCGGCGAAGGGACAGAGCTGGAAGTTCCGACTCATGGCTGCCATCGACGAGTGCATGGAGTACGCGAAAACGCGCGAGGAGTTTATCGCGCTGATGCGGAGCGAGGGCTACGGCGTTCGGTGGACGGACACGAGGAAGTACATCACCTACAAGACGCCGGACGGCGACCGATGCCGCGACAACAAGCTGCACGAAGAAAAATACACAAAGGAGAACATGGAAAATGAATTCAAGATCAGACAGGATATTATCGACCGACGAGCTGAAAGCCCTGAACGCCAAAGACCTGACGAAGGCAAGCGAGTGCGAGACGCGCGTCACGCTGACCGAGAAGAACTGGTCGGCGGTGGTGAGTCTGCTGGACAGGATGTGTTCGACGCAGGATACGATTCTGACGACGCTCGCTGCGCTGCTGACAAAGCCGGACGCGGAAGAACTGCTCGGGCAGATCGAGCGCTCGACGCAGATGCAGCTCCGGCAGCTGCATCAGACGGAGGAGCAGTTCGAGCGGCAGGCGAATTTGATGAACGAGCGGTACGCCGCGAAGTCGAACGGCCTGCTTCGGAGCTCGGAGGAGGCTCTCCAGAAGCTGGAAAGCTCGACGAAGAATACGCTGCGCGATATGACGAACGAGACACACTCGCAGATCAACGCCCTGATCGAATCGGCTCGAAAATGGCTGACGCGCCTCGGGATCACGTCGCTCCTGCTGCTGGTGGCGCTGGGGACGGTCTGCGGGATCGTCATGCTGCGGAAGCTGGGGTAAGCGCGACCGGCTGGGAGAAGGAGCGCGAAGCGTTCCTCAAGTATTTGGAAAGCACCAGACTCACGCGCAAGACCGGCCTCTCGCTCCGCGCGTTCGGTCAGGGTGTCGAGACGCTGCTGTACGCCGGTCAAATCCTCGACGATGACCCCGAGGACGCGGAAGAGCTCCGCAGGAGGATCGAGGCAGAGGAGACCGCGCAAAACCTCGGCACGCTGATCGGCATCGCCGCCGGTGTGGCGCTCGGTATCGCAGAGAGGCGCAAAGAAGCGGAGCAGGTGCAACAGCCTATGCAGCAATCCATGTGAAAGGAGTACACCAATGGCAAGTATTCAGAAAATCAATTCCCGAAAATACAAAATCACCGTCAGCAACGGCTACCGCTACGACGGTCGAAAAATCTCACGCGCCAAGACCATCCACGTCCCCGAAAGCGTCCACCCGCGCTCCATCACGCAGTACGTCGCGCACGAGGCGGAGGAGTTCGAGCGACTGGTGAAAAACGGCTTTGGCGAGGACGCGGACACGCCGTTCGAGGACTACGTGCGAAGCTGGCTCAAGCGGCAGACGAAGTACGCGCCGACCACGCTGGCGATGTACACGCGGATGCTGGAGGTCACGTTCCAATACATCGGCGCGATCCCGATCTCGAGGCTCCGTCCGATTGCGCTGGAGAATATGCTCATTGAGCTGCGGCAGCGGACGCACCACGGCAAGCCCGTGCGGGAAGCAACCGTGCAAAAGTATCTGACCGCTGTTTCCGCCGTGCTCTCCGACGCGAAGAAAAACGAGATCATCCAGAAGAACCCCGCGCGCATGATCGACCTGCCCGACACGGAGGCACGGGAGCAGGCGATCCCCACGCCGGGGGAGGTGGATCGCTTCATCCGCGTGCTGGCGGACGAGCCGCTGCACTATCGTTTCTTCTACCTGTTCGCCATCTACACCGGCTGTCGGCGCGGCGAGCTCTGCGCGCTCAAGTGGTCGGACTTCTCCGTTCAGAACGAAACCACCGTCCTGACCGTCAGCCGTTCGCGCAGCAGCGTCGCGGGCGTCGGTGTGGTCGAGGGCATGACGAAGAACGGGCGCAGCCGCACGATTGTCTTCGACGACGCGCTGTCGTGGTCGGCGGCGTGCTACCGGCTGTCGAAGATGGAGGAAGCGCAGCGGGGCGGCTTTCCACTCAATGAATATCTCTTCGCCGACGAGCGCGGGCAGCTCGTCCATCCCGACACGTTCACGAAGCACCTGCGAAAGCTCTACGACAAGGCGGGGCTCAGCAGGGCGTACCACCTGCACACGTGGCGGCACTACTTCGTGACCGCGCTGCTCCACGGCGGCGTGGACAAGCAGACCGTCGCCGACCTCGCCGGTCACGGGGATACGTCGTTCCTCGAGCGCACCTACTGCCACCCGCAGATGGAGCACAAGCGCCAGGCGTCGGAGTGCCTTTCGGAGCAGATTTTCGGGCAGATCGAATACAGCGGCGATCCCGATGAGGAGAGCGATGAAGCATGTGACGTGCTGACCGCGTAAGGGCGCGTAGCAGGCAGAAAGGGCATCGGCGCAAACGAATACGCCGATGCCCTTCTGATCGCTTTTGTTGAGGAGAAGCACCCTCATTCGTCCGCGCACAGGACGTCCCTTGCGAACGCTCTGGCGCGCATTTCCTTGTCCGCGTCCATGAATACCGTGCCATATCCCATGTGTCGCTCCGCGAGCATTCCGCGATAGACGAGTTGCGAATGCTTGCAGTAACGCCTGACACCCTCCGCCCAAAGATCCGCGCCCTGCTCCGGGCGATAGCCGCAGGTCGTGATGATCGCGACCTCTTGCCCTGCCCAGAGGGAGGGTCCCTTGCGCTCACCGTAATACTTGTTCATGCCGTAGACCATGCGGTCAAGCACTGTCTTCATCGGCGGCGTGCAGTACCATGAGTAGATGGGCGAGGCGAGCACCAGCAGATCGCACCGCGCGATTGCATCGAACAGGACGTGCATATCGTCATGCTGTGCACAGCCGAACACCGTCCAGTCCTTCTGGCAGGCGCGGCAGGCGAGGCAGGGACGCAGCTCCATGTCATACAGGTGGAATTGCTCCGTCTCGCAGCCCAGCACCTCGGCCTCCGCTGCGAATGCGCGGACAAGCTGGTTGGTATTGCCGTCCCTGCGCGGACTGCCGCGGAGAATACAGATTCGTTTCATAGCCATGGCACCTTTGTTGTTTGAACTCACGATGGATTATATACCCTTGCGCGTCTCGGCGCAAGCAAGAAGCATCTATTATGTCGTTTTGATTCAGAGCAACGACTCCGCTGTCGCCAGCTTTGCCGCGGTAGGAAAGGCCTGCATGGCGGTTTTCGGTTCCTCTGGAAACGGATAGGTCGGTGCAATGCGGATGATGGAATCCGCCGGGTCGTTTCCGTACCGACATCGGGCTGCTTGCTGTTGGGCTTGACGCGTCATATTCAGCGATCGTTTCCTGCCCTTGAACTCCGCCATTTGAGCTTCCAGCTCGGACTTCATCGCATTCAGCTTCGTCTGATCCATAACAAAAAGACGAGCGGCGTGAGCAAGATCCATTACCCGCGCCGTCGCTTCACTTAGTCGATATTGATTTTCTGATCCTGATACTGCGAATTTGTCATCAACTCCGGTGTGTCGCCGGTGAACGCTTGCGCCGCGTACTCGTCGCCTTGCAGCTGCCACATGAACCACGCAGTCACATAGCCGTCCGGCCTATACAGCACCTCGCCGTGCGCGGTATCGCACCGCCGCGCCATGCACTTATCGGAGCTGATATCGTCGTAAATCGCCTGAAGCTGCTCTCCCGTCACGACCCAATCATCACCTCCGCCCGCGCCGGAAATCAGCAGGATAGGAACGTCAATCAGCGAGGCGTCGTAGTCCCAAAACAGGTTGTGCGCCAGCTCCTTGTTCGTGGGCGAAAGCGAGACCGCGGTCTTATAAGTGTTCTTGTGCTTTGTGTCTGTGATAGCATTGATGACGCCCACACCGCCCTGCGAGTGTCCGACGACGCCGACATTCTCAAAGTCCACTTTCTGGTAGAAAACACTCTTTGCATCCTCGATCTGCGCGTTCTCGTTCCAGCGCTCCAGATAGCGCAGGCTCATCTCCGCGCCAAATGCGTTCCATGCGTGCGGTTCCTCCGTCCCGATGGCGATAAAGCCCCACGAGGCGTAATGCTCCGCGACGGCAGGGTACTTCGACAGCGGTGTGCCGCTCCCATTGCAAAGCACAATGACAGGATACCGCTTGTCCGCCGTTTCCAGCTCGCTTGGATAGTAGACGGTAAACTTCCCAAAATTCAGCAGCGTCGCGTCCTCACGCACGGACACATCATATGGGCCGTTCGCCAGGTACGTTGCTTCGATCTCACCGCCTGTCTGCGTTGTCTGCTGATAATCTTTCGGCGCGGCAGGACGGCTGCTCAAAAACTTCAATGCCGCGACAGCAATGACAATGATGCTCAGAAAAACAACCCCAATGATGATAATAGCTTTTTTCATATTGCTCCCTGCTTGTCATTTCATGCAAGACCTGTTATCATTGATGTGACGATTGTATCATAATTGAGTTGCAAGTCAAGAGACGCGACGCAAAAAGTGACAAAGGGGCAATGTTTGTAACATGAAAGTAAAGCGCGAGGGGCTGGTGGGCGAGTACATCACGGATGCGCTGCTGCTGTTGATGGAAAAGAAGCCGTATCACGATATCTCTGTCACGGAGCTTTGCGAGCGGGCTGGTGTGACGCGGATGTCATTCTATCGCAATTTTGAGAGCAAAGAAGGTATCCTGCGAAAATGGCTCGCAGGAGTCACTGATTGCTTTGTCGTGGAGAGCGGCATCAGCTATAAAGATGACGCACCGCACGATTATTTTGTGACGCTGTTTACGCATCTCGCTCGTTATCAGAAGATTTGCAGCGCGCTTTATGAGGCGAGGCTGATGTATCTGCTCAATGATGAGTTTGATCGTGTATTTCTCGCCATTCACGGCAGCGAATATGACGATTACAAGTCCTATTTCCATGCAGGCGGCATCTACAATGTCTTTCTTCTGTGGCTGATGCGTGGTTGCGTGGAAACGCCGGAGGAGCTGGCTGACAAGCTGGCTGGGCTGATGGAAAAATAGACAAACCACGCGCTTCTTGTCGCTTTGGTAGAATCTG
This sequence comes from uncultured Clostridia bacterium, assembly GCA_946411835.1. GTDB lineage: Bacteria > Bacillota > Clostridia > Oscillospirales > Oscillospiraceae > Hominicoprocola. The sequence continues at coordinate 6,216 of CAMKFK010000009.1, forward strand.
CATTTCCGCGCAACTTGCAGTAGCTTTCTCTCACGCTTCACGCTATTGTGTGCTTGCCAAAAAGCTCGGAAGTACCGAGCGCATCAGGAAAGGAGTCAACTATCATGGCAAGTATCCGAAAGCGCGGGAAAAGCTACCTGCTGGTCGTGTCGATGGGCTACGATCTTGCGGGACGGCGCAGGAAGCCGCGTCAGAAAACCGTGCGCCCACCCGTGGGGCTCACGCCGAAGCAGCGGGAGAAATGGCTCGACGAGCAGGCGACGCTCTTCGAGCTGGAATGTCGAGAGCTTCCCGAAGAAACCAAGAAGGATATGACGCTGGCGGAGTACACCAATCTCTGGCTCCGCGACGTCTCCCCCGGCAAGCTGGCGGCATCGACGCTCGTGCGCGAGAAGCAGGACGTCAACCGCTTCCTCCCCTACCTCGGGCAATACAAGCTCAAGGAGCTTCGCCCCGAGCACTTCCGCAAGCTCTACGCCGAGCTGCGGAAGGCAAAGAACCTCAACAACGGAAAGCCGCTCTCCGAAGCGACGGTAGAAGGTGTCCACGCCTGTTTGTGCGGCATCCTCTCCGACGCGATGGAGGGCGGCTTTCTCGACCACAATCCCGCGTGGCGGACGTATCGCTACAGCGGAACGCGCAAGGAGATCCGCATCGCCGACGCGGAGACCACGCAGAAGATCATCGCCGCGCTGGAACAGGAGAGCCTCAAGTATGAAACCTACTTCAAGCTCATCATCGCCACAGGAATGCGGCGCGGCGAGTGCTGCGGGCTGAAATGGGGCGATATTGACTATGCCGAGCGGAGCATCCACGTCTGTCGGAACGTGGTGAAGGTGTCGCATGAGGACATTGTGGTGAAGCCGCCGAAGACCAAGGCGGGAAACCGCTACGTCTACTTCACGGCGGAGATGGAAAGCCTGCTCCGCGAGCACTACAAGAACTGTGCCTATGAGACAGAAACCTACGACCATCGCGCGCTGACGGACGAGGACTTCGTGTTTCGCCGCCGCGAAGCGGAGCTGCCCATGACGCCGACTACATTCACTTGGCGGTTCAAGCAAATCCTGAAGAAAAACGGTCTGCCGGAGAACCTCAACGTCCACTCGCTCCGCCACACGACCGCCAGCTTGCTGATCGCCAACGGCACGGACGTGGCGACCGTCGCGGGGCTTCTCGGGCACGCGCAGGTCTCAACCACGCTGGACATATACACCCACTCGTTTGACAAGAACAAAAAAGCAGCGTCCAAGGCGCTGCAAAAGGGACTGGCGATTTGAGAATGGGCTGGGATTATATGATAGCGCTGCATCGGCGCTTCCACGTTGCATCGGAGCAGACGGTGGAGCGGAAACGCGATGTCGAGGGCGCATACGGCGCCCTGCATGACACGCTGTGCGCCGCTCAGCAAAAGCTCCTGCTCCGATACGTGGACGCCGAGGAAGCTCTCCGCGACGCGGAAACGCTGGACGCCTTCGTCTCCGGCTTCAAGCTGGCGGACGGCATCCACCGCGAGCTAGGTGCACCGTACTCCTACGAGGCAGAGGACGAAGCGCGGGCGCGGGAGGCGTTCGAGCGAACGCATACAGAGAACGGACAGGATTGACCTGAACGCGGGCAGGACGGCTCAACGCCGTCCTGTGCCGTTTTGCCGTTTCCAGCGGTTTCGCTCCGCAATCGAGCCGCAGGTTGGTTCCGCGCACCAAAACGGCTGTGTTGCCTGATTTGCTGTTTGAGCTCCGTCCTTCTGCTCTATACCCTCTGATACGGCAGTAGTGGTCAACAGTAGTCAAGGCACGCAATTCAACTTCCGAATATAATTGCAAAACCCCCATCGAAAACGTCGTTTTCAATGGGGTTTTGGTACGCCCGATGCGATTCGAACGCACGACCTTCAGAGTCGGAGTTATCAGACACTCCCCCAAAACACTGGTTTTATGCGGTTTTTACGGTGCATCGCACCGTATCCAAAACCTTTTTAAAACAGCGCGAACCCTCTTGTTGCAAGGGCTCGCGCCTTTTTTGCGAAATAGTAGTCAGGCAGTAGTCAGAGTGTACGGCTATTGATCCATCTTTTAGGTCCGACTGGATATTACCGGCGAGATACTTTTGGCGGAGCGGCTCTTTTCCTTTGTTCTTCTTCAATATTTTGAGCGCCGCCCCCTGTGGGCGACGCTCTTTGTTTGCGGTTCAATTCTGTTCTGTTATCTTTCTGACTTTGCGCTGATGGGATTGTCGTTTTTCACCCTAGCTGTCCAGCCGTTCGACCTGAAACTTCACACATTCCCCGCAGTCGGGACACTGCACAGGCGTCGGCTTGACGCTACCGCCGCGGCGCGCGGCGTAAGCGAAGGGGTAGATTGCGCTCAGCGCCACCATGCAAAGCGCCGCGCTCTTCTCCTTGTCGATGAACGCACCGTCGAAGTAGATCTCGTCGCCTGCATGATAGCGCGGACAGCCGCTTTCCAGCACCCTCACTCTGACCTTGTGATCCTCCATGCTTCGTTCATCTTCCTTTCTTCTACGCTTCGAGATAGTCGTTGAGCTCCGCATTGAGAATGTCCGTGATGAACATATGCCCCGGCGCATGCGTGATGACGATGGGCGGCTTGGCGTTCTCCACCGCCGCCTGCGGCGTCACGCCGCAAGGCCAGAACACCGGGATCTCGCCGGGATAGATGTCCACCGCCTCGCCATAGTCTGGCTTCATCACGTCCCGGATGCCAATTGCCTCCGCGGGGCCCATGTGCACGGGCGCGCCGTGGACGTTCGGCATTTTGGACGTGATCTCATAGGCGCGCTTTGCCTTCTCCGGCGTCATGGGACGCATGGAGCAGACCATCGGTCCTTTGAACGGGCCGCAGGGCACCGTCTGGAACAAGTCGACCTTATACATCGGAACGTTGCGCCCCTGCGTGTTGTGGCGCACCTCGATGCCCTCGCGCAGCAGCGCCTCCTCAAAGGAGAACGAGCAGCCGATCAGAAAGCCCACATATCCGTCCTTCCAATAATCGGCGGCGTCGGTCAGCTCTTTGGTAAACACGCCGTTTTCGTACACGCGGTAACGCGGGATGTCTGTGCAGATGTTTGCGCCCTCGCCCATGGCGTGCGTGATCGGCTCGCCTCTGACGATCTCAAGGATCGGGCAGGGGAACGGGTTGCGTTTGGCGTACTCCTCAAAATCCGCAGCGTAGTCCGGCGGCAGGATAACAAGGTTCGCCTGCGCATAACCCGCACACATGCCAGCGGTGGGAAAATCGATCTTGCCCTCACGGATCAGCGCGCGAACCTCGCTGGGTTTTTTGTTGATATACGGGGTGATGTCGAATGCCATGCTGCCTCCTCTCACTTTTTCGGCTGTTTGGGTTTACGCTCCTTCACATACGCGCTGCCGGCCATCGTCCGCAGCGCTGCCAACGCGGCGCGCTCCGTTAGCAGCGCATCCTGCGCTGCCTCAATGGTGGTTTTGACAAAGCGCACCTTGTCGCCGGCCTTGAGCTGACCGATGATGCGGAAATCCGCCGTGATGACGTTGGCGATCTTCGTGTAGCCGCCCGTGGTCTGGCGGTCGGCAAGCATGATGATCGGCTTGCCGGCTGTCGGCACTTGAATCGCGCCGAAGGCAATGCCGTCGGAGATAATATCGCCGCCGTCCTTGTGCTCAATAACGGGGCCCTCCATGCGGCAGCCCATTCGGTCAAACTCGTTTGTGACCGTATAGGTTTCGCCGAGGAACGTGTCAATGCCCGCCTGCGTGAACATATCGTCCTGCGGGCCCATCACGACACGGACGGCGTACTCCGTGCGCGCCGTAACCTCCGGCGCGATGCGCCGCTGCACCAGATTGAGAATCTCCGCTGTGGGCTTTCGGAAACCGATCACGTCGCCTTTTTCGAGCTTTCTGCCTTCCAGTCCGCCGATCCTCGCCTTCATGTAGGTTGATCGGCTGCCCATCACGAGCGGCACGTCCAGTCCCCCCGCGAACGCGATAAACGCGCGGCAGCCCGTCCGCAGCCCTGTGAACCGAAGCGTCTGCCCCTCCTGTACGGAAAACGCCGCGTAAGTCGCCACCGGCTGATGATCCAGCGTGGGGCCAAGGTCGCCGCCCGTAACGGCGATGACGTTCGCCTTGTCAAAGCGAAGCTGCGGCCCCATCATCGTGCACTCCAGCACCGCCTCGTTTTCGTCGTTCCCGACAAGGATGTTCGCAATGCGCATCGCCCGCGGGTCCATGACGCCGGAGACCGAGACGCCGAACTGCCGATAGCCTGTGCGTCCCGCGTCCTGCACCGTCGTCAGCAGGCCCGGGCTTAAAACCGTTACGCTCATTTCGCCGCCTCCTCTCTCGGATGCGTCCGGCAGACATACTTGCCTTTTTCCGCCAGATCGGCGATCTCATCATACTCCGCCTGATCGATGGCCCGGAATTTGATATACTGCCCGGCCTTGGGCAGGATCGGCGTCTCACGATTCGGGTCGTACATCTTCACCGGCGTGCGGCCGATCAACTGCCAGCCGCCCGGCGAGTCGATCGGATAGACGCCCGTCTGCTTACCCGCGATGCCAACGGAACCGGCGGGAATTTTGACGCGCGGCTGTTTGAGGCGCGGCGTTTCGATCTTGTCGCTCATACCGCCGAGGTAGGTGAAGCCCGGCGTGAAGCCCAGCATGTAGATCAGGTATTCGGTGGAGGTGTGGATGTCGACGACCTCCTGCTCCGAAATTCCGGCGTGCTCGGCGACAAAGGCCAGATCAGGCCCCATCTCGCCGCCGTAGAGCACCGGCACCTCCAGCACATCGCTCGGCGGGATTTCGATCGAGCCAAGCTGCCCCAGCAATCCCTCAAGCCGTTTCGTCAGCGCGCGGTAGGAAATGACGCCCGGATCGTAGTGGATCATGCAGGAACGATAGGTCGGCACCAATTCCACAATACCGGGGACGCCGCTCTTTTCCAGCGCGATGGTAAACGCGCGGATCTGCGCGTTGGTCGATTCGCTGATCTCATTGCCGAACTCCGCGCTGAGCGAGGTGTCGCCGGTCAATAAAAATCTTACATCAGGCATAGTGCCCCTCCTTTTTGCCGGGGCGGCCCGCTTGCGCGGACCGCCCTTTCAGCGACGCATTATTACACAAAGAGGTTCTTGAGGTTCGGCAGCGCCGTGACGGCGAGATACGCCGTGATTACGACCACGATCCAGCCGAGGACGGTCAGAACGATCGGGTGCTTATACTCTTCGCCAACGATCTTCTTATTATTGACGGCAAGCAGGATACTGGCAAGGCCGATCGGCAAAATAAGACCGTTCACCGCGCCCGCGAGCACCAGAAGCTTCGCCGCGCCGCCCAAAATCACCATGATCAGGGAAGATACCGCAATGAAGCCGATGATCCAGTAGTTCTCGTTCTTCTCGATCTTCGGGCTGAAGGTCTTCAGAAAGGAAACGGAGGTATACGCCGCGCCGATGATGGACGTCAGCGCCGCGCAGAAGATCACAAGCCCCGCGAAGCGATACGCCAGATTGCCGGCGCCGACCAGGAACGCGTAGGCAGCCGGGTTGGATATGCCGTTGTACTCCGGGACGCCCGCCATGCCGGCATTTGCGGCGGGATCGGCAAGATTGATGCCGGAGAACTTGGTGACGACGCCGAGGATCGCCAGGAACAGGAGCACGCGGACGATGGCGGCGATACCCATACCCATGACCGAGCTCCTGCTTGCCTGACCCAGATTCTCCTTGCCGGTCACGCCGCCGTCGATCAGGCGGTGGGCGCCGGAGAACGTGATGTAACCGCCGACCGTACCGCCGATCAGGGTGAGGATTGCCGGGATCGTCGCGCTGACGCCGCTGGACGGAACGAAGGTGTTGACCACGGCCTCCCCGACCGGGGGCTTTGTGATGAACATGACGATGAGGATCACGACGATCATGAGCGCGCCCAGATACTTCACGATCTGGTCAACAATGGATTTCGCGGATTTGGAAAGGAAGATCACGATTGCCAGCAGGGCGGAGATGACATAGCCGACTCTCGCGGGAATGCCGGTCAGGGCGAAGATACCAAGACCGCCGCCGCCAACGTTGCCGATGTTGAACGCCAGACCGCCGAGTGCTATCAGGCCCGCAAGCAGGTAGCCGAGTCCGCGGAACACTTCGTTTGCCACGTCCTGACCGCGCTTGCCGGTGTAGCACAGCACGCGCCAGATATTCATCTGAGCGATACCCGACATAATCAGAGACGCCAGAATAACAAACCCGAAGCTGGATTTGAGACTGCTGGTAAAGGTTGCCGTTTGTGTCAGGAAGCCGGGACCGATGGCAGAGGTCGCCATCAGGAACGCCGCGCCGAGGATGACGCTCATATTCTTTTTGTTCTCCGTGTTGCTCATAGGTTCCTCCTTATTTAACACACGTTTTTGGGATGCTGTTTATACGATCTCGGCGATGGGCGCGATCGTGACGCCCTCCGCTTCGAGACGTGCCCGGATGTTCTTCACGAACTCCACTGCCGAGGGATTGTCGCCGTGGACGCAGATGGAATCCGCCGCGAGAGGCACCTCCTCGCCAGTGATCGCGGTAACCTTGCCCTCCTTGACCATGCGAATCGTGCGGGTGATCGCCTCCTCCGTGTCGTGGATGACCGCGCCCGGCTTGCTGCGGGGAACCAGCGAGCCGTCCGCCTGATAGGCGCGGTCGGCGAACACCTCGCTTGCGACGCGGATACCGACCTGCTTCGCCGCCTCCACCATCTTGCTGTTCGCAAGGGCGAGGAAAATCACGTCCTTGTCCACCTCCGCAACCGCCTCCGCAATGGCGAGCGCGAGATCAATGTCCTTGCCTGCCATGTTGTAGAGCGCGCCGTGGGGCTTACAATGCTGCAGCTTCACACCGTTTGCCTTCGTGAACGCCATCAGCGCGCCAAGCTGGTACTTAACGTATGCCTTTGCCTCCTTGGGCGAGCATGCAACGTTACGCCTGCCGAAGCCCATCAGATCAGGATAGCCCGGATGCGCGCCCACGGCGACGCCCGCCGTCTTGGCCGCCTGCACGGTCTTGTCCATCACCAGAGGGTCGCCGGCATGGTAGCCGCAGGCCACGTTCGCCGAGGAGATGTGCGCAATCACATCGGCGTCCATACCAATGGTGTAGTTGCCGAAGCTCTCGCCCAGATCGCTGTTGAGGTCAACCTTGTACATGTGCGTTCTCCCTTCCCATGTCATTTCGGCGGTGGTGCCGCCGCGCAGCCCTTCTGTGCAGAATTGTTTATATGCCTCATTAAAAAAAGTGGTATCAAAGCGACAAAAAAACAGCATGTCGATAGGAACGTCAGCTTTTCCGGTTGCTTTCTGGATTCCTTCTTGACAACTGCACGAATGGGTTATATAAAATTTACTATACTTCTTCTCAAAATTCTATCCGAATCCCGTCTAAAAATATCACAATCTTGATTTCAAGGAAAAAGAGTCAATATGTTTTTTGTAGACAGTAACCAAAAAGCCAACTTCACCCTGCCCTATGAGTTCCCTCTGGTCGTGCACGAGACAAAGCTGTGGGAGAAGCCGATGGGCTTCAACAACTGGCACTGGCACGAGGAGGTGCAGTTCACCTACGTGCTGGAGGGTGGCATGATCACCACCGCGCAGGGCAGCGACTACATTCTGCGTGCCGGCGACGGATTTTTCGTTAACTCAAACCTCTCTCATATGACGCGTCCCACCTCGCCCGACTCCGCGCGCTATCTCAGTCTGAACCTGCACCCCAGCCTGCTGACGCTGTTCCACGGAAGTGTCGTTGAACAGAAGTATTTCATGCCCTACGTCAACCATCCGTTTTTCCAGTTCATCCCACTCTCGCCGGAAACGTCATGGCAAGAGCAAGCGCTGCAGAATATGCGCTTGCTGTTCCGTATTCTACAGGAACGGCCGTTTGGTTATGAACTGGATTCCTATGGGCTGTTGCTGCATCTATGGAAGTTGCTGCTGGAGCATTTGCAGTCTGATTCCGCGCAGTCTCCTCTCATGGAACGTGCGGAGGCGCACGGCATCATATCGTTCCTGCACGAGCACCATGACGAAACAATTTCACTCAAAAATGTCGCCGATCATGTCCACCTGAGCCAGGAGGAGTGCTGTCGCCTGTTTAAGGCGACCTATGGCTGCACCATCTTTACCTATCTCGCGGATTACCGCTTGCAGCAGAGCATTCTGCTTCTTTCCGACCCTTCGCTCTCCATCTCTCAGATTGCGGAGCGCTGTGGGTTCAACAGCACCAGCTATTTCATCAAGCGATTCCGGGAGAAGGTCGGCATGAGTCCACTGCAATATCGAAATGCCGCCAGGAAAGGCGGTTGATGCCACTCTGCCGTGAAAATGCTCCCTCAAATGCAGAAGGTGGGCTAAGCAATAGCTCATGAGGACAGCGTGCAGACGTCGACAGCTCCTTTTTCCACGCCTGAAACCAGCATTTTCAATCCCCAAAAACCGCGAGCCCGCAATCCCATTGTACAAGCGGGATTGCGGGCATAACTTAACCGGATTTAGTTCATGGGTCGGAGTTATCAGGCACTCCCCCGAAACACTGGTTTTGTGCGGCTTTCACGGCTCGTTACACCGTATTCAAAACCTTTTGAAAACGGCACGAACCCTTTTGTTGCAAGGGCTCGCGCCGTTTTCGCAAAATAGTAGTCAAGTAGTAGTCAGAAGTTCTTGCAGATTTCAGGCATCGTTGCTGGACCGTCTCTGATAAAACGCAAATTCCTCGGCAAGCAGGCTGTCGCCGTAGGCGCACAGTTTTTCGTAGCAGCGGTCATACGCCTCCAAAAACTGTCGCGCCTCCTCGGACAGCGTCGCGCCGCCGCCGCCCTTTCCACCCGTCGTGGATGTGAGCAACTTGACGCCAAGTCCCTCTTCCGCGTTTTTTGTGATCGTCCACGCCTTCGAGTACGACATTTCCATCGACTGCGCCGCCGCGCGCAGGGAATGGTGCTCATCCACGCGGTGCAGCAGCTCTGCGATGCCTGGGCCGAAGATCTTTTGGTCGGTAAACAGCCGCACCGATAACACGGCATGCAGTTCTCTTTTCATTTTCGCGCCTTCCTCGTTTTTTCTTGATTATATCCGTTTCTTTGCCTCTTGTAAAGTGCGAACGAGCCTGCTATAATCGGCTTGATATTTTGATGCGAACAACGCGGGGGGGGGATCTATGAAAAGAAACAAGGAACCACGCGTCGTCGTCACCTTTCACACGACGGCGGAGGCGATGGCTACGGAACGGGTGTGCGCGGAAAATCATCTCGCGGGAAAACTAATCTCGGCGCCGCGCGCGCTTTCCGCCGACTGCGGCATTGCGTGGTGCGGTCCGCTCGAAACACGCACGGCGATTGAAAGCGCGCTCTCCGACGCGCGGATAGAAGTCGCCGGAATTTACGAGCTGGTGATGTGAATGCAGATTGCACCGTTATTGAACATTGGGCGCGGCGTGACCGCACTCATTGGCGGCGGCGGCAAGACGACGCTACTCTATACGCTCGCGGATGAGATGCGCGCAAAGGGGACGGTCATGCTCTGCACCTCGACGCACATCCGCATTCCGAAGCAGTATCCGCTTGTGATCGGCGGCGCGGACGCGCTGCGCGCGGCGCTTGCATCCCACGGTGCCGTCTGTGCCGGAACGCCCGCCGAAAGCGGCAAGCTGACCGCGCCATCGATGTCATTTGAAGAATTGGCAGCGCTTGCGGACTACGTGCTTGTCGAGGCGGACGGCTCGCGCGGTCTTCCGCTCAAGGCGCACGCGCCACACGAGCCAGTCATTCCGCCGAATGCACAGCGCGTGGTGCTTGTCGTCGGCGTGGACGGCTTCGGCAAGCCTGTGCGCGAGGTCTGCCATCGTTCGGATTCCTGGGCGGCGCGCGCAGGGGTCTCCGAAGACGCATTTGCAACGCCAGAGGGCGAGGCAAAGGTGATCCTTGCCGAGGGTTTCGGTGACCGCGTATTCATCAACAAAGTCGAATCCGCCGAGGGCTACGCCGCGACGGAAACACTGTCAAAACAGCTTTCCTGCCCTGTGATCGCAGGCAGCTTGCACAAGGGGGTATACACGTGCTTACGTTGATTCGCGGCGCTGGCGATATCGCCAGCGGCATCGCGCTGCGCCTGTACCGTGCGGGTTTTTCCGTCGTAATGACTGAGATCGAGCGTCCGACGACCATTCGCCGCACAGTCGCTTTTTCCGACGCGGTGGTAAGCGGCGAGCAGACCGTCGAGGACGTGACCGCGCTGCGCGCGGAAACATGGGAGGAGGCGCGCCTCTATCTCGATCAGGGAAACATTCCTGTCCTCGTTGATCCCAATTGTGCCTGCCGCGACCAACTCAAGCCCGGCGCGCTCGTCGACGCCATTCTTGCCAAACGAAACCTCGGCACGGCGATCACCGATGCGCCGATTGTCGTCGGCGTTGGTCCTGGCTTCGCGGCGGGCGTGGACTGTCACGCCGTGGTCGAAACCATGCGCGGGCACACGCTCGGGCGCGTCTGCTACGAAGGTTCAGCGCTCCCAAACACTAACATCCCCGGCCTCATCGGCGGCTTTGCGGGCGAGCGCGTCCTGCGCGCCCCCGCAGACGGCGTGTTTGAGAGCTCGCATCGGATCGGCGACCTCGTCGAGGCGGGCGACACGATCGGATTTGTCGCAGGAAAGCCGATGCAGGCAACCATCTCTGGCGTACTGCGCGGGCTGCTGGCCAACGGCGTACCGGTGAAACAGGGCATGAAATCCGGTGACGTCGACCCGCGCGGTAAAGTGGAGTACTGCGACCTTGCCTCCGACAAGGCGCTCGCTGTCGGCGGCGGTGTATTGGAGGCGATTCTGCATTTTGAGGCGATGAAGCATGGAAAATGAAGTAAAGCTCACCAAGCTCGCCAAGTGCGCGGGCTGCGGCGCGAAGGTCGGCGCGGGCGTGCTTGCCCAGCTGCTCGGCGACATGAAGGTGCTGCGCGACCCCAATCTGCTCGTCGGCTTCGACAAAAGCGATGACGCGAGCGTCTACAAGGTCTCCGACGATCTCGCGCTCGTGCAGACGGTCGATTTCTTCCCGCCCATCTGCGACGACCCATACACCTTCGGGCAAATCGCCGCGACCAATGCGTTCTCTGACGTTTACGCCATGGGCGGCGAACCGAAGCTCGCGCTCAACATCATGGCGGTGCCGAAAGACATGCCCTCCGAGGCGGTGCATGAGATCCTGCGCGGCGGCTACGACAAGGCGTACGAGGCGGGTGCGATCATCACGGGCGGGCACAGCATTCTCGACGAAGAGCCGAAGTACGGTCTCGCCGTGACGGGCTTCGTCCACCCCGGTAAGGTGCTCACCAACAGCGGCGCGAAGCCGGGCGATGTGCTGCTGCTCACCAAGCCTCTCGGCATTGGCATTTTGACCACGGCGGCAAAGGTCGACATGGCCTCGGCGGAGAACATGTCGCATGCGGTCAAGCTGATGACGACGCTCAACAAAGGCGCGCGCGACGCGATGGTCCAATACCGCATCCACGCCTGCACGGATGTGACAGGCTTTTCGCTCATGGGACACGGGCTTGAAATGGCGCAGGGCAGCGACGTGGAGCTGCATTTGAACGTGGACGCCATCGACCTCATCGGCGAGGCGGTGGAGCTTGCCCGCATCGGCATATTGCCCGAGGGTATGTACCGCAACCGCAATTTTGCGGAAGCCTATGTTGACCCCGGCGCGGTCGAGCTCGCGCGGCAGGACGTGCTCTATGACCCGCAAACCTCCGGTGGGCTGCTGATCGCCGTCGATCCCGCCGACGCGGACGCGCTGTACGCGGAGCTCAAGACCGCCGTTCCTTCGTCACAGCGCATCGGCACGGCGGAGCCGTACCGCGGTGGCAAGCGGATCTTCCTGCGCTGAATTGTTCCATTTTTTCGCGCGGGGCTTGACATGCAAGCCGTGATATTTTAGAATGAACAATGGTTGTGGCAGTTGCCCAATCGGAAGGAGAAGATTAAAAATGTCTAAACGCATCAATCCCTGGGTACTTATCACAGGCGTCGTGGTCGGTATCGCGGCAGTGCTGTTGACCGCGCTCGGCAACCCCGCCAACATGGGCTTCTGCATCGCTTGCTTCCTCCGGGACATCGCGGGCGCGACGCATCTGCAAACGGCGGCGCCCGTGCAGTATTTCCGCCCCGAGATCGTCGGCCTCGTGCTCGGCTCGACGATCATGTCCCTTGCTTCCAAGGAATTCAAGGCCCGTGCGGGTTCGTCTCCCGCGACGCGCTTCATCCTCGGCGCGTTCGTGATGATCGGCGCGCTCGTGTTCCTCGGCTGCCCGCTGCGCATGGTCATCCGCATGGGCGGCGGCGACCTGAACGCCTTCGTCGGTCTGGTCGGTTTCTTCCTCGGCATCCTCATCGGCGTGTTCTTCCTCAAGAAGGGCTTCACGCTCAAGCGCACCTATGAGGTGACCAAGACCGAGGGCTTTGCTCTCCCCGCGGTGCTTGTGCTCCTCTTCGTCCTCTTCCTCGCCGCGCCCGCGCTCTTTGCGTTCTCTGAAAGCGGCCCCGGCTCCAAGTTTGCTCCCGCCTTTGTGTCGCTGCTCGTGGCGCTCGTCGTCGGCGCGCTTTGTCAAAAGTCCCGTCTTTGCATGGTCGGCGGCATGCGCGATGCCGTGATGTTCCGTGACTTCAACCTCATCTCCGGCTTTATCGCGATCTTTGTCACCGTGCTGCTCGGCAATGTCGTGCTGAGTAAGTTCACCGGCTTCTCGGCGCTCTCCCAGCCCATCTCACACTCCAGCGAGCTGTGGAACCTGCTGGGCATGGTGCTGGTCGGTTGGGGCAGTGTGCTGCTCGGCGGCTGCCCACTGCGCCAGCTCATCCTCGCGGGCGAGGGCAACGGCGACAGCGCCGTGACCGTGCTCGGCATGCTCGTCGGCGCGGCGTTCGCGCACAACTTCAAGCTCGCCGGCAGCGCGGACAGCGTCACGGACGGCGTGTACAAGGTCGGCGGCATCGCCACAACGGGCAAGGTCGCCGTGTTCATCGGCTTTGCCGTGTTGCTCGTCATTTCGCTGGTAAATTCTTCCATGCTGAAAAAGGAGGCCAAGTAATATGATCGACGCAAGAGGTCAAAGCTGCCCCATCCCTGTCGTGATGGTGCAGGACGCCGTCAAGAAGGGCAACAATCCCGCGGAATTGCAGGTGAAGGTCGACGCCATGGTGTGCGTGGAGAACATTACCCGCTATGCTTCCTCGCAGGGTTATACCGTCAAGGTCGATGAAGCGGACGGCGAGTATACGCTCACGCTTAAAAAGTGACCGCGCCCATGATTTATCTGGACAACGCCGCGACTACATTGAAAAAGCCTCCCCAAGTCGGGGAGGCTGTTTTCCATGCACTCCAAACGCTCGGCAACAGCGCGCGCGGCACCCATGAGGGCGCGTTGGGCGCGTCGCACGCGATTTACGACGCGCGGGTGAAGCTGGCTGCCTTGTTCGGCTGTGCGCGCCCCGACCATGTCGTGTTCACGAGCGGCATCACGGAGGCGCTGAACATCGCCCTCTGCGGCCTGCTGGATGCGGGCGATCACGCAATTTCCACCGACCTGGAGCACAACTCCGTCCTTCGCCCACTCTACCGTCTGGAAGCGGAGCGCGGCGTCGCGGTGGACTTTGTCCCCGCCGACCGGCAGGGCAACGTCGACTACGCCGACTTTGAGCGCCTCATGCGCCCCAACACAAAGCTGATCGTCTGCACCCACGCGTCCAACCTGACCGGCAACATGGTTGACATAAAGCAAATTTCCGATATCACGCGCGCCCATGGCGCACTGCTCGTCGTCGATGCCGCGCAGACGGCGGGAACGCGCGGCATCGACATGGAAGCGCTCGGCGTCGACGTGTTGTGTTTCACTGGGCACAAGGGACTTTTGGGACCGCAGGGCACGGGCGGGCTGTGCATCCGCGCGGGCGTGGAGATTGCGCCGTTCAAGGTGGGCGGCACGGGCGTACAGACTTACAGTCAAACGCAGCCGGAGCAGTATCCGACGCGCCTGGAGGCGGGCACGCTCAACGGTCACGGCATCGCGGGCCTTTCCGCCGCTGTAGATTATCTCAACAAAGTTGGCTTGAACGCCATCCGCGAGAAGGAAACCGCGCTCACGCGCCGGTTTTACGAGGGCGTGCGCGCCATCCCCGGCGTCACGGTCTACGGTGACTTCTCTAACGACCGCGCCGCGATCGTCGCGCTCAACATCCGTGACCTCGGCTCCGGCGAGGTGTCGGACGCACTTTCGGAGGACTACGGAATCGCGACGCGCCCCGGCGCGCACTGCGCGCCGCGCCTCCATGAGGCGCTCGGCACCAAAGAACAGGGCGCGGTGCGCTTCAGCTTTTCCTGCTTTACCACAGAGGACGAGATCGACGCCGCCGTCGACGCGGTCAGTGAGCTTGCGGCGGAGTGAATATACGGCTTAAAATGGGAGTCTTGCTATACGGCAAGGCTCTCGTTCGTTATTTCGACAAAAGAATAATGCCGGATGCATTTTCCGATTGCATTTTCACATTGATATGATATAATAAAATAAAATTCGTTAGGTCACCAAATTAATTTTCGGAAGAATCTTGCAAAGAGGTGCGTTATGGCTGTATTTACGGTGAACGGCAATTTCGTCACAGCCGAGAAAAACCAGAAGCTTTTGCGGTATCTCCGCGACACGCTACACCTCACGAGCGTCAAGGACGGATGCAGCGAGGGCGCGTGCGGCACCTGCACCGTGATCATCGACGGCAAGGCGACCAAGGCATGCGTGCCGCAGACCGACAAGCTTGACGGCAAAAATGTTCTCACGGTCGAGGGACTCTCCGACTGGGAAAAGGACGTTTTTACCTACGCCTTCGGCGAGGCGGGCGCGGTGCAATGCGGCTTCTGCATCCCCGGCATGGTGATGTGCGCCAAGGCGCTCATCGACCAGAACCCCTCCCCCACGCGCGAGGAGGCAGCGTTTGCCATCCGCGGCAACATCTGCCGCTGCACGGGCTACGTCAAAATCCTCGACGGCATCCTGCTCGCGGCAAAGATCTTCCGCGATGGCAAGCTGCCTGAGGCGGGCGAAAACGATTATCAAGTCGGCTCGCGCGTCCACCGCATCGACGTGGCGGAAAAGGTGCAGGGCTACGGCAAGTACCCAGATGACATCTACGTTGACGGCATGTGCTACGGTAGCGCCGTGCGCAGCGAGTATCCCCGCGCGCGCGTGCTCTCGATTGACACGAGCGAAGCAGAGGCGCTGCCCGACGTCGTGTGTGTGCTGACGGCGAAAGACATCCCCGGCAAGAACTACGTCGGGCATATCAAAAAAGACCAGCCGACGCTGATTCCCGTCGGCGAGATTACGCACTACCTTGGCGACTCGGTCGCGCTCGTGTGCGCGAAAGACATGGAGACGCTGGAGGCGGCGAAAAAGCTCGTCAAGGTGGAGTACGAAGTGCTTCCCGCCGTCCACAACCCCACGGAGTCCGCAGCGGCGGACGCGCCCTTGGTCTTCGAGACCGACGAGAACAACGTGCAGGCGCACAAGCACGTCTCCCGCGGTGATGCGGCGGGCGCAATCGCAAAGAGCAAATACGTTCTCCACGAGCGCTTTGAAACGCCGTGGACGGAGCATGCGTTCCTTGAGCCAGAGTGTTGTGTGGCACTGCCTCTTGAAAACGGTGGCGTGAAGCTGCTGACCACCGACCAAAGCTCGCATACGACGCTCCATGAGTGCGCGACGATGCTCGGCGTAGACTTTGAGCATTGCCTCGTCGAAAACCAGCTCGTCGGCGGCGGCTTCGGTGGAAAAGAGGATATGTCGGTGCAGCACCACGCGGCGCTGATTGCCTATGTCGCCAAGGTGCCGGTCAAGGTCAAGCTGACGCGCGCGGAATCCATCCTCATCCACCCCAAGCGCCACCCGTTCTGGATGGACTTCACAATGGGCTGCGATGAAAACGGCATTATTCAGGGCGTCAAGGCAAGCGTCATGTCCGACACAGGTGCGTTCGCCTCCCTCGGCGGACCCGTGCTGGAGCGCGCCTGCACACACGCCGCGGGGCCGTATGCCTACGAAAACTTTGAGATCACCGGCGACGCCTACTATACGAACAACCCACCTGCGGGCGCGTTCCGCGGCTTTGGCGTGACGCAGACCTGCTTTGCCACCGAAACGCTTTTGAACATGATGGCGGACAAGGTCGGCATTTCGCCGTGGGAAATACGATACCGCAACGCCATCCGTCCCGGCGGCGTGTTGCCGAACGGCCAGATCGTCGGTCCGGAGACGGGCTTGGTCGAAACGCTCGAAGCGGTCAAGCCCTATTATGACGAAGCAGTCAAAAACGGCGATCCCGTCGGCCTTGCCTGCGCGATGAAGAACGCGGGCGTCGGCGTGGGGCTTCCCGACTGGGGCCGCGCGAAACTCATCATCGAGGACGACGCGAAGGTACATATCTACTCCGGCGCAAGCTGCATCGGGCAGGGGCTCGGCACGGTGCTGACGCAGATGGTTGTCACCAACGCCGGCATCCATCCCGTCGATATCGTCTACGAGCGCAGCAACACCTGGATCGCGCCGGACTCCGGCGACACCTCTGGCTCGCGCCAGACGCTCATCACGGGCGAGGCGGTGCGCCGCGCCTGCGAAAAGCTGGTCGAAGCGCTCAAGGGCAAGACGCTCGCCGACCTCAAGGGGCGGGAGTTCTACGGCGAATACCTCGCCGCGACCGATCCGCTCGGTGCGGACAAGCCCAACCCCGTCTCCCACGTTGCCTACGGTTACGCGACGCAGCTGTGCATCCTTGACCGCGAGACCGGCAAGATCAAGCAGATGGTCGCCGCGCACGACGTCGGTAAGGCGGTCAATCCGCTGAGCTGCGAGGGACAGATCGAAGGCGGCGTCGTGATGTCGATGGGCTATGCGCTCACCGAACAGTATCCGATCGACGACAACTGCAAGCCCACCGCGAAGTACGGCACGCTCGGTCTCTTCCGTGCACCCGACGTGCCGCCGGTCAAGGCGATCGTGGTCGACAAGCCGGGACTCAATATGGCGAACGGCGCCATCGGCATCGGAGAGATTACGTCGATCCCCACCGCGCCCGCCATCGCGGACGCGTACTTCCGGCTCGACGGCGAGCGGCGGTTCAGCTTGCCGTTGGAGGGTACGCCGTATTCAAGAAAAAAGAAATAACGCGCAAAGCGCGTTATTTCTTCAGGTCATTGAGGGCTTGCGGCGTATCGACATCGATAAGCTCTTCTTTGTCGATCTCAAACAGCAGCAGGTCGTCTTCATGCTCGCGGATCACCGCGCTGCCGCCGACGTCACCCGTGAGGGCGCTCAGCGCCGGAAAGTATTTCGCCGGAAAGACGCACGGGTTTCCGCGTTTTCCGCCGTGCGACGCGCCGACGATATGGTCGGGGTGCGCGCGGTAGAAGGCGAGCAGCGCCGCGATGCTCTCGCGACGCAGCAGCGGCTGGTCGGAGACGAGATACAAGATTGCGTCACACTCGCCCTTCAGCGCCTCGGTGCCGAGACGCACCGTGCGGCTTAAGCCGTCCTCTGGGCGGTCGTTGCGGATACAGCGAAAGCCATGGCGCATCGCGAGCATCTCCACCTCGTCGTACTGCGTCACGACGCAGGCGGCGGAGAGCTTTTCGATCGGCACGGCGTCGAGCGCACGCTCGATGAGCGTTTTTCCGTCCACGGCGGCGGAAAGTTTGTTTTCTCCGAACCGCGCCGCGTTTCCCGCCGCCATGACGACGCATCCGATGGAATGTTCTTTCATCTTATCACCCGCTTTCAATGTAGCAAATTTAGTATAAACAAGTCAACCATTTTTTACTCTCTCATAAGGAGGGCTCACGCCATGAACAAGGTAGGCAAAAGCGAAGTCCGCGTTGACGCCTTTGACAAGGCGAGCGGGCGGACGAAATATTACGAGGACCGTATGCCTTCGGACGCGCTCTATGTCCGTATCAAGCACGCGGAGATCGCGCACGGCATGGTCAAGTCGGTCGATACCGCCGTCGCCGAGGCGATCCCTGGCGTCGTGAAGGTGCTCACCTGCTTTGACGCGCCGGAAATCAACTTCCCCACCGCCGGACACCCTTGGTCGATGGATCCCGGACATCAGGACGTCGCCGACCGGCATCTCTTGAACCGCCACGTCCGCTACTGGGGCGACGACGTCGCGGTCGTCATCGCGGAAAACGAGGTCGCGGCGCATCAAGGCGTGCGCGCGCTCAAGGTCGAGTATGAGGAGCTTCCCTTCTTGCTCGATGTGCAAAAGGCGATGGAGGAAGGCGCGCCGCAGCTTCACGAGGCGTTCCCGAACAACATTCTCAAGCACACCGACATGAAAAAGGGCGACTATCAGAAGGCCATTCAGGAGCAGGGTCTTGTCAAGGTCGAGGGCTGGTACGACACGCCGACCGTGCAGCACTGCCACATCGAAAACCATGGCTGCTTTGCCTATGAGGAAAACGATCGGCTTGTGGTCGTTTCATCCACGCAGATTCCGCACATCATCCGCCGCGTCGTCGGTCAGGCGCTCGGCCGTCCGTGGGGCGATATTGAGATCATCAAGCCCTACATCGGCGGCGGTTTCGGCAACAAGCAGGACGCGCTCTACGAACCGCTGTGCGCGTGGTGCTCCACGCAGGTCGGCGGGCGCTGTGTGCGCCTCGACTGCGCGCGCGAGGAAACGTTTGTGAGTAACCGTGTGCGGCACGCCATCCGCTTCCACATCGTCTCGTGGCTGCGCAAGGACGGCACGATTGCCGCGCGCAAGGTCGAGTGCTTCTCCAATCAGGGCGCTTACGCCTCGCACGGACATTCCATCGTGGCAAAGGCCATGGGCTCGTTCCCGCAGCACTATCCCTGTGAGAATATGGAGTGCGACGCGTACACCGTGTTCACCAACCGTCCCGCCGCTGGCGCGATGCGCGGCTACGGCATGCCACAGGCGAGCTTCGCCGACGAGAGCAACATTGAGGACTGCGCCAGGGCGCTCGGCATGGATTCCTACGAGTTCCGCCAAAAGAACGTCATGCCGCAGGGCTTCCACGACGCGTTCTCCGGCAACACCAATTATTACGACAGCTTCCGCCAGTGCATGGAAAAGGGCGCGGCGTACATCGACTACGAGCGCAAGAAGAAAGAATACGCGAACGATACCGGCGACATCCGCCGCGGCATCGGCATGGCGACGTTCTGGTACAACACTGCGGTCTATCCCATCTCGCTTGAAACCTCGTCCAACCGTATGCTGCTCAATCTCGACGGCACGGTGACGTTTCAATGCGGCGAGACCGAGATCGGTCAGGGCGCGGACACTGCCTACGCCCAGATGGTCGCCGAGGCGGTGGGCCTTGCGAGCTACCGCGACGTGCACGTCAAGTCCTGTCAGGACACCGACATCACGCCCACGGGTCTCGGCGCATATGCGTCCCGCCAGACCTATGTCGCGGGCTTCTCCATCCGTCAGACCGCCGACCTTCTGCGTGAGAAAATCTTAAAGTACGCAAACGAGGTCACGCGGCAGGCGGTCGGCAACATGGATATCGTCGACGGAAACATCATCCGCAAGGGCGACAGCTCGGTGCTGATGTCGCTCTCCGAGCTTGCGATGACCGCGCAGTACAACCCCGTCCACAGCGAGCACATCACGGCGGAGAGTACCTACACCATCCGCAACAACGCCTACTCCTTCGGCTGCACGTTTGCCGAGGTCGAGGTCGATATTCCGATGTGCAAGGTGACGCTCAAGAACATCGTCAACGTCCATGACTGCGGCAGGCTCATCAATCCCGCGCTCGCTGCGGCGCAGGTGCACGGCGGCATGTCCATGGCGATCGGCTACGGACTCTCCGAGCAGCTGATCTTCGACGAAAAGACTGGCAAGCCGCTCAATGGCAATCTGCTGGACTACAAGCTCTCGACGTTTATGGATCATCCGCATCTCGAAGCAGAGTTCGTCGAGAATGCGGAGCCGACCTCGCCGTTCGGCACCAAGGCGCTTGGCGAGCCGCCCGCCTGCTCGGGCGCGCCGGCAATCCGCAACGCGATTTTGGACGCGACAGGCGTCTCTATCAACCACAACCCCATCAACCCGCACGTCCTGTTCTCGGAATTTACCAAGGCGGGACTCATCCACGACGACTGGCGAGAGGAAGGTGTAAACTGCTATGTATGATATGAAAGCGCTCTATGAGGCGCAGAGCGTCGAAGATGCCGTTGCGCTCCGCATCGAGCACCCAGAGGCACAGATCATCGCGGGTGGATCGGATGTGCTCGTGCAGATGCGCGAGGGCAAACGCGCCGGTAAAGAGCTTATTTCCATCTATATGATTGACGCAATGCGTGGCGTGAGTCTTGACGCCGCGGAGAATCTCCGCATCGGCTCGCTCACCAGTTTTTCACATATTACGCGCGATCCGCTCATTCAGAAATACTGCAACGTGCTCGGCGAGGCTGTCGATCAGGTCGGCTCGCCGCAGATCCGCAATATCGGCACCATCGGCGGCAACACCTGCAACGGCGTCACCTCCGCCGACTCCGCCTCGACGCTCCATGCCTATGAGGCGATCGTGGAACTCACGGGCAAGGACGGCGTGCGAAAAGTGCCCATCAAGGACTTCTACATCAAGGCGGGCACCGTCGACATCAAGCCCGACGAGATCCAAACCGCTATTCTCATTCCGAAGGCGAGCTATGAAAACACCTTCGGCCACTACATCAAGTACGGTATGCGCAACGCCATGGAGATCGCAACGCTGGGTTGCAGCGTCAACGTGCGCCTCTCCTCGAACAAGAAAACTATCGAGCGCTGCCGCATCGCCTACGGCGTCGCGGGCCCCGTGCCGATGCGCTGCCCGAGCGCCGAGGCAGTCGCAAATGGTGCCGCCCCGAGCAAGGCGCTCGCCGAACAGTTCGCCCGCGCGGTCATCGACGACATCAACCCGCGCGATTCGTGGCGCGCAAGCAAGGCGTTCCGCCAACACATCGCCGTTGAAATGGCAAAACGCGCGCTCACCAGAGCGGTAGAATTGGCGGGAGGTGAGATGGCATGAGTACGCAGTATAAGCTGGTTCACTGCACAATCAACGGCAAGGCGGTCGAAAAGATGGTCGACGTGCGCGCGTCGCTTACGGACATGCTGCGAAACGACTACCACCTCACGTCCGTCAAAAAGGGCTGCGAGGTCGGCGAATGCGGCGCGTGCAACATCCTCATCGACGGCGAGGCGTTCAACTCCTGCATCTATCTCGCGGTCTGGGCGGAGGGCAAGGACATCTGGACGCTCGAGGGTCTGCTCTCCCCTGACGGCGAGCTTTCCGACATCCAGCAGGCGTTTATCGACGAGTCGGCCATCCAATGTGGCTTCTGCACGCCGGGCTTCATCATGACGGCGGTGGAGATTCTGGAGACGAACAAGCTCTACACCGATGACGAGCTGCGAAAGCTGCTCTCCGGCCACCTGTGCCGCTGCACGGGATATGAGAACGTCTTCCGCGCGGTCAAAAAGACCATGTACCGTCGTCAGGGCAAGGAGATCGACTTTTAAGCAAGCCCGCGATCCCTCTGTACCAGCGGGATCGCGGGCATAGCTTTTTTTATAATATGCATCCGGCCTGATAGGCTTCTTCCATGACTAACAATCTAATATCACATCATTGAGTTCAATCCCACTCACCATATACCGGCATACGCCCCGACCTCCGTCGCGCTGGCGGACGATCACGTCCTCCGGAAGCGCGTTCAGCCAGCGGTGGCTGAAATTGTTGCCGAAATATGCGTCGAAATTGATTACCGGCAGCACCACCCAATCCGTGTCCTCCTGCCGGTTGGCAGCGTAATACCCGATCAGCGTCCGCAGGACTTCTGTCGGCACGCCCTTGGGCGTCGATCTTTCTAACCTCTGTTCTAATGCGGGAGAGAAAACAATGTCGGGGCTGCGGAGCGGTCCCAGCTCCAGCGCGTCGGCGAGGACGTCGTCGAAACGCAGCCCCCACGCCGCCCTCGTGTTCGGCGCGAAGATCGGCACCTGCAGCTGCACCACCTTCTTGCGCCACTCGTTCTCCCAGCCACTGGAAAGCTTCTCACAGGCGGAGGCGTCCGGCTTTGATACCACGTCGGGATGCTTCTTCGCAAACGCGCACATCCGCCGCACATGGCGGACGAGCCAGCCGATACCGTTCGTGTCCACCAACTTTGGAAACTCCTCGTGCAATGCCGAAAACTCCGTCTCAAACTGCCAGTCCTCCTTGGTGGGGCTGGCAGTTCTTTTTTTATCCGGCACGCTGCACCACGCGCACAGCGCGCGGCGGGCGCGCTCAACGTCCGGCTCGCCGCCGTCAAAGATATAGCCGCGCGCGAGGATGGTCAGGATGCGGGCAAAGCCCTTGAAATCGAGCAGCATATCGAAAACGAAGCGCCCCCGCCACGTCCAGTCGTGCTTGCTCTTCGCTTCATAGCACACCGCGCCGGTATAAGCCTCAAATTCCGCTCTCTCGTCGATCATCTCTTGAACCTCACAGCGTTTTCTTCCACCGCGTCCGGCAGCAAGTCCCACAGCAGCTTGCGCTTGCCGAGCGCCACCACATAGAACACGGCGAAGTGCGGCTTGACGATTCTGTCCAGTCTCTTGCGGCACATCTTCGCCACCGCGTCCTTGTAGCTCTGCGACTGCGGCTTGCCCAGATATGCTTGGATCATGTCCCGGAATGCTTCCGAATCCCTTGGGCGGTGCAGTTTTCTGTTTTTCTCCGCGTTGTTCTCGTCGTCGACGTCACAAATGAGGTCGCCAAGAATGCGGTATCCGCCGAAGCGAAAGTCAGAAAGCAGAGGAAAGAAATCTTCAAGGTTGGGAATCTGGTCGCGCAGGAAATCCAGCCGCGCCTCCCGATCCATCAGATGCCACGCCTGCTCCCGAATCGCCTGCCGCAGCTCCGTCACCCGTTCCGGCTCCAGCTCGGAGAACACGGCGTAGAGCATCTCGGAATCATAATCGTCCTCCTGCCCGCGCCCGTAGAAAATACGCTCAATGTCGCTCTGCCTCCGACGCTTGTTGATTGGCGCGCGGCAGCCACGGATGCGCGTGAGACAGCCCTCATAATCGGCGAGAAGCGCGGCGACGGCGTCCAGCGTCGGCTTGTCCAAGCGTTCTTTCCAGTCCGGGCGCTTGGCGAAGGTAAACAGCTCCGCGTCCTCCGCGGGCTTCGCTTTGATCTTCGGCGTGTGCTTTTCCAGCATATACGCGAGGTACGGCAGACGCTCCACGTTGGAGCTGACGTCGTCCCAATCGGTATCCCCGATGAATTCCTTTTTCCTCTGCCGTATGGTCGGCTCATACCATGCCCGGTCGCCGTCGTCGTCCAACAGCGCCTTGTATTTCAGGAACTCGCTGCGCCGTACCGTTCTGTGCTTGATATACTCGTCGATGTCAGGTTTGACGCCGCTCTTTGCCGAGTCGATCTCCAAGCCCGTGAGGATGGCAAGCGTCTCCGTCTCTTCCCGATACCGCTGCCGCTCCTCTTCGGGGCGGCTTTCGTCGTAGGCGATGACGCTGCGGTCAAACGCCGCGTTGCAGATCTGCCCCACGCGCGAGGAAAACGTGTCGCGGACGGTGATGAAGCGGTCGTACCAGTCGTTCGCGTCACGGATCACCGGCTCTTCGGACGGGATATAGAGCAACGGAAGATTCTTGTCGTGATCCAGTTTGCCGCGCTCATAATTGCGGCGCACACACTTGTTCAGCAAGGGATCGGCTATGGTCTTGACCATGTCGCCGTCATAGTCCGCGCCGCCCAGCCGCTCTGCCGCCAACATGTCGACGTCAACCATCACCACGTCGGTCAAGTGTCCGAGATACTTTCGGCGGAGCGGTTCTTCATCCTGGTATATCTTAAGTTGGATCTCCTCATTGCGTGCGATGTGCGGATTACGGAGCAGCGTACAGACCTTGTCCGAGCGGTATACCGCTCCAGGCGCATAAAACGAATTCTCGGCAAAGTGGCACGTCCACGCCTTGGCGAAAAATCCTGCTTTTGTTCTCGAACTTCTAAGCGCCGCACCAATATCGACGAGACACTTCAGAAGATCCATCAAGTCACCGGAGAGAAAGCGGTTATCCCCTGCGACGAGCAGGCGCCCTCGTGCATACTGCTCCAGCATTCGCTTCGCCTGTGCGTCCAACTCGTCCGCACAGACAGGCTCGTTCAAAAACAATGGGTTTTTTCGCAGCACCCGCGCCAGCGCGTCCCTGCGCTTCAAAAAATACGAAAGCCGGTACTCCTCGTTGGCGCACAGGTCATAGTACCGCTGCTCCGTCGCCTTCGTGATCCAGCTCCTCTCGTTCTCCGCCGGGCTATGCTCCCAGCCGAGCGGCAGATTGTGCGGGCGGAACTCGTCCGCCGTCATGGACAGCGTCGTGAGGAACTGATAGTTCAGCTCCGTGTACTCCTGCGGCTCCGGCTTGCTTGTGTTCGTGATGTAGAGCGCATGGTCGTATCGCTCCACCGCCGCGAGGTAGTCCTCCCAGCTCATACCATTTTCCGTCAGCCAGCCAAAGCCCTTGAACATGCTCTTCGTCAGAATAATATCCACATCGCGCACAGGATGCCTTACGCCCCAGATATCCTCGATGCTCTCGCTCCCCGTGCGATTCAAAAAGTCTTTGAAGTCCACTTGATGCAGCATTCCCTTGACGAAGGGCAGGCGAATCTGGAACGAAGTATGGATGTGTTCGCCGCAATAGGCGCGGTCAACGGTCTTGGCATACTGCTTTGAAATGAGGCCCTCGCCATCGAAGCGCATGACATCAAACTCCAAGCGTTTCTCAACACGCTTATACTTTTTCATACCGTCTGACAGCTCTCCGCCCTCGACCGTGATAACCTGCGAATGACCTCCGGGAAATGTTTCGTTCTCCACTACGATGATCCGATGCGGATCGGTCAATCCAATACCGTCGATGCGCGTCCCGCCCGAGAGCATCAGCCCGACGTAGGCGTAGAGCTTACTGAGCTGACAGCGTCCGACCGTCATGCCGAGCATGATGCGCTCACGTACCTCAGCATAGACGTCCTCGCGGATGAAGGATAACCGTGCCTGCCGGCTCATGCTGCCCGAGCGCTCGAACGCAAGATAACGGTGCTCGCCCGTGCCGAAGTCCAGACACACGCCCTCCGGCCGGAACAGCGACTCCGCCTTCCGCTGCCGCTCCAGATACCGCGGCGAGCTGCTGTGGTCGAAGATGCCGGAGAAGTCCGCGTAGAAGATGACGTCCTCCAGATCAGGGATGACCGTCTCCTCCTCGTCCGGCTTCGGGAGGTTCCCGTCGTGCAGGACGCACATGATCTGGTGGAACAGGGCGCAGTCGTCCTGCTCGTCCGAGCGGTAAAGGAAGCATTTGCGCGTGGCGCTCCTGCTCAAATGGAAGCTGTACCGCTCGCCGTCCACCGCCTCCGCATAACCGATCAGGCTCCGCACCGATATGGTGTGGAGCCTGTACTTTTTCTTCATACCCATCACCGTGGAGAAGTATATCACGGTGCCTTTCAGAGTGCAATCTCATTTTATAAAAACTGCACCCATTTTTTGTGTGCAAAAATCTGAAAGGAGGGTTTCCGATACATGGAAATCAACAACAGGTCCCCCAGCTACCCCCATCCCTTCAAGGTGATCGACGGCTGCCTGTTCAAGGAGGTGCGCACGAAAAACGGCAGCTACGATCAGAAGCTCTGCAACTTTCTGCCGTGCATCGTCCGCGAGGTCACGGTGGACGACGGGGCGGAGGAGAGCAAGCGCCTCGTGCTCGGCGGCGTCCGTCAGGACGGCTCGCCTCTGCCTGAGATCGAAGTCACCGGCAGCGACCTCGGCAGCTTCGGCTGGCTCATTGACAAGTGGGGAGCCGACTGCGTTCTGGAGGTTGGCTTCAGCGTGCGCGACAGCATCTGCTACGCGATCCAGATGACCGCGCCGGACGCGGAACGCCAGACGGTGTATGAGGTCACCGGCTGGAAAAAGATCGGCGGCGACTGGCGCTTTCTCATGCCGGGAGGAGAAGATTTGACCGTCCGGCTACCCGGCAAGCTCGGCCGCTACGCTTTTCCCGCAGACACCTCGCCGGAAGCTTTGAGCGTCCTCCCGTGCCTGCTGGAGAATCCGCCCGCGCCGAAAGAGGTCATCTGGCCGCTGCTCGCCTGCACGTTCCTCTCTCCGCTCAACTGTTTCCTGCGCATGGGCGACTGCGAGCCGAAGTTCATGCTTCTCTTCCTCGGCAGAACCGGCACGGGCAAAAGCACGCTCTCGTCGTTCTTCCTGTCCTTCTTCGGTCACTTCACGCCGTCCGATCTCCCCATCTCGTTCCGCGACACGAAGAACAGCATCGGCGAGTGCTGTGCCATGCTCAGCGACGTGCTCACCTGCGTGGACGACTTCCATCCGTCCAGCCGCAAGGAAGAGCAGGAGCTTGCGGAAAAGGCGCAGACGCTCGCCCGCGCATACGGCGACCGTGTCGGCCGGGGACGTCTGCGCGCGGACGCGACGCTGATGCCGGCGCGTCCGCCCAGAGGCAACGCGATTCTGACGGCGGAGCTGCCTCCCGAGATCGGAGAGAGCGGTCTCGCCAGGTGCTTCACGGTGGAGCTGCACCCAGGCGACTTCGACACGGACGCCTACAAATTCTTCGAGGATGCAAGCCGGCAGGGAATCCTCCAAAGCTGTATGCGCCTCTTTACGGAATGGCTCCGCGGAAAGTTTCTGCATGACGCGGAAGTGGAGCAGGCGTTTGTCTCTTCTCTGCGCGAGGCATTCGAAAGCTACCGCGAAGAGTTCCGCCGCAGCGGAGTCCCATGCCACGGCCGTCTGCCCGAGATCGTCGCGTGGCTTCGGATGGGTCTGGAGATACTTCTCGTGTTTCTTTCGGAGCAGGATATCCTCACGGTGGAGCAGATAGAAGCATACCGCACGGAGTACGTCTCGCTGCTCTACGCGGCGGCGCGGAAGCAGGCACGGAGCATTGAGCAGGACAAGCCCGCGCACATTTTCGTGCGGAAGCTCTACGCGCTCATCGAGAGCGGTCAGGCGACGGTCCTGCCGAAAAGCAATCCGTATTCGTGCTCGGTGAAAGGCCTCGTCGCTTATGAGGACGACGAGTTCTACTACCTCCTCAACGACGCGGCGCACCGTGCGGTCAGGCAGCTCTGCGAGGATCAGGGCGAGCTGTTCGTCATCGGCTCCCGCGCGTTGCCGAAAGCGCTCGCCGAGGAGAAGCTGATCGACTGCGACGGCGGCAACACCAGATCCATCCGCGTCGGCGGACGCACCGTGCGGGTGGTCGCGCTCTGCAAAGAGCGCGCCAGACAGATCGTGGAGGAGGGTACCTCGTGAAAGAGTGTAACAAGTGTGACACAGCTCCGCAATCTCTTTTCCCGTCTGCGTTTTCCCGTGCCGCGGCAAGTGTGACAGCCGCGTTACGGAAGCGTCACATGTTACACTTCCGCCCTCTGCCGTTGCACTCCGTTACACTCCGCGCCACACTTTCCGAACCGCGTAATCCCTTTCAAACGCTGGCCTCGCGCCATCCCGTTACACTGTCACGCGAAAAAAACAGATAGCCCCGTTCCAATCGTTTCTCTGTCCTGACCGCAGCGCGCCGTGTGAGCGGTTTTTTGCCGCCGCGTTGCCCCGCAAGTTGTTCTCTCGGGTGCGTACCCGGTCTCAGGGCGTTCGAGCCGCGTTGCGCAGTGCTCGCGGGAAAACGGCGCGCTTCGCGCCGACGTTGGGCGAACACGCGAGGGGCTGAGGGAACGGAATTCCTCTCTTTAGAGAGGGCCAGCATCGCATTTGTCTGTACGTCGGCCCTTGGCCGCCGCACCGACAAATGCCTCCGCGGGCTGTGCCCGCACCCGTTTATGGGGCGCTGCCCCAAACCCCGTAGATACGAAAAAATCAAAATGAGATGGAGGATACCCATGAACAAGGATACCGTTTTCAGCATCCGCATTTCCAGCGAAAACCTCGACGAGATCCGCCGACGCGCGAAGCAGGCGCGCATGTCGCAGAGCGACTATGTCGTGCGCTGCTGCCTCGGCAAACCCGTCGTCGTCATCGAGGCGCTCAAAGAGTTCCTCGACGGGTTGCGCGCCATCGGTCACAACCTCAACCAGCTCACCAAGCTCGCCAATATAGGGAACATCTCAATCGTGTATCTGGACGAGTTCGAGCGCGCGCTCGCGCAGCTCGGCGAGGCGGTTTCCGAAGCGGTCGCGCGCGGAAAGTGAGCGAGCGATGGCGATCGTCACGTTCCGAAACTACAAGAGCGGTCAGACGCGCGGCTGCATGGCAGCGGTCATGAAATACACGAAGCGCAAAGAGAAAGTGGAATGGGAGGACAAGCAGCTGGTCACGGGGATCGACTGCCGCCCCGATACCGTCTACGAAGACTTCATGCGCACCAAGCAGATCTATCACAAGGAGGGCGGCGTGCTGTTCTACCACATGGTGCAGAGCTTTCCAAAGGGCGCGGACGTCGATCCGAAGACCGCGCACGCCGCGGCGGTGGAGCTCGCCGAATACTTCAAGGATCACGAGGTGCTGGTCTGCACGCACACCGACCGGGAGCACATCCACTCGCACTTCATCATCAACTCGGTCAACTTCGAAACCGGCAAAAAGCTCCACATGGCGGACGAACAGCTTCAGGAACTGCGGCAGCGCAACGATATGGTCTGCGAGCGGTTCCATCTGCCGGTGTTCGAACCGCGGCAGGTGGAGGAAAACACTCCGGAGCGCAAGCCCAAGCCGTTGACCATCGGCGAGTACCACGTCGCGGCGAAGGGCCAGAGCTGGAAGTTCCAGCTCATGGCGGTCATCGACGAGTGCATGGAGTACGCGAAAACTCCGGAGGAGTTCGTCGCCCTGATGCAGAGCGAGGGCTTCGACGTCAAGTGGACTGCCACGAGGAAACACATTACCTACACGACGCCGGACGGCAACCGCTGCCGCGACAATAAGCTGCAAGAAGAAAAATATTTGAAGGAGAATATGGAAAATGAATTCAAGATCAGACAGGGAATCCTCGACGCCGGAGTATTCGATGGACGATCTGAAAGCGATGAATCGCCGCGACCTGACGACGGCGAGCGAGTGCGAAACGCGCGTCACGCTGACCGAGAAGAACTGGTCGGCGGTGGTCAGCCTGCTCACCAGATTGTGTTCGATGCTGGATTTGATCCTCGCAACGCTTGCCACGCTGCTGACGAAGCCGGACGCGGAAGCGCTGCTCGGGCAGATCGAACGCTCGACGCAGATGCAGCTCCAGCAGTTGAATCAGACGGCGGAGCAGTTCAAGCGGCAAGCGAATCAGATGAACGACCGCTACGCCGCAAAGTCAAACAGCCTGCTTCGGAGTTCGGAGGAGTCTCTTCAAAAGCTGGAAGGCTCGACGAAGAATACTCTGAACGATATGACGAGCGAGACGCGCGCACAGATCAACGCGCTGATCGAATCAGTGCGGAAATGGATGACGCGTCTCGGGATGACGTCGCTCCTGCTGCTGGTCGTGCTGGGAATCATCTTCGGGATCGTTCTGCTGCGGAAGCTGTAAGCGAAGCATCCGCCTCTGGGGAAAACGATGCGCCTCCCGCCGAAACCGGCTGGGAGAAGGAGCGCGGATCGTTCCTCACCAATCTCGTTGAAGGCCGGACCATGCCGCGCCGCAAGTCGGCCGGCTCTCACGCGGGTCAGTACGGCGCGTCTGAGCGTTTCGATTCTCCCCGCGAGTATGTCCGCGGTGAGCCGTCCGGGAAACGTCGCACGCCGAGCGTGCTCAACCAGACCTCTCAGATGCTCTCGTCCGCCGGACACGCGCTCAGCGGCGACGGCGACGAGGCGGTCGTGATCCTCGGTGCGCTTGCCGGAGTCGCAATCGGCACGGCGCTCGGCATCGCCGAAAAGCGCAGGCAGGCGACGGCACAGCATTCCGAAGCGCCGCACGATGATCCGCCACAGTCTTCACTGACGAAGCACGCTGGAGCGCCGCACGATGATTCGTCTCAACCTGCACCGACGCAGCCGACCGCGGAATCGCGGCAGGAACCTGCGTCACAGCAAATCGAGCAGCCCATGGAGCAGTCCATGTGACATGGGCTGCTCCCCGGATTATAATGCAAAGGAGTTTGATATGGCAAGCATCAAGAAAATCAATTCCCGCAAATACAAAATCACCGTCAGCAACGGTTACCGCGCGAACGGAAAGAAGATCTCCCGCGCCAAGACCATCCACGTCCCTGAGAGCGTACACCCGCGTGCCATTCCGCAGTATGTCGCGCATGAGGCGGAGGAATTCGAGCGGCTGGTAAAGAACGGCTTCGGCGAGGACGCCGACACGCCGTTTGAAGTCTTCGCCCGGAGCTGGCTCAAGCGCCAGACAAAATATGCGCCCAGCACGCTTGCGATGTATGCGCGGATGCTGGAAACCACGTTCCGGTACATCGGCGCGATCCCGCTCTCGAAGCTCCGCCCCATCGCGCTGGAGAATATGCTCATCGAACTGCGGAAGAAGATGTGCCGCGGCAAGCCTATCCAGGAGGCAACCGTGCAGAAGTATCTCACCGCCGTCTCCGCCGTGCTTTCCGACGCGAAGCGCAACGAGATCATCCAGAAAAACCCCGCGCGCATGATCGACCTGCCCGACGCGAAGCCGCGGGAGCAGTTCGTACCCGATCCCGACGAGGTATCGCGTTTCCTGCGCGCGCTCACGGAGGAGCCCTTACACTACATTGTCTACTATCTGCTCGCAATCTGCACCGGCTGTCGCCGCGGCGAACTCTGTGCGCTCAAGTGGTCGGATTTCCCGTTTGAGAGCGTCGCCGAGCTGTCGATGGTCGTCAGCCGCTCCCGTTCCAGCGTGTCCGGCGTCGGCGTGGTCGAGGGCACGACGAAGAATGGGCGCACGCGCGTCATCGCGCTCGGCGAGGATATGTCGCTGCTCGTCTCGGCATACTGCTGTTACAAGCACCGCGAGGCGGAGCGCAACAACTACCCGTTCAGCGAGTATCTTTTCACCGACGAGTATGGTCGGTTGATCCACCCCGACACGTTCACCAAGCACCTGCGGAAGTTCTATGACCGTCACAGCTTTCCCAAGGAGTACCATCTGCACACGCTCCGGCATCTGTATGTGACGACGCTCCTCCATGGCGGCGTGGACAAGCAGACGGTCGCCGACCTTGCGGGCCATGGGGATACGTCGTTCCTTGAACGAACCTATTGCCACCCGCAGATGGAACGCAAGCTCGAAGCGGCGCGCGTGATCTCCGGCATCATTCCGGGGAGCGCGGAGGATAAAAGCGCGTAAACGAATTGCGGCGGCGTGGGCTTGATTGCCTACGCCGCCGTTTCTTTTTTAGTCGATTCCCACCATGACGGAGGTTGCCTTGATAACCGCCAGAGCATCCACGCCCTGCTTGAGCCCCAACTCTTCTACCGCCGCGTTGGAAATGGTCGCGGAGATCGTGTTGCCGCCGAGGGCTTCGATGCGGACGATGGAGTTGACCGCGCCCTTCTCCACGCTGAGCACCTTGCCGGGGAACTGGTTGCGGGCACTGAGCGTCAGATGCTTGCCCAAGCCCACCATGACCTCGGTCGCCTTGACGACCGCATACGCCCTCTTGCCGGGTTCCAATCCAAGCTCGCGGATCGCGCTCATGGAGATGGTGGAGGTGACGGGCGTACCGTTCACGTCGATGGTCACGATACCATTGACCGCGCCCTCGGTCACCTTGGTGACGGTACCGGGGAACTGATTTCTTGCGCTGAGTTTCATGGAATAGTCCTCACTTTCACTTGATAGCCTCCGCATTATAACGAAAATGTCACACAGTTGCAAGCGCAATCTTTTCAAAGCACCATCAGCAGTGTACCCGCGCCGATCAGGATACAACCAAGCACAGACTTTGCCGTGACCTGCTCGTGCAGGAACACAAACGCCAACACCAGCGTGATGACCACGCTCAGCTTGTCGATGGGCACGACCTTCGACGCCTCGCCCATTTGAAGCGCCTTGTAGTAGCACAACCAGGACGCACCCGTCGCAAGCCCGGAGAGGATCAGAAAGAGCCAGCTTCGATTGTTGATCTCGTCAAGCCCTTTCTGTGCGTTGGTCAGAAAGACCATGCCCCACGCCATAACGACTACGACAACCGTGCGGATCGCCGTGGCAAGGTTGGAGTTGACGCCCTCAATGCCCACCTTGGCTAGAATCGACGTAAGCGCCGCAAATAACGAGGATAGGATCGCAAACAGCCACCACATAACCGTGCCTCCATTGCATCTTTCGCGGAATGGCCATACTGAAACTACTCGGTCAGTATAGCACATTCACCACCCAGCCGCAATCACAAAAGGCTCATCTCTCTTGTCGCTTTGGTAGAATCTTCGTTTACGCGAATCTTTCAGTAGCTTTCCGCCACGTTCTTCGGTATTGTGTGCTTGCAAAATGCTCGGAAGTACCGAGCGCAGAAGGAAAGGAGAATGGATCATGGCAAGTATCCGAAAACGCGGGAACAGTTACCTGCTGGTCGTGTCGATGGGCTACGACCTCGCGGGTCGCCGCAGAAAGGCGCGGCAGAAAACCGTCCGCCCTCCTGTGGGGCTCACGCCCAAGCAGCGGGAGAAATGGCTCGACGAGCAGGCGACGCTCTTCGAGCTGGAATGCCGCGAGGTTCCCGAAGCGGTCAGGCGCGACATGACGCTCGCGGAGTACACGGAGCTGTGGCTCCGCGACATCGCCCCCGGCAAGCTCGCAAAATCCACGCTCGTGCGCGAGAAGCAGGATATCGACCGCTTCCTGCCGTACATGGGGCAATACAAGCTCAAGGAGCTCCGCCCCGAGCACTTCCGCAAGCTCTACGCCGAGCTGCGGAAAACGAAGAACCTCAACAACGGAAAGCCGCTCTCCGAAGCGACGGTAGAAGGTGTCCACGCGTGTCTGTGCGGCATCCTCTCCAACGCGATGGAGGGCGGCTTTCTCGACCACAACCCCGCGTGGCGGACGTACCGCTACAGCGGCACGCGCAAGCAGGTCCGCGTCGCGGACGAGGCGACCACGCAGAAGATCATCGCCGCGCTCGAAAATGAGAGCTTGAAATATGAGACTTACTTCAAGCTCATCATCGCCACGGGGATGCGGCGCGGCGAGTGCTGTGGTCTCAAATGGGGCGACATCAATTACGCCGAGCGCAGCATCCACGTCTGCCGGAACGTGGTCAAGGTCTCGCACGAGGACATCGTCGTCAAATCCCCGAAAACCAAGGCGGGCGACCGATACGTCTACTTCACGAAGGAGATGGAGTCTCTGCTCCGCGAGCATTACAAAAACTGCGTCTACGAAACCGAAACCTACGACAAACGCAAGCTGACGGACGACGACTTCATCTTCCGCCGCCGCGAAGCGGAACTGCCCATGACGCCGACAACCTTCACCTATCGGTTCAAGCAGATCCTTAAAAAGAACGGCCTGCCGGAGAATCTGAACGTTCATTCGCTCAGGCACACGACTGCCAGTTTGCTCATCGCCAACGGCACGGACGTGGCAACCGTCGCGGGACTTCTCGGGCACTCGCAGGTCTCGACCACGCTGGACATCTATACGCACTCGTTCGACAAAAACAAAAAAGCAGCGTCCAAAACGCTGCAAAAGGGCTTGGCAATATGAGAAGGGAGAGCAGAAGCATGAAGAACCGCAGGAGAAAGGAA
This sequence comes from uncultured Clostridia bacterium, assembly GCA_946411835.1. Classification (GTDB taxonomy): domain Bacteria; phylum Bacillota; class Clostridia; order Oscillospirales; family Oscillospiraceae; genus Hominicoprocola. The sequence goes on from CAMKFK010000009.1 coordinate 40,029, forward strand.
ATCGCGCTCGTCGCGAGCGGCATCATCCTCGGCGTGTCCATCGCCGCCCCGGCAACGGGCGCGGCGCTGATGGCGCGGCAGTCCAGCCAGAGGATCACGGTGGACGGCAAGCCTGTGCAGATCGAGGCGTATAGCATCAACGGCAGCAACTATGCCAAGCTCCGCGACGTCGGCAAGGCGGTCGGGTTCTCGGTGGCGTACAACGCGCTGACAAACACGGTGGAGGTCAACACAACCGAACCATACACGGAAACCGCGCCAACATCCAGAACGGTCGTGCTCCCGACCGACGGCAGCCAGTACGTCCCGCAGGCCGGCGACCGCATCCTCTGCGATGACGGCACGGAGTACGAGATCAAGGACGTCACGCGCTGGGACAACAATGTGTTCCAATCTGAAAAGCTGCCGCCGCTCCCCGCGCCGACCTGCGACTGGAGCGCCTTCCCAGCGCTGACGCTGCAACCGCCCATCGTGAAGCACTACCACGACGAGCACGGCGACGACCTGTTTATCCGCAACGTGTTCGAGGTGCGCCGTATGGTGTACACGATCTACAACGCCATCGGCGAAGAGCCCGACGCGTGGCGCGACGGTAAGCCGCTGTGCAAAATCTACACGGAGATCCCACCCGAATACGAGCCGTACACCAGCAGGTTCTGGCCTTGGCGCGAGAGCGTCATCACGGACGCAGTCCACGACCTGCCGAACGTCCGATACTACGTCGACGCCTACGACTACTACCACAACGGTACCTACTTAGAAACGCGCTACTGCTTCCTGTCGATTTGAGGTAGCGCGCATGGAAAGTATGATATCGGAACTCTTCCACGGCGGGCTCCATCCTAACGAGAAATCGTATCGGCACAACGCTCGCACGGAAATGCTGCTGGAATCCTTCAGGCAGAACGAAGAATGGCTCACGGAGCACCTCGACGGCAAGGCGAAGGAGCATCTGCTGGAGCTCATTAACATCCACGATGAGCTGGACGGCGCGGTGAGCTACGGCAGCTTCCGCGAGGGGTTCATCATCGGAGCAAGCCTCGTTATGGAGGCGATCTACGGGCAGGCGGAGGTCTGCGAAAAGGAATAGCACAGGAACTGTTGAGATGGTGCAGAATTCTGCACCATCTCAATCACAAACAAACGGAAACGCAGACCGACCCTGTGCCAAATTTGGCACAAGGTCAGTCTGCCGTTGTATCAACCGAATAAAACTCCTACACCCGCCGCAAGCCTTTTTGCCATAAGGCTTTGCGGCAACTTTTACTTCGCATTCCCCAGCATCGAGGACTTGATACAAGCACATCCCTTCACCCCCACTCGATTAACGAAGGGGTGAAAATACGATAAACCGGAATATATACTTCTGCTGCAATTCTACAGGGCAGCCCCATCATCTTACAATCGTGGTTTTACAAGTCTGCCCTGCTCATATACGCCTCCATCCCGCACAGGCGAAGCGGCTCTTTGCGCATCATCTCATAAGCGATCCCAACCGATTTCAGTTCCTCAAGGAATATGTTCAGGAATTCCTCAGAAGAAAAGCTCTGGATGAAAGCCACGAAAAAGTTGTGATTGATACAGGTGATCTCACAACCGACGTCCATCACATCCGGATGCGCCAGTAAATATAGTTCCTCTATATAAGGATCCAGCAATCCGAAGGTTCTGCTGTTGGCGTAGGAGATGCTGAAGCTCCAACGCGTCGCGCCGGCTGCCTGCGCCATCATTCCAATCTTTACATCCAGCGGTACCTGATCCAGCTTTGCATAAAGTGCTTTCCGCTGCTTCATAGCCCAAAGGGAGTTTTCCGGCTGTGCCTGCAACATCACCTGTCCGCGAGCCATGGTACAGGATTTCATCAGATCATCAAGATTCCGGCCTTTTGGAAAATCCAGTTCCACAACATTGGCGAATAAGCGATAATTGTCATGGTTTCCCAATATCGCCTTGTGGTCAATCGCGACGGTAGCGCTGATAGTCTTTTCACTTGCGGGATCATAGCGCCGTATCGCCCTTGCGAGTATCACAGCCAGAAACGCGTTGGGACTTCCGTCAAAATCCCTGCAATACTGCATCAACTGCGCCTCTGAAAGTTTGAGGCAGAAAAGACGCGCATCATTCTCCGCTCCTTTATTCAGACGATAGAAGTCCTTTACCGTCTCCTTGGTATACAACGGCTCTTCTGCAGTGTCAATATTCAAGTCGACAAAGGGATTTCCAGTCTCAGACTCCGGGATTACATCTCCCGGCAGACGGAATCCTGCGGGATCGAATGCCTGTCCGGTCTTGCGGGAAAGATAGAGGAACAGCGCACTTTTTACATAAGGTAGCACACCCGCGCCATCCGTTAAATAGTGGGAAATCTCAAACGCTATGCGATTGCCCTCATATTTCCATGCCGCGAGATGATAATTGGATTTCTCTGAATTCAGCTTGATCGGCGTCCAGGTATTCCGCACCGTCATGGGAAGCGCGTTAGGCTCCGGGAATACATCGTTTTCTCTCACAACGGCCTGCACATAAAAGTACGGGAACCTTAGGCGCAGATCCTCTACAACGTCTCGCAGAATCTCCCCATCCACCTCTTCCTTCAGAATAGCAACTGCCCCCATCGTGTTGGGATGATCTGGTGTGGACAGAAAAAGCATTGGCTCAAAAAACTCTTTCATTTGCTGGTTCTCCTTCAAATTTTTATTTGTGCAGCTGTGCCGTCCTCGCTCTTTTTGACTTGACTGGATGATATCTACGGACCTCACGCACTCGCTCCAACACAAAATTTCCTTATACTCTATCAGAACATCATGCTCATGGCAAGCGTCTTTTCGGGATTCCTTGACCGTTGGAGCCGTTCCTCCTGGGCTGCCTGGAACAGCTCGTCGGAGATGATCGCCTCATGTGTATCATGGTAGAGGTACCGATCTTCATACCCCGGATTGTCCCTGCCGCCCGCCGTCTTTTGCAGCAGCACCCTGCCGGTGTACTTCTCATTTGAGAGCAGCCTGTCGATTGCTTCCCGGTTCCATTTGAGTTTGCCGGTCGGGGAGGGGATGCCCTGCCGCGCAAGCCCGTCCGCAATCTTGCCAAGGCTTTTGCCCTCCGCGTATTGCTCAAATATCCATCTGACCACTTCGGCTTCTTTCTTGTTGATCGCAAGTTCACCGTCTGCGCTCACTTCGTACCCGTAGCACTTCCGCTGCGCCAGCTTCGAGGTGCCGTCCCGAAAACCTTGGCGAAGCCCGGCTTTGATCTCTTCGCTGTGTTGAATCCTGTTCATGCCGCTTCATCCCCTTTATTGGTCAAAAAAGCAAAACCGTGACAGCTCACGCCGCCACAGTTTCAATTTGTTTTTATGTTAATCTTTATATAAGAAAGTTGACAAACCCCTGATAATCAGAACAGTCTGATAACAGAGATTTGTCAACTTATCTTGTGTTGCGTGGTCACCTTGGAGTACCCAAATTTGATTCTTCTCGCATATTCAACTCATAATAACGAATAAATATGGTTTTCAAAAAAAACATTTATCCGTGTGAAAAAGAGCGGCTCCCATAAATATTGGGTGCAACCTGAGCAAAAGGGTTTGATTCACACTCTGTCCACCATATTTGCACGTCATTATGATTATGATGTCACGCACCGTGATGTAAAACGCCACGGTTGATTCGAGAGGGCTCCATTTTTTCACTAAATTTTGTTGCGAAATCACTATTACGCAACCAGCTCGACATTGATTGATATTGCAAACAGTTATCAGTAACCGTAATGCCGCTTACGCACCCGTATGGACGATAATGCGGGATGTCAGATGTTAGCCTACTTCTAACCGATCTGCGACTATTACTTTTGCACGGTTGGCGCAAAACACTTTGGCACAATTGTATTTTAGGGAGAAGCCGAGATGAAGGACAAACCTTATTTTATTTCAGATATAATACGATCTAGTCTGTCTCGTGTTAAAGTGCCAACTAATTCGTTTTGTGTTTTGCCTTTTGTATAGATAAAAACATCTCCATTGAGTGCTATAAAAATTGTTTTGATTTCCTTATTAATTTGACCCGATTCGATTATTTGAATGTTGGGGAAATGTATTTTCATATTTGCAACAGCAGTTCTATAAGTAGTTTCCTCAAGTTCGTATTGAGAGGTATCAACGAAAACTGCGCTATTTATCTTTTTGAACTTTTTTATGTACCAATACCAAATGTTACGATAATATTTTTGCTTCTGCAAACTGAATCCCATATCAGGTAACGAAGGAACATTGTACGGGGTTGTCAGCGTATGGAGACCTATATTTAAGTTATAATCATATGCTATTTCAAATGCAGATTGTAGTATCTGAAAATAACCGGCTCCACGATAGTAATCAGTAAGTTCAGGTCGATTGCCATCATAGGGTAATGAAATGAATTCTATCAAAGGTAACAATGATTTATTCTGAGGCAATAGTATTCCATTCGTATGAAGCGATACGCGATGATTATGTGCTACAAGCAATTCAATCAATGGATACACATACTTTGACACAAGTGGTTCTCCACCAGTAATGGTTATTGGCTCGCAAATGTTAATTAAATCAAGATTATCAACTATTTCTCTAACAATATTTTCGCTCGTCTCTATTTTTTCAAGTGGTCGGAAGCAGAAATCGCAAACACCCGGTGCGCCTGAAACAGGCTTTAAAGATTTTGCATTACATAAATTGGTTGCAAAGATATTAATCTTATACATCTAAACCATTCCTATTTTTTCTACAAAACACATAATTCGAAAAGGAAATATAATTCTTCGGTTTACTAATTTCCCAAGTTTTCTTCAACGAAATAAGTAAACTCAAAAACTCCTCCTTGTACTCTTTCCAACCATGATTCTCAAGCAAAGCGTTTCTTGCAGAATGTATTTTTTCCTCATTCCATCCAGTCATTTGTTCAATCATTTGATAAATGACAATATTGGAGATATCATCTGATAATCTAATCTTTTCAGCGATTGATTTCTCCGAATCCCCTATACATAAAGAAGAACTTGGAATGCTTCTTGACATTTTTGCATATGGAAAGAATCCATTTATCATTTTGGAATACAGTGCAGAAATCTGGAAACAATCAGGAACTAAAGATTCGTATCCGCCACGCATTTCTTTGAAACGACTAGCAACAAATCTTGCAAAATTAGGGTGATAGTGTTCCTCTAAACCAGTAGTAACAACTACAGCCTTTTTATTGTGTGTAAACGGTAAATAAGTCGTCCCATTTACAGAGCCAAGGCGTTATGCCATAAT
>CAMKFK010000010.1 GCA_946411835.1 uncultured Clostridia bacterium
AGATCAACGAGTTGGGCGATTACTTTACCGACGAGAACGGGCAGATCGTCATCGACAAGCTGAAGGACGGCTGGTACCGCGTGACCGAGCTGGAGCCTGCCGCCGGTTACGCTATCAAGGAGCCTGCGACACAGGAGTTCTACCTCAAGGCGGGCGAAAGCAAGACCGTCACCTTTGAAAATGTCCCGCTTTCCGCACTGGTTGTCTACAAGTTTGACAGCGTAACGGGCGAGGCGGTGAAAAACGCCGTGTTTCAGGTGAAGTACCTCGCCGGAACCTCTGGCACGGGCGGCACGGTCATCGGCACCTATAAGACCGGCGTGAACGGCAGCTTCACGGTAACGGGACTGAAAGCAGGAACTTACGTTGTCGATGAACTCGCCAGCGACAGCGGACACGTCATCGACACCGCACCGCAGACGGCGTTCATCAGCGGCGATCCGCAGAGCGTCGTGCAGTTGTATTTCGGTAACACGCCCAAGGGCAATGTACTTGTCAAGAAGGTTGACGCCGCCAACGGCAAGCCGCTCTCCGACGTGGAGTTCCTGGTCACGACGGCGGACGGCACGGTGCTTGGCGACGCCAACGGCAAATACGTTACCGATTTCGCAGGCAGCTTTACCTTGGACGGTCTCGCGCCCGGAACCGCCGTTGTGGTCAGGGAAACCCGCGCCAAGGAGGGCTACGTTCTCGACGACACCCCACAGACCGCGCAGATCAAGGCGGGCAAGACCGTAACGCTGGAGTTTCGCAACGCGCCCAAAGGAAGCCTCATTATTATAAAGAAGGACGCCGTGACCGGCGCGCCGCTCAAGGGTGTGACCTTCCGCGTCATCGCCTCGGACGGGCGCTTTGTCGCCAACGAGGGCGGCAAGGTGTCCTCAAATGGGCTTTTTAAGACCGACGCCGACGGGCAGATCATCCTGACGGGGCTGACGCTCGACACATACGTCGTCACCGAGATTGAGACGATCCCCGGCTATGTCCTCGACGCCGACCCGCAGACCGTCGTGGTAAACGCCGACGACGCGCAGACGCTCACGTTCACGAATCCGCCGGAGGGCGGACTGGTCATCACCAAGTCTGACGAGGGCACGGGCGAGCGTATTTCCGGCGTCAAGTTCGAGATTCGCAAGCAGAACGGCGAGATCATCGGGCAGTACACCACCGACCGCAACGGCGTGATCCGTCTCCCGCGGCTCACGAAGGGCTGGTACGTTGTCACTGAGCTGAAAGCCGCCTCCGGCTACAAACTCGACGCCACGCCGCAGAGCGTGGAGGTCAAGGACGGTCAGACGGCGACGCTGGAGCTGACGAACGAACGCTACAGCAGCATTTCCATCCACAAGACCGACGCCGTGACCGGCGAGGGTATCTACGGCGTGACCTTCATGGTCTACAACAGCGCCAAGCGCCCCGTCGAACAGCTTGTCACCGACCAGGACGGCTACGCGCGGACGGAGACGGAGCTGAGCGCGGGACGCTACTATGTGCGCGAGATTCAACCCGCAGACGGTTATCTGGCGGATACGCAGTACAAGAGCGTCACGCTCAGGACGGGCAAGGAGAGCGTGATCGAGTGGGAGAACACGCCCATCACGGGTCAGATCATGGTTTACAAGTACGCCGCCGAATACAACGCCGTGACCGGCACGGAACCCGGAACGCCGCTCTCCGGCGCGGTCTATGAGATCGTGGACGTCCGCACCGGCAAGGTGGTGGACAACATCGCAACCGACGTGCGCGGCGTGGCGGCGTCCAAGCCGCTGCCGCTCAAGCGGTATCAGGTGAAGGAAGTCACCGCGCCGACCTACTGGCAGGTGGATAGCACCGTGCATGACGTGACACTGGAGTTCGCGGGGCAGATCATCAAGATTTCGTCCTACGACAAGCCTGCGCAGCTCGGCGTCACGCTGAACAAGACGGGGCTGAAGGAAGTGCTCGCAGGAAACAAAATGACATACACCTTCACCGTGGCGAACACCTCCAACGTGCCGCTGACCGGCTTCTACTTCCACGACAAGTTGCCCTATGACGTGACGGGCGCGAGCGTGCTCACGACGGGCACCTACAGCGCGCGGCTCAATTACCGCATCCTCTACAAAACGAACCTGAACGACTACCGCGTGCTGGCGTCCAACCTGCTGACGACCAACAATTACGCCTTCCAGCTGACCGGACTGCCGCTCATGGCGGGCGAGGTCGTGACGGATGTCTACTTTGACTTCGGTACAGTCCCTGCGGGCTTCCAGAGTATCGCCAAGCCCACGCTGACAGTCTCCGTCAGTCCACAGGCGGTCAACGGCTATCAGGTCATCAACCGCACCGACGCGGGCGGGATGTACGCCGGAACATGGCAGACAGCCAACGCGAGCTGGGTCACCATCGTGCGCAATCTGACGCCGGTGAAACCGAAGACGCTGCCGAAAACGGGATACTAAACGAAAACAGGCGGGCATTTCGCCCGCCTGTACCATTATCAATAACGCTGTTCGGCCAGAAGCTCGAAGAAGAAAACGGTAGATTGCTCGTCCTGATTCTCGTCCGGCTTCCGTCCCGAAATAGCCCAATCGGTATATTTCTCGTTTTCTTCCATGCTGTCCGCCCTCCCATCACACAACTGAAAAGCAGTATAGCAGACGCTATATGATGGGTCAAGCGGTGGACAGGCACAAGAAAACACGCAAAATCTTGTTTGAAATGGGGATTGACAAACGCAAAACCCCTGTTATGGAGGTACCAAGTGAAAAAGACATTCAGCATTTATCTCTCCTGCCTCGCCCTGCTGCTTCTGACAGCGGTGCTGACGCTGCCCGCCTGTGCCGTGGACGATATGTGGACGGTGGCAAAGAGCATCATCGTGGACGTCTACGGCAAGATCGTCAGCATCAGCACAGTGCTGGCGGGTCTGATGTCCGCCATTGCCGTCATCGGCGCGAAAATGGCGAGCAACCAGCCGAAATCCGATCAGGCGTGGGACTGGCTCAAGCGCATCTGGCTGGCGTGGGCGGTCATCAACGGCATCGGCGCGTTCATCGCCTACGTCGCGCCGCTGTTCAACGGGCTTGCGACGCTGGAGCCATAACGCGGAGGGGAGGCGACCGTCTTGCTGGAACTGCTGTTTCAGGGCTTCTTCGAGTGGGTCTACGGCATGATCCTTGAGATGTGGGAATACTTCTCCGGCAGCCTCCTTGACCTCATGAGCATGGACTTCGCCTATCTGCAAACGCACATCCCCGTGCTGCCCGTGATCCGCCAGAGTATGCTGGCGGTCGGCTGGGCGCTGCTGATCGGCAACCTCGTCTTTCAGGCGCTGCGCGGTATGCTGAGCGGCATCGGCTTCGAGGCGGAAGACCCGAAGCTGCTGTTTGCGCGCACCTTCGTGTTCTCGTTCCTCCTGCTGGCAAGCCCACAGATCTGCGAGCTGTGCCTCAACATGACGGCGACGGTCATCCACATCATGGAGCTGCCTACGGCGGTGAACATCGACATCATACAGGAGAGCGTCTTTGATGGGCTTGCCTGCGCATGGCTGCTGGTGTTCCTCTGCGGGATCATCGTCATGTTCCAGTCGTTCAAGCTGATTTTTGAGATGGCGGAGCGATACGTCATCCTCGCCGTCCTGACAATTTGCGCGCCGCTGGCGTTCGGCGTGGGCGGCAGCAGGAGTACGAGCGATATCTTCTCCGGCTGGTGCAGGATGTACGGCTCCATGTGCCTGCTCATGGTGCTGAACGTGGTGTTCGTGAAGATGCTGCTCTCGGTGCTGTCCACCGTGCCGACCGGACTGGCGGTGCTTCCGTGGATGGTGCTGGTGGTCTCCATCGTCAAGGTGGCGAAGAAAGCGGACACCATTGTGGCACGCATCGGGCTGAGTCCCGCCATCACCGGCGATTCTCTGGGACGCACGCTGCCCGGAATGCTGGGCTACATGGTGCTGCACACGGCTGTCAGCCACGCGGCGCAGTCCGCTATCCGAACCGCTGCCAAGAGCGGGAAGACATCAGGCTCCGGCGCGCAGGGTACGAAGCAAAGCGCGGGAGGCAGTAACCCTCATACCGCGCAGAATAGCACAGGCAAGGCAAACGCGCCCCGACAGGAGCAGACGCGCCGCAAGCAGTCGGCAAACACCGGGCGGCAGGGCGCGTCTCCCGTGAAGCCGGTCACAGTCTCCGCAGAGGATTTCGATGACACGGTCAAATCCACGCCGCAGCGGGAGCAGCCGACGCATTTTGCCACGGCAGGAACAACAACCGACCGGCAAACAACACGGCAGGAACACACCTCCACAACGGCAAAAGCGCCGGTGGAAAGATCTCCGACGCCTCCCTCCGGCACGGCAGGTACATCCGCCACGCGGAAAACCGCAAGACCGGACACGAAGGAAACGAGCGGCGCGACCGGTGCGTCTCCTCGTGCAGTTCAGCCGCCGCAGCGCACGGCACGGCAGGAAGGCAGCGTTTCCGCGCAGCAGAAGGCTACGGAAAGAACGACCGCGCAACCCCCGCGCTCCGGCACGGCAGGAATGGGCGAGGCGGCGAAATGCGGCGGCGTCAAGAATCAGGAAGAACGGCACAGCAGGAATACGCACACTCTGACACAGAAAGAAGCCCGTTCCAATGAGACAACGTCCGCCCGAACGGCACGGCAGGAACAGCGCCTTTCCATGACGGAAACACAGCGGCAAAAGTCGGACAACCATCAACCGGTCAACGGCGCGGCAGGAACAGAGCGCGGAACAGGACAAACCCGACTGTCTATGAGAGAGGCGGCAAACGGAAGCGGTCAGACCAAATCACCTACGATGCAGCCTCCCGCAAAAACACCAGCCTCGGCTCCGGCACGACAGGAACAAAATCCTGCTCCAACGGTCACGCCAACCACCAAACCACAGGCGCAGAGGACACAGAACGGCATAGCAGGAACGTCAACCCGCCAGACCATGCGAGAAAACGCGATTAATCCGACGGAAGCGAAGCACACCGCACCGGCACAGCAGGAAAAGCGGCGTGACCCCGCGCGGAAACCGCAGACCAGTGCGCCGACGCAATCCGGCATAGCAGGAACGGCGGCGCAGGAAAACCCGGCAAAAGCCGCGGGAAGCAAAACCGCCTCGCGCAAGAGCGCGCCGAAGAAGGGAGAACGGAAGAAACGTGGAAAACCGTGAGACGTGGAACCTGCTCTCTTTGGCGCTATGCTGCGTCGCCGTAATCGTCATAACCGTCATGCTCATTTTCGCTGCCGTTCCGAGTATCTTCTTCGGCTTCCAATCCTCCCATCACGACGGTGTAACGCGCATGACGCGGCTCGCGTCTAGCATTGGCACGGTCTGCGTGAGCCTCAACGAGTTTGAGCGCACGGTGATCGACGCAATCGTGACGAGCATCGCGGCTTCGTATGAGGAGCAGGGCGTCGCCATCGACCGCATCGAGGTCGATAGCCGATTCGACGAGGAGAGCCTGCAATGGTTCACTGCTATCAACTCCGCCGCCCACGCCCAGAATCTGGAGGAGCTGTCCGTGGACGAAATCCGTGAGCTCTGCGAAGCGCGGCTTTCGTATTCGTACTCGCTGCTGGGCGAGGATACGGTCACGCTCCGCGTCGAGATCGACAAGCTCGACCCCGATGAATGGATGGAAAAGCTGGGCTTTACCGATGACGCGAGGATATGGGCGGGCGCGCTGTTCGAGGTGTATTCCGAAAGCGACGCCATGAACAGGTACGGAGCGAGGTTTGCCGCAACGGATTACAGCGGCGACAGCGGCTATAGTGGCGAGGCAGAGCACGGACATAGCTACGGCAACGACATCGACACATCAGACTTCCTCGACCCCGGCACAAAAAACGCCCACGACCTCGCCGCTTACGCGGTACAGGCGTGGGAGAACAACTGGGGCTATGTCTGGGGTACGTTCGGCAATGTGCTGACGCCCTCGCTGCTGGACTACAAGGCAAGGCAATATCCGGACGGCGTCGGCAGATACCGCGCGTTCATCGAAGCGCACTACCTCAACCGGCGCACGGCGGACTGCATCGGTCTGGTCAAAAGCTATGGCTGGTTCAACGCGGAAACGGGCGGGATCGACTACGGCTCCAACGGTATGCCGGATTACTCCGCGAATCAGATGTACCGCGATGCGCTTGCCAAGGGCGCGGCGCATGGAACGATTGCGGATATGCCGGAGATACCGGGTCTGGTGCTGTGGAAGGAAGGACACACCGGCATTTACATCGGTGGCGGCTATGCCATTGAAGCCATGAGCACGAGCAGAGGCGTGTGCAAGACAAAGGTGGACGGGCGCGGCTGGCAGGCATGGTACGAACTGCCGTATATCGACTACGGGTAGGAGCATCATCATGAAAGTGAGAAAAATGCGATTGTTTCGGATAAAGCATCGAATATCACTGGCTGAACTGGCTCGTTTCTGCGGCGTATCAGCACAGTATATCAGCGAAATCGAGCTGAATCCGGAACCGAAGCTGGGAAAGGAAGCAAGCGCCAGATTGATTGCCGCGTTTTCGTCAGTCGTTGAGGGGCGAAACCACGGGCTGATGTGCTTACAACAGGATTTTTTGAACTGCAAGGACACCCTGCTGGATGCCGTGGAGGAAACGACCTATGAGCTATGACACCTATTACATCCCCGCCAACTTCACCGACGCGGGACGGGTGCTGGGACTTTTCGAGATCCGCAACCTGATCGAAGCGGCGCTGTTGACGCTGCCAACGCTGTATCTCTGCCTATCCCGTCTCCCGTTCGCGATTTCGCAGCGTATCACCGTTTCTCTGGTGATCGTCGTCCCGCTCGCGGGCTTCGCTCTCATCGGCATCAACGACGACAGCCTGACGCGCTGGCTGAAAAGCTGGTGGGTCTGGCGAAAGCATCGACGCATCATGTTCCACCGAGGGGAGGTGAAACGGAAATGACACTCAAGGAACTGCTGGTCGGAGGCGGCGTCAGAGGCGCAGGCGGCACAACAACGCTCTACACGGGAAGCATCGAAGCGTGGCTGCCGATCAGAAACATCATCGACGGCGTGGTTGTTACAAAGGACAACCGCTTCGTCAAGATATTGGAGGTTCAGCCGGTCAACTTCGCGCTCAAGTCCGCGGACGACCAGCGCGACATCGTTGCCGCCTTTGCCGCGTATCTCAAGATCGCGCCGGATACCCTGCAAATCGAGGCGCGCACCCTGCCGCCCGATACGTCGGAGTACATCCGCCGGATGGAGGAATACGCGCGGAATGAAGAAAATGAGTTCTGCCGCGAGATGATCGAGGACAATATCCGCGAAATTGCGCGAGGCGTTGCTGCCGATGCGGTCAGGCACCGCTTTTTCCTCATCTTCCAGTATGAGGCGAATATGCGGGCCCGTCAAAACACCGTCAAGGCGATTGCCGAGCGGATGAACGAGGAAGCCGACACGGCGCGGCGTTACCTCGACGCCTGTGAGGTGGTGGTCATGGAGCCGCAGTACGCGGACAATTTCACGCTGAAGCTGCTCTATGAGATCCTGAACAAGCGCACCGGCCGCCGCGTGGCGCTGCCCGACGGCGTGTTCGACATGACCACCGTGATCCATGGGGTTTATGAGGAATGACGCTCTGCCAAATCAGGGAGGCAGAGCGTCATTGCATCATTCGTTGATTAGCCGATTCAGTTTTTTGTCAAAGGACAGCACGTTTTCACCGAGAAGCCTTGCGCGGGACACGAGCATTCCGTCAACGAAATCCACATTGCGGTCGGCGTAATAATTGAGCGCGCTTACGATGACTTCGGGATGCTGAATGGATACCTGATCCAGCAAATGAACCAGAACGTCCCTGACCACGGAGCGTTCAACCTCATAATGACCGTGCAGAACGTAGACCACTTCTGCCAGAACAGACGGCAGCGTATATGCTTTGCCGGATTCAATCTCTCGCTTCGCTATGGCAAGCATTTCTTCATTGTCGCCGAGCAGAAAGCGCAGCATGACATTGGCGTCGATCAAAGTCATTGTGCGCCTCCGAGCTTTTGAATCGCGGCGTTCGCATACGCGCTATGAAGCGCGGCGGGTTCGCCCGCGAGCTTTTCCGGCGTTGCGTATTTCCGCAGCGACCCCGCAAGGTCGGCAACAGAAGCACTGGATGTTTCGTTCTCGGCTGTCAGTTGAAATGGAAGTCCCTTGACACGCAGGCTTTGCGCCGCAAACATACGGATCGCCTCCGCGAAGCTGGTGCCTAAGCTTCGATACAGCGATTCGACCTGTTCCTTCATATCGGAGTCCATCCGAAGCTGCATGGTAGATTCTTTCGCCATACGATCGCCTCCTTGTAATGAAATAGTATAACAACTCAACACGAATGTCAATCATCTGAGGTGAAATCACATGCCAAGCAAAAAGAAGCCTTTCTTCAAATCCCCAAAAAAGAAGCCCACAAAGAAGACCGACTACGCGCCCCCCAAGCCTCCCGCTCTGAAGCGTCTGCTATTCGGTGAGGAAAAACGAGATCTCTCCGTGCTGGAATCCGGCGCTACCACCGTTCTCGACGTCCTATCGCCCACCGCCATTGATACCCGGAGCAAGGACTATATCATGGTGGACGGCGTCTATCACGCCTATCTCTACGTCACCGGCTACGGCTACACGACCACCGTGGGCGCGGCGTGGCTCACGCCCTTGATTGAGGCGGGCGATGGCGTCAGCGTCAGCTTCCTCATCCAGCGCCAGCAGCGGGAGAAGATCCTCGGCAAAATCTCGCAGACGACGATGCTGAACCGCTCCCGTATGCGGGACGTCGGGGACGCGCGCAGGACTACGAGGAGCTGGACAGCGCCATCAGCGCGGGACTGTACCTCAAGGACGTGATGAACCGCGACGGCGAGGACTTCTATTATATGCACACACTGCTTGAAGTCGTCGCCGACGATCCCGAAACACTGGAGCAGCGCGTGACGGAGCTGGAGCGCCGCTGCGTTGCCAAGGAGCTGTTCGCCAAGCGCTGCGACTACAAGCAGGAGCAAGCGTTTTTGTCTATGCTCCCGCTGCTGTCCATCGACCCGGATATCGAGCGCAAGGCGCGGCGCAACGTGCCGACGAGCGGCGTCGCGGCGGCGTTCCCGTTCGCGTCCTATGAGCTGAGCGATCAGGGCGGCATCTTCCTCGGTCTCAACATGAACAACCGCTCGCCCGCGTTCCTTGACCCCTACGACGACTACAAGTACACCAATGGCAACATGTGGATCGGCGGCAGCAGCGGCGCGGGCAAGACCTTCACGCTCAACTGCCTCGGCGGGCGGCTGCGGCAACAGGGCAAGCGCGTCATCTACATCGTGCCGAAGAAGGGACACGAGTTCCGCCCGCTCTGCGAGCTGATGGGCGGGCTGTACCTGCGGTTGTCCCCGTCCTCGGAGGACTGCCCGAACATCATGGCGATCCGGCGCAGGTCGCTGGACAGCTACGCGAGCCTCAAGAACATGGAGGAGCGACGGGACTCCGTGCTGGCGGAGAAGATCTCGCGGCTCATCATCTGGTACTCGCTGCAAAAGCGCGATTTATCCGACGTGGACAAGAACCACCTCGACGAATCGCTGGTGAAGTGCTACGGACACTACGGCATCACAGCGGACAACGCGACGCTGACGGACGAGAACGGCAGGTTCAAGGAAATGCCGATCCTCGCGGATTGGTACAGTGTGCTGAACGAAAACCCAGGCACAAAGCACCTCGCGGTCGTGCTGGCGCGGTACGTCACCGGCAGCGCCGCCGCGATGGGACGGCGCAACAACATCGACCTCAACAACAAATACATCGTGTTGGACACCTCGGGTATGCCGGACGATCTTCAGCTCCCGGGCATCTTCTGGGCAACGGATGTGGCGAACGACCTCATTATGAACGCGGGCACGGAGCTGTCCGCGCTGATCGCGGACGAGCTGTGGAGCCTCGTCGGGGCAAACTCCAACCCGCTGGCGGCGGGCTTCGTGCAGGAGATGGTCAAAACCATCCGCGGGCTTGGCGGCATCGCGGTCACATCCACGCAGGGGATGCAGGACTTGTTCGGGCTGGATGGCGGCAAGTACGGCAAGGGGATCCTCGATTCCAGCCGCATCAAGCTCATCATGCAGATGGAGGAGCAGGAGGCGCGGCTCATTCAGAACGTGCTGAACCTCTCCGACCTTGAGGTGCGGCAGATCACGCGCCTCCGGCGCGGCGAAGGGTTGCTGTGCATCGGCTATAATCACGTCCCCATCGCCTTCTACGCGACGGAGCGGGAGTACAACGCGATCACGACGTCCTCCACCGATCTGCGGGTGCGGAGAAACGGAGGCGACGCATGAACGATTTCAAGCAGGATATGACCCGCATCCAGCAGCTCATCGGAACAGCCTTCACGGCGATGGGCGCGTTGGTCGCCATGGCGGACGGCGGCGTAATGCAGCCCCAAAAGCTCCGCCGCACGCTGGAACAGGCCGTGGGCGGATTCGAGAGCGCGACGGTGGAGCTGCGCCGCCTCTGTGAGCGGAACATGCCGCCCGCCGGAGGTGCGGCGTACAAGCCTGTTGTCCCGCGTCGGGACGTGACGGGCACGGTGGAGCTGATCGACGGGAACTGGCTGCATATCACGCTCAATACGCTGCTGCCGAGCGTTGCCTTTCAGGTGCCGGTTTGGCTCAGCGATACGATCCGACGCCTGCTCGACGAGTACGAAAGCGGCGGGCGGTCACTGCCGTATTACACGCGCGCGCTTATGGTGATCGACGAGCATAGCGATATCGAAGGGCGGCGCGTGTTCGATCAGGATAACAAATCGTGGAAGACCGTCAGCAACGCCATCAAGGGCAGGGTGTTCCCCGACGACGACCAGTACACGCTCGGCGTGGCGCTGCTGTCCTCCCGCAGCAGTGAGAACGCCTGTCACATCACGCTTTTGGACAGCGCGGACGCGGCGGACTTCTTCGCCGTGAGGGGCGGCGAGTACGGGCTGTGACCCCCGATGTATTTAGTGAAAGACGCAGAGAGATCGTCCGGTCGGTATTTGAATCCTATACATCTACCCCGCAATGGGTCGGAGGGCGCATAACCAAAGGAACTGCGTTTCTCATTCTTGTGGGAAAACAGGAAAGAATACATCATCCACGCAGGGCGAATGTATGAACACGAAGAGGGCGCCGAAATCGTGAGTACGCCGGAACGGCGGACGAACGGTTTCGGCGCTCACGCAGGAACAGAGGGAGAAGCCTATGATTTTCAGCATACGGGATATTGAGCTGCTGCTTTTGCTGCGGTGGTGCCGCTATCTCCCGCCTGCCGAGCTTGCTGATCGTTTCGATGAAACGACGATCACCAACCTCAAAGGTGTGCGGCTGATCCGAACGCACAAAGCCAGCGGAGCCCTGACGATGACAAGCGCGGGTGATGCGTTTTTAGAATCCTATGTCAAGGCGCTGCCCGAGAATGTTCGCCAATCTTATCTTGCCTCCAACACGCTGCGGCGTATCCGGCGGGCTTCCGTCATGCTGACGGCGTACCGCGCGGGGCTGCGGGTGTTCACAACGGATATTATGTCGCTGAAAGAGCGGTCAGTGTTCTACCTACCGACTCTGATGCGGGGACACGGAACAAACCCGTGGAGCAACTCGCGCATCGCGGCGCTGCTGCGGCTGGGCGATACACTCTATGCCGCGCACTATGTCTGTCCCGGCATCGGCGAGATGCTGCTTGTCGATGAGCTGAACGCCTTCCACAACAATACCGCCCAAATCAAAAACGTCGCTCGTGCGTTCTTCTTCGCCGGCGCGAGCTATGGCGACATCCTCGCCGAGCTGGATGCCGAACCGGCAAGGGAGCTGAAACGCTACGTCAGCTACGCCGACGCCTATCGCCAACTGACCCTGCCCGTGCATTTGCTCCCCTGCGACGCCACCGGCGCGATGCAGCTCCGCCTGATGGCGCTGCCGGACTACCGAAGCGTCCTGACCCGCGCGGCGCTCCAAACGAGATACGCGCCCGCGCCCGGAGACGTTCCTGCGTGGGACGCGCTGTTCGAGGGCAAGCCCTTCGTCATGGCGGCGGACATGGATCTCCGGCGCATCGACGCCGCCATCCAAGCGGCGCGGGAGCGCGGGATGAACCAGATCGTCATGGCGGCACTCAAGCCGCAGGTGGAGGCGGTGCTGAAAAAACGATACCGCGACACAGGACTTGCGCGGGTGTACTCCATCAAAGAGGACGCTCTGCGCGAGCTTGGCGTCAGCACCCTCTACACCCCGCCCATGGAGGGCTATCGAACCGAGAAAGGAGAGGTGATCCATGCCCCGCTTATCCAAGCTGCTCGAAAAACTGGAAGACCGTCTGGAAAACAAAGCCGGACGCTGGTATGAGCGTCACAGAGAGAAGCTGCCCGTCTATCTCCCGACCGGCTTGATCGGTCTCTATTTCTACGGCATGTTCCTCAACTCCATCCGCCTCGGTATCAACCAGACTTTCCATGACCCCGAAGGGAAGATCCAAAGCATTTGGACGTTCAATCCGCTGAAAAACATCTTCGCCATCCTGACGCCCACGGGGCTTGTGACGACGGCTGTGGCGGTGCTGCTGTTCTGCCTCGCCACGAAAAAGGGCTACCTGTGGTTCTCCGGCTACCGGTACAAGCGCGACCCGCGCGGCTTCGATATTCTGCCGGATGGCACGCACGGCACGTCCGGCTTCCTTACGGAGCAGGAGCTGCGTTCGTTCTTGGAGCTGGGCTCACCGCAGGAGGTGAAGGGAATGCTGCTGGGGAAATACAAGCAGCGAGACGACGACCCGGAGAAATACGCGCTGTATGTGGCGCACGAGATGAAAGCGGGCGACAACAACAATCTGCTCTGCATCGGCGCGCCGGGTACGGGCAAGACCCGCGGCTTCATCCTCCCCTTCCTTTTGGGCTGCGCGAAGCGGCGGGAGTCGGTTTTCATCACCGACCCGAAGGGAGAGATATTCGAGCGATTGTCTGTCTACTTTCGGGAGAGCGGCTACACCGTCCGCGCCATCAACTACCTCGACATGGAATACTCGGACGGTTGGAACTGTCTGAGCGGACTGGACAAGGAAAAACGCCTTGTCCAGACGGTGGCGAACACGATCATTGAAAATACGTCGGGGCCTAAGGAGGCGGACGACTTCTGGAGCCGCGCCGAGTTGAATCTGCTCATGGCGCTGATCCACTACGTCGTCAATCTGAAGGACGAGCACGGCAACCTGCTGCCCATCGAGCAGCGGGGCCTTGGCAACGTCTACGACATCATCGCCAACCGAAGCATCGGCGAGATCAACAAGACGCTGGCGAGTCTGCCGCCGGAGCATCCGGCAAGAGGGCCGCACGGGCTGTTCCTCAAGGCGCGGGAGACGCTGTGGGGCAACATCGTCATTGGACTGGGCAACCGCCTCGCCGTCTTTCAGGATCAGCTGGTGGACACGATCACGCGCAACCACGACGTTGACCTGACGCTGCCCGGACGCGAGCCCTGCGCCTACTTTGTTATCATCTCCGCGCAGGATTCCGCCTACCGCTTTTTAAGCTCGCTGTTCTTCTCGCTGGCGATCCCGCAGCTGTCCAACTACGCGCACCTGCATGGCGGGCGGCTGCCGGTGCTGGTGAACTTCTGTCTCGACGAATACTGCAACATCGGCTACATGGACGGCATCGCCGACGCGCTCAACAGCATCCGTGGCTTCAACATGAGCTGTTAGGCGGTGGTGCAGAGTCTGTCCCAGTGGCAGGAACGCTACCCGGGCAAGCAGTGGGAGAATCAGCTCAACACCTTCGATACGACGCTGTATCTCGGCTGCAACGACAACACCTCGGCGAAGTATATCTCGGAGAAGTGCGGCAAGATCACCATCGGCGTCGTGAACAACCAAATGCCGCTGACGCCGCTGTTCCACCCCGTCTACACGACCACGCGCCCCTACTCCCAGACGCGGAGCAACACGCAGCGCGATCTGATGGACATGAGCGAGGTGCTGCGGCTGGACGAGCGCAAGTGCATCGCCCTGTTCAACCATCGCAAGCCCGCGCTGCTCTACAAGCTCACGCCGGAGGAGCTGCCGGGCTACGATAAGCTGGTATCCTGCCGTGTGACGGATTACGTCCCGGCGTGGAGAAAGCGCAAAGAGGAAGAAGCGGCAAAGGAGCCAGTCAGGGTGCCCGCCCCGCCGCCCAAGCCGCCCGCAATCGAGAGCTTTTATGACAGATATGAGATCGTCTCGCCCACAGAGGACTTATACGGCCGCCCTGTCAGCAGCGAGGGCGAGGTCACATTGGAAGACGTGCTCGGTATGGAGGAATAAAAGGAGGTATGACCCATGAGGGCAGCACAGTTGAAAGAACGTCCCGGTTTTGACCTGATGAAGCAGACCGATATCCAGAGTATCTATTATATGCAGATGCCGCGCTGGCTGTTCTACGACCCGCGCTGTGCAGAGCTGAGCTTGGAGGCGAAGGTCACATACACCTTCCTGCTCAACCGCTTCCAGTTCTCGCGCAGGAAGGGCTGGACAAACGAGTTTGGAGAGGTGTTCGTCATCTTCCCGCGCAAGGCGCTGGCGAAGGAGCTTCGCATCTGCGAACAGCGCGTCACGGCGGCGTTCCGGCAGCTGGTCGAGGCAAAGCTGGTGTGGGAGAAGCGCTGCGGGCGCGGCGACGCGAACCAAATCTACCTTGCGCGTGTCGAGCCGCAGGACGACCCCGACTATGAGTGCGCCCCGTTTTCCTCTGAGGACTATGAGGACAGCGGTTCCAGAACCGCAGGATCGGAGGTTCTTGGCGGCGAGCCATACGTCGCGGACACGCAAGAACCGCAGGATCTGAGCCTCAAGAACCGCGAGATACGCGATTCAAGAACCGCGGAATCTGCGGTTGCAGAACCGCAGGATTTGCTGCCAAGTAATAAAGAAAAGAGAAAGAAAGAACGGATTCAGAAAGAAGTCAGTCCGTCCGTGGAGCGCGCAGACGCGACGGACGGACAGGACGCAGAGGAAGAGCTCACGGACATCTTGGATGCCTGTGAGCTTTCGTATTTCCCGCCGGAAACGGCGCGGGTACTCGAAAACGCCGTCGAGCGGCTCTACTACTCGGACAGCCTGCGCGTTGGCAGCGCCACGCTGCCGCGCTCTCTTGTGCTCAAGCGATTGCGATACCTCGACCACATGACGCTGCGGGACGCCTTGAGCAAGCTGGCAGCAAACACGGAGAAGCCGGTGAAGAACTCCACCGCCTACACGATGGTCACGATCTTCAACGCCATCACCGAGAGCGAAAGCGACCTGATGGTCGATCCGTACCTCAACAGCCTTGCGCTGCCAACTGCGTAGGGGGTGGGCGTATGCTGCTTTCTATCCAGCAGAAATACCTGCTGAACGTGATCCAAAAGCTTTGCTTCGCGCGGCGGGAACAGCTTTATCGGCTGTTTTGCCCGGTGTTCTGCGCGGACAATCCCGACGCCACGGAAGCGGTCGCGGGCGCGGCACTGCACCGTCTGCGCACGACCTGTCAGCAACTTCGGGAGACGGACGGCGTTTTCCATCTCACGAACACGAAGCCGGACAGCAATCTGCTGGAGGCCATTGACGTCATGATTGAGCTGTCACAGGCGAAGCCCCTGGACTTCCGCTGGGCCGAGCCGCCGGTTTTGCTGCGCTTCAGCGTGCAGGAGTTCATGGTGCGCCGCTTTGCAATCCTGCGCCACGGCGACGTGTTGGACGTTCCGCGCTTCGGCGCGTATGAGCGCGTCATACTGTTATTTGACGGACAGGGGCAGGCGCATCCTCTGCCCGTTTCAAATAAACAATTTATTGCCGTCCGGCAGAGCGACGGTTCTCACCGCTACTTTGCCACGGACGGTACGCAAGGAGGTTGTATCTATGCCCAGAAAGAAAACAGTACCGGATGAGCTGCCGGAGGTCACGGAAACCGGCGACGCACTGGAAACCGCGGACACCGAAGCTGGCGCACCGCTGTATGAGCAGTACGGCGACGACTACGTTCCGCCAGAGCAGGAGGACTTCTCCCTGACGGGAACGGGCAAACAGCAGGAGGAGGAACCCGACCCTGTGCCGGAATTGGACGTGGAGCACGCGCCCGACTTCCTGAGCGACGCATTGGATGTCGCGGTCGTCAGGGAAACCGTGCAGACAGACCATGACGAGGAGCCGAAAACCGACAATGATATCGAAGATGTTGTCGAGGCTTCGTCAGAACCGAAGCCGCCGAATCCGAGTGCCGCGGAGGAGGAAATTGTACCGTACAGACCGGGACTCATGGCGGAGGGTGCGGAGCGCCGCGCGTTCTTCGGCCTTGACTTCCGCGAGCTGGATCGGAAGCTCTCTGCACCGGAGCGTCAGGAGTGGAGCAGCATCTACGCCTCGTTCCGCGGTCACAGCGTCATGACGGGTAAGGTCGCCGGCATCAACCCCACGATGTTCCGCATCAGGGACAGACGTTCGGGCGAGATCACGGAACGCGTCTTCTACTGCGCGGTGGTGATCCCGTTCCGCGTTCCCATCCTGATCCCCGAAACGGAGCTGTGGTTCCGTGGCGAGGAGCGCCCGCGCAACGTTACGCGCAACCTCGGCGGCGCGACCATCGACTTCCTCGTCACGAAGGTTGACCGCGAGAAGAAATTTGTGATGGCGTCGCGTCGGCTGGCGCTGGTGTCCCGCCGCTACTTTTTCTCCACGAGCCAGCAGCTGAACCGCCCCGGCGCACGGTCGGAGTGCAGCGTTCTGACGGTGGGCAACCGTCAGATGCTCACGACCTGCCACGGCTACGACATCACGCTGACCCAGCGCGACCTCGACTACACGGCGATCCCCGATCTCAAGGCCCGGTATCGCCGCAGCGAGGTGTTGGAGTGCATCGTGAAGGAGTACGACAGCCGGCAGAATCATCTAACGATTTCTGTCAAGGAAACCATCCCGAACCCCTATGACGAGGCGGACTTCCGGCATCCGGTCGGATGCAGCAGGCAGGGCGTGATCGCCGGCAAGTATGGCGGCGGCGTGTTCTGCAATCTCACCGACGGCGTGACCGTCCTGTGCAACTACTCGTTCCAGTACGAGGACGGCGACTTCCTGATTGGCGACAGCGTCACGGTTGTTATCCAACGCTTCGACTACGAGAAAAAGCAGGTCTTCGGCGAAATCGTGGCAAAGGAGTAAGGCAAAGAAGCCTCCCCGCCAAGCAAAAGGCGGGGAGGCTGTTTTCTCTATTCGGCTGTGATCCAGCTGATGAAAAGCCGAACCTTTTCCAAATCGTCGTCGCTGAGTTCGGAGATACGGTTTTGCAGCGCCACGCGGGCGCTGGGCTCAGGCTCCATCCCGTTGAAAAACTCCGCAGGCGTCATGCCAAAATACTCGATGATGTTGAACAGCTCCGTGAGCGAGGGCAGCGCCTTCCCGCTGGTGATCGAGCGGATGTAGGAATCGGTCTTGCCGAGGTCAAGGCTCATGCGGCGTTCCGACACATCTTTTTTCAGCCTCAGTTGGGTGATGCGCTCTCGCAGCAGATCCTGATATGAAGTGTCCATCATCGTGTCTCCCTTCCGTTACTATCCGTTACTATCCGTTATTGTAGTCTTTCCGGAAGATACAGATGGGAGATTGTACTACTGACATTTGACTTGCAAAAATAGAAGCAAGCGATATAATTACCAACTATAAGGAAACATAAATAATCACATCACCAATCAAGAGAATCCTGCGACAGCAGGCAATGAGGAGAAATCATGAGAGACGATCATTCTTTACCATTCCTCCTGGAGGATGATTTCAGCGAGATGTACCACCGCGAGGCATACTGCCCGGGCGTCTACTACATTGTTGGGCAAAGGCTCGGCGAAGAGATACCTGCGGAATACTACATCGTGCATCGGGAGCAGGCACCGCTCTCGGACGCCGCAAAAGCATATGGCGAAGCCGCGAACAGCGACCCCAACCTGCTCATTTATCGGATGGACGATCCGGCGAGCGGGAGGACGGTCGTTACCTACGAGGTTCAAAAGTACCTTGCCGGTCAGCATTTGCCCTTGCTGGAAAGCGAAGACGTTCTATCGACGGCGATCTATGGCATGGAGCACCACCCTGAATACTTCGGAGACTACCCCGTTCCGCCCATGACGCCGCGCGGCGCGGTGACGCGGCACAAGCGGCTCGCCTGCGGCGTCTTTGCGCTGGAGACTGAACGTTTTGAGCGTATGATCGCGGTTTTGTTATCCGGTGTGGTCGTGCGACCTGTCAGACTATACGGTGCAGCAGGCGGAGATGCTGGACAGCGATTTGCAGCAGGGGATCGACACCACGCACGGCTATCTGTTCTTCCCGGAATCGGCAGGCTGTCTGGCACTGTTTGAGCTTTGGAGGTTCTACGATGAAATCATGGCGTCGGGGCTGATCGACCGCGCGGCGATGATGAACGCAATCTATGTGCATCATCCCGAACACGCGGTGAGGCACAACAAGCGTGAGCAAGAGGGCTTGAACGACGTAGGAGCGCACTTCTGGCGCTGGCTGGGCTTCGACGTCGAGCCGGAGGGGAAAGAGGAGCGGTTGATCGTGTTCCATACGGAGGGTGGTACGGACTATTTGAGGTTCTGAGGAAGAAACCATGGTAACAGGCGGAGAGATTGCAAACAGCGGCGCAACAATTGTGGAATGAAAAACCCGATCATCAGATTAAGATAATCTGGTGGTCGGGTATCTTTGATTCTGACGAGCAAGTGCAAAGAGAGCACTCAGCTCTTTTCCGCTTTCCTGCATACCACGTTTGATCCATTCGAGCATCCAGCCATAAATGCCATAGGCCCAAAAGGATTTCATGTAGGCTTCAAGGTTCTGCATTTCAGGCGTGATCTGAATTGTGCCGATGATCGTTTCCATCATGATGGAAGACATGCCAGCATTGTAGAGAGTTGTGTAGAAATCCCTGTGATCCCGGTAGAAATCAAACAACGACGGGAACAATGTTTCCGGTGCTGACTCTGGGTTTGATTCATAAAGCCTGCCCCATTCCTTGATGAGCCGATCCGATTCTTCTTTCAGGATATCTTCTTTGTTCTGATAATTCCGGTAGAAAGAAACACGACCTATTTCAGCCTTGCTTGTAAGCTCACTGACGGAGATACCTGAGAGAGGCTTTTCTTTAAGAAGTGCAAGAAGTGCAGCGGTGATCTGCTTTTTTACATAGGTGTTTTTCTGCTCGTTGTTCATATTCATGGCGATGAAACAAACCTCCCTCCGGTGTATCATTTTACTGAAACACTTGTATCCTCGACTCTTTCATGATACACTTGTTTCAACAGTTTGTCAAGGAGGTCATCATGAAAAAGGTCATGAGAATCATCGGAGTGATCACTTTAGTCATAGCAGCTATAGTGGCTGCACTTGTAATCAAAGGCTTGATAGAGGCAAAGAGGACTTCCGTCAAAGAAGATTATTATACAGAGTTCTCTTCTTCCGCGCCCCTTGAGCAGAAGTATTCACAGCCCGGTGAATATGTGGTTTTCACTCTCGATGATCTATCTGAGAATGAGACGATAAAAAAGGTGCGTTTCTGGTATCCTTCAGAACTGGCGAGCAACGATGAAAAGTATCCCGTGATCGTAGTCGTGAATGCCAGCGGGACACCTGCTTTCAAATATGAACCGTGGTTTAAGCGGCTTGCGTCGTGGGGATTCATTGTTGTCGGAAACGAAGACCCGCAGGCAGGAACCGGTGAAACAACGTCCATCATGCTCGACTATTTTTTGGATCTGCCGAAGAATCATAGATTGAACGGCAGGCTTGACACAGAGAACATCGGAATCGTGGGTTTCTCACAGGGTGGAGCCGGAGCCTTAGCAGCAGTAACGATGTACGACAATGGTACAGCGTATAAAACGATATTTACCGGGAGCGCTGCCTATCCGTTTCTTGCCGGAAATATGGGTTGGAAATATGATGTTTCCAAGATCTCGATTCCATACTTTATGGCAGCAGGAACCGGAGCAACCGATGATAAAGGTGTGGCTGATATCACCAAGGAATATGCCGGAGTTTCGCCGCTTGCTTCCCTGATTGAGAATTATGAAATGATCAGCGATGAAGTGCTTAAGGTACGTGCCAGAGCGACCGGCGCAGAGCACGAAGACATGCTTGCTCGGAGTGACGGCTACATGACAGCATGGATGCTGTGGCAGCTCTGCGGAGATGAAGATGCTGCTGCGGTATTCGTTGGTGAGAATGCGGAGATCCTTCATAACAGCAACTGGCAGGATGTGGAGAAAACCAAATGAGTAGAAAAACAGGGAAAAAGAGACATACCCTATTAATCGTTCTTGCGATCTTACCTGCTGTTCTGGCGACAGCAGCTTTGATCCTTATGATGCACACCCAAATTATCGTAGGTACGATCCAAAAGCTGTCGGCCAATACTGTAAATACCATAAACTCCTATGATCCACTTGGCGAGCCGATGGAAGGAATTAAGGATAATGGTCAGTACATCATTACAGAGGTTAAGTATTCTGAAAACTATCCAAACAGTTTCCTGGATATCACCTACCCGGATGAAAACAGGGAAACAGCACGGCCCACTCTTATCTACTTTCACGGCGGTGGATTCTTCGGCGGCAGTAAGAGTGTAGGAGATCCCCTCGCTGAAAGTGATGCGACTGCATTGTTGGACGATATCTGTGCAGAAGGGTTTAATCTTGTCAATATTGATTACGTGCTGGTCCCGGAATACCATTTTCCGGCCCCGCTGATTCAGGCCAACGAGGCGTTTCAGTTTTTGATCGATCATGCTGATGAATATCATCTGGACATGGAACGGGTGGTGATCATGGGTTCTTCTGCGGGAGCGATTATGACAAGTCAGCTGGGGAGTATCATTACGAATCCGGATTATGCTGAGGCCTCAGGTATTTCTCCTGTGCTGAAGCCAGAGCAGGTTAAGGCAGTCGTGCTCGACGATGCGCCACTCGTTTATGATAAATTCTCATTAGGTACCAAGGTGCTTGTAGGAAACTATGTGAAAGGCTCCATCTTCCTCAGCCGTGAGGAAAAGCAAACATACAACAACATCCTGTGGGTCGATTCCAATTATCCGTCAGCTTTCCTTCTGGGCAGCGAGTATTATGTGGATATGCGAGCGATGGGCTCCGCATTAACCATTGCAGGCGTAGAACACGTTTTAGTTGATCCTCTGGCTGAACGGAATCTTCAAATGCAGCATTGCTTTGTTGCTTCGGAACGTGAAAACGAGGTGGCAAAAGACGCCTTTGACAGGATGATTGCTAATCTAAAAAGCCGAGTCTGATCTTTCGCCATGCTGATGATATTATTATAGCAACAATCTCATAAGTTGAAGCCTAAGGAGAATGAAAAGCAGATGTTGAAGGAACTGTAGATGGCACGACAACCTCCAGTTTCACAGACGAAAACAGCTCCCGGTCACCGGCCACAAACCGATGATTGGGAGCGTTGCATTTACCCGGCTCAGTCCTCGAAGGTTGAGCCGTTTTTGAAGGTGAAGGTCAGGTGGCCATCCGCGTAGGCCGTAGCGTAGTCCAGCAGGCCGCACCAGAGCTTTTCGCTGAAGGCGGTGACCTCGCCGTCCTGCTGTTTCAGAATCCGGAGGAAGTCCTCCATCGTGCCGCGCCGGTCCCGGATGTCGCTGATCTGCTGTGCGACCGCATCCTTCTTGCTCTCAGCCTCCTTGAACTTCTGGCTGAGTGCATCGAAGCGCTGATTGTACTCGGTCTGGTCCTGCGCGACCGTATGCTGAAAAGCTCTATCGTACAGTCCTTCACTGGAATATGGATCTGCCGCTGAATAAAATGCTGCTTTATCAGAGGATGGGAAATATGATGGGGCTGCTGCTCTACATAGCAGATTACCCGACTGATGCGGACGAGCAGACGCTTGCCGATCAAATCCTTTTAATGGCTACCGCCGACAGTAATCGGTAACAAAAAATCAAGACGCAGGCAAAAGGTTAATCCTTCTGTCTGCGTCTTGATATTTACTGTATGTTTCAACCTCTTATAAAGCCTACTCTACCGTTTTCCTTCACCTGATACAGTGCTGTATCCGCACGCCTCATGCTTTCCCTGAGATCACGTTCGTTGACGGCGTAGCCGATAGAAACAGAAAAGCTGAAATCCCCGCATTGAATCTCTTCCCGCATGGATTTCATACATGCGATGGCGCGCTCCTCGT
Source organism: uncultured Clostridia bacterium (assembly GCA_946411835.1). Lineage (GTDB taxonomy): Bacteria > Bacillota > Clostridia > Oscillospirales > Oscillospiraceae > Hominicoprocola. The sequence continues at coordinate 22,225 of CAMKFK010000010.1, forward strand.
TATGATCCAACATAATCACAAGGAACTCATCACCACCCATACGGAATATCAGGTCAAACTGTTTGTGATAAAAAACCGATTCCAAGCGCCTTGCAAGCATGCGCAGCGCATCGTCTCCAGCAGCGTGTCCGTAACCGTCGTTGATGCTCTTGAATTTGTTTACATCCAGCATGATCACGATGCACGGCGTATCATTATGCACAAACTCGCTCAGCATATGGCGATTATAAAGTCCGGTGAGCTGATCGTGATGCGCGACAAAACGAAGCGCATTCAGGTTTTTCTGGTATGCGTCCACCTCCATGATCCAAAACCAGCTGAATAAGTGCTTCTGTCCCGCGTGTTCCGCCGCAAGAGTTGCCTCCTCCGGCGCTGCCTCATAGAGGAGCTGGACACAGTGCGTCCATTTGACAAGATTCTCATCGCATCCCTTCTGTGAGGAAGAGCCCGGCTGAAAGCTTGAAAGATAGTCGAAGGAGTCAAAGCAGCGCCCCTTTGAAAAACGCCTCCTTGCCGCGTCCTCCGAGAAGAACACCGCCGCATTCAAGGTGTATTCGTCCATCACGAAATTTTCAAGTATCAACTTGACAACCGTCTCCCATTTACCTTCCCGATCCGCCGAGATCAACTTATTCCGAAAGTTTTTGCCGATCATGACCGGGGTAAAACGACCTGAATCAAAATCGACCTTGCGCAAGCCAGCATGCTCCTTTGCGTCATCCTCATCCTCATATCCGAGGACCTGCGCGGTCTGCCAGGCAAGGATCTTTTGAATGGCTTCCAGTTCATTCATAAAGCACATACCTCTTTTCACCCGTTGCAGGAATATGTTATCAGAAAAGTAGGCATTTATCAAATATTATTTACATCAGCGGCGCCACAAACTTCATGGCAGTGCCGAGAAGCTTGTCTGATACCGAGTCCTCTCTGATACGCTCTTCTGTCACCCCCGCGCACTGGTCAAGTGTGTTCTGAAAATCCTGCTCAATATCAGGAATGCAGTCTGTACGATACAGATAGGTCGCACATTCAAAATGATGGTAAAGGCTGCGATAATCCATATTGATTGTTCCGACAACTGCCTTCTAATCGTCGCTGATAAAGACCTTGGCATGGACAAAGCCAGGCGTATAGGTATACAGTTTCACGCCCGCGTCAATCAGTGTTTGAAAATGTGTTTTGGCCAGTGCATAAGCTGCCTTTTTGTCCGGGATTCCCGGCAGGATGATTTTCACATCGACACCACGCTGTGCTGCATATTTGAGCGCAGCTTCAAGCTCACCGTCCAAAATCAGATAAGGGGTCATGATATGGACATAATCGGTTGCCCGATTGAGGATATCCATATATAGGGTCTACTGAAAAACGAGTACAAGTCTCGGGAATCCAAAATAACGCAAAAGCCATCGCGCCAGCCGGTGGGCGACGTTCATGGCTATGATATTGAGTGCGGCTTCCGTTTTGGCGGTCTCATCCAGCTTAGACATGATGAGGTTCAGCCCCCAGCGGTGTTTGGCATTTCCGTTTCTGCCCTCAACAGTATTTCTTTCGCAGGCATCCCGGTATGCTCGTGCTTTGCCATTCCAATCCATACCCCGCCCTTGCGGCAACCTCAAGTTTACAAGCGCGTCCTGCTTTGCTACAATATTCCCGTATTTCAGGGCGGATCATTTTTAGGGCGGATCATTCTTAGGGTGGAGCTGTGAGACAAGGGGTTACTATACCCTTTGGGCTCCGCGTAAGACCTTGAAGTGCGAAATACATACGGACCCGGAAGACTGTAATTACCCATAACGGGCGATTACGGTCTTTTTTGCGTCCGCAAGAAAAACGAAAGGGGCCAGCAGAATGAATGTCACAAAGTAACCTGTTTCGCATCAGCTACTACAACACAGCGCAGGAGATCCGGCTTTCCGCTTACTCGGACACCATCGTGTTCGAGGAGACGGACGGAGCAAACATCATCCGCGCCATCCGCATCGGCGGCTATCCCGAGGTCGTGCGCGCCCTGTCTGACGCCATCTACGCGGGCGGACGCTTCGATGTGGAGATCGCGGACAAGACCTACTCGTTCCAGAGCGAGAGCAAACGCTACGAGCGCCAGCTCAGCCACGACGGCGTGTACGCCGAGGCGACGCTTCTGGCGAAGGACGACGACCAAAGCGCAAAGGAGAGCAGAGACGCGGAACCGCGGGAGGAAACCGACCTTCCGCCCCGCAAATGTATCATCTTCTGTCCGAAGGATGACAAAGACCGGCTGTTCGAGGAAATCGACCGCAAGACCGCTGTGCCGCTGATCCCGGCGTTTCGGGATTACCTGCTCAGCGAGCTGGAACGGCGCGGTATCCTCCGTCGGCTGACCGTGGTATCCATCCACGAAAAGCTCGATGCATGGGTGCTGCAATGCGAGAACGAGGACAGGAACATCGTCTCCGTGGTGGAGGACGGGCTGCGCTCCGGCGCAATCCAAATCCCCGGTGAGGTAAAAGACCCGAACGGTTTCGACGGCGTGGACAACGTCACCGGCTACCTGAACACCTTCGGCGTGACGGTGGCGCGGCGCATCCGCAGCCAGTTCGAGCCGCTGTTCGACCCTGCGGCCGCGCCGCTGTCGCAGGAGGTGCTGGACATCAACGACTTTGTCCGCGAGCACGCGGGCTATCCGCTCTACGACGCGCAGCTCGCCGTCGCCGAGGCGGTCAGACGCCAGCTGCAAAAGGACAAGTGCGCGTTCATCGTCGCGGAATGCGGCAGCGGCAAGAGCAAGATCGGCTCGGTCGCCATGCTCTCCGCGCTGTGGAGCATCCGGCACACGCGGCAAAAGACCTTCAACGTCATCCTCTGCCCGTCCCACGTCGCAAAGAAGTGGGTGCGCGAGATTGCGGAGACGCTGCCGGACACCTACGGCATGGTGGTGCGCAGCATCGCGGACTTCGACCGGCTCTATGAGCAGTACGAACGCGGAGACAGGAGTGTGTGCGCCATTCTCTCCAAGGAGAAGGCGCGCGATGGCTACATGAAGCGCCCCGCGGTGATCGCCCGCAGGCGAGCGCACAGCGCGACGGAGTTCCTCTGCCCGGACTGCATGAGCAGGATCGAGGTGCCGCTGAGCAGCGACGAGCCGGACTATCTCGTTCCGGCGACCCAGCACCACTTCCGCAAGGAGAACCGGAAGAACCACAAGTGTCCCGCCTGTGGCTCGATACTGTGGACGGCGGTGAATCCCGACGAGCAGTCCGACTGGGTCAAGCTCGGCGGCTACGGCTGGGTGTACCGTCACGCGGCATGGGAGCACTTCGAGAAAACGAAAAACGAAGCGGTGCTGGAAAAGCTCCGCGAAATCCACCAAAACCCCGATGCGCCTTATCGCACGGTCGGCGCGTGCCGCCGCTATCCGCTCAGCTCCTACATCAAGCGGAAGTACGGCGGCAGGATCGACTGTCTGATCGCGGACGAGCTGCACCAGTACAACAACGACAGCGGACAGGGCGACGCCATGGGCGAGATCTTCGCCGCGGCGCGGAAGTTCATCGGCATGACCGCGACGCTCATCAACGGCTACGCCTCGGGCATCTTTCATCTGCTCTACCGCACGATGCCGGGCCTGATGGTGCGGGACGGCAAACCCTACGCAAGTCCCGGAGACTTCAATTCGGAGTACGGCGTGGAGCAGGTCATCTACGAGGAAGCCGACCCGGACTACGCCTCAAACCGCAGGGCGACGAAATCCGACCGTCGCGTAAAGCAGCTGCCGGGCGTCTCACCGCTGGTATTCTCCCGCTTCCTGCTGGAAAAGACGGCGTTCCTCTCCCTGAACGATATGGGAAAGGAGCTGCCGGACTACGAGGAGATCCCCGTCGCGGTACACATGGAGCCGGAGGTCAGAAAGGCGTATGAGCAGACGCAGAAGGTGCTGCAAAGCGTTCTCAAAAGCGACCGGCGCGTGGCGCAGAAGATCCTGTCCGCGTACCTGAACCTGCTGACGGTCTATCCCGACCAGCCCTATGACCAGCCGCCCATCCTGCATCCCATCACAGGCAACCCCATCGTGGAACCGCCGAGCGTCGGCGACTTCGACACGCTGGGCAAAAAGGAAACGGCGGTGCTGGAGGTCGTACAGCGGAAGATTGCGGCGGGCGAACACGTCCTGATCTACACGAGCTGGGTGCGCAGCGACTCGCAGAAGAAGCTGCACAAACTTTTGACGGAAAGCGGCATCCATACGGAGATCATGAGCGAGAAGGTCAGACCGGACGAACGCGAGGACTGGGTGCAAAAGCGCCTCGCCGCCGGGATGCAGGTGATGATCACGAACCCGTCTCTGGTGGAAACGGGACTCGACCTCAATACCTTCACGACGCTGATCTTCTACAGCATGGGCTACAAGCTCTTCACGCTGCGGCAGGCATCGCGCCGGAGCTGGCGCATCAACCAGACCGCGCCGAAGGTGGAGGTCTACCTGTTCTATTATGCCGACACCATGCAGCACAAGGCGATGAAGCTTATGGCGTCCAAGCTGGCGGTCGCGGGGCTGATCGAAGGATCGTTCTCGGAAGAGGGCCTCGCCGCCATGAGTGACGTGAAGGACATGACCTCGCAGATGGCAAAGGAGCTGATGCTGGGCATCCGGGACAACGTGGAGGACGTCGCGGCGGCATTTCGGAAAATGGCGATCATCAATCCCAACCGCCACACGACGAAACAGCCGGAGACGCAGGAGAAGCCAAGCCGTGCCGCCGTTGCCGTACTTCCAACACAGAGAAGCGGCGCGGAATTGGCGTCGATGTACGCCTCTCTTTTGGAGGCGCAGAGCAGAAAACGGAAGCCGAAGAAGTGCGTCGTGGATGAAAACCAACTGACGATCTTCGACTTCGTGGCGTAAAGGAGTGAACCATGGAATTCACAGCGAACAGAGAAGAACTGCTGTCCGCCGCGCAGGACGCGCTGGCAGTCTGCCCCGCAAAATCCCCGCTGCCGGAATTGGATTGCGCCTTTCTCGCAACGGAGGACGGCAAGCTGACCGTGGCGGGCGGCAACCTGCAAGTCGCGCTGGAGCGGCGCATTCCCGCAACCATCACCGAGGATGGTGCCGCCATCATCGACGCGCAGCTGCTGGTCGATATGCTCCGCCGCCTCGCGGGCGATACGGTCACGATCAAGCGGAACAGCAACGGCTATCTGGAGCTGACCTCCGGCGAGGCGTTCTACGGCGTCAGCACGCTGGACAGCGCAAAATACCCGCGGCTGGATATCCCGTTCCCGGAGGACACGGTCGGCGTGACCGGCATACCGACGCTGGCGAAGCGGACGGTATTCGCCGTCTCGGAGACGGACGACAAGCCGCTGATGAAGTGCGTGCATCTTACGTTCAGCGCGGACGGCCTGTGCGCCGTCGGCAGCGACAGCTTCCGCATCGCGGCGGCAAAGGGCGAGAGCAGGAGCAAAGCGACGACGGAGCTGCTGATCCCGGCGGACTCGCTGGCGAAGCTGGCGAGGCTCGTCGGGAACAAGGACGAGCTGCGCGTCGGAATGACGGGCAATACGGTCGTGTTCATGAAAGAGGACTTCCTCTTTTCGGCGCGGCTGATGCAGGGACAGTATTTTGACAGCGCCAAGCTGCTCTCAAGCGTCCGGCCGAGCTTCATCGTGCTGACCGACGCGGCGCTGCTGCGCGACGCCATGTCCTCGGTCTATGCCGTGATCGGCGAGCACAACCGCTTCAGCCTGAGCTTTGACGGCTCGCGCCTGCGCATGACCTGCGAGAGCGAGTACGGCGCATCGACTAAGGAGCTTGACACCGTGCCGCTGTCCGGCAATCCCGCCGGAACCTTCTGGTACAACCCGGAAAAGCTGTTGGAATGCTTCCGGGCGCTGGGCGGGACGATGATGCTCAAGACGGCGGCGAACGGGATGCTCGTCATGGAAACGGACGAGCTGACCTGCCTGCAAGTCCCGACGCGGGAGCCGAAGGCGGTGGAGCGCATCGCCGTGCGGCAGAGAGCGGTGAAGGAGACGCCCGAGAAGAAGCCCGCGAAGGAGGCGAAGCCCAAGGGCAAGCGCAAGAAGAAAGAGCCCGCCGAGGAATCCAAGGCGGCGTAAACAGGAGGTGAAGCGATCTTGAAAAGACCGGAGATCTGCCGCTACTGCGGCGGCATCATCCGCCTTGTTCCCGCGTCCAGCGTGTACGGCGCGTCCGCGCATCGTCTGGGGCTGGAACAGGAAAGCCTTTACCAGTGCCAGAACTGCAACGCCCGCGTCGGCTGCCACAAGGGGACGACAAAGCCCCTCGGCAACGTGGCGAACGAGGCGCTGCGGCTCAAACGCATCGAAACCCATCATATCTTTGACGCTTTCTGGACGTCCCGCCACATGACGCGGGCGAACGCCTACCGATGGCTGTCCCAGCAGATGCGGCTTCCGGCAAAGGAGACCCACATCGGCGGCTTTGAGATGGATCAATGCCAGATGGTGATCGACCTCTGCACCGAAGCGGCCGGAGAGGAGGCGGCGTGATATGGGAGAGCACGAAAAGCGTCCGTACCGCATCAACTATCAGGAGTCGGATGGAACGACCGGCAGCTATTATGTCGCTGCAACGAACAGGCTTGACGCGCTGGCGGACTTTCGCCTGCGGACGAATCACGACGTTGAAACGGTCTGTTCCGTCGAGGTACGGGTCGGGAACGAGTGGAAGCCGACATGAAACATATCGCAAGCTGTTCGTTTGGAAAGGACAGTATGGCTACGGTGTTGCTGGCGCTGGAACATGGAGAACCGCTGGACGAGGTCGCCTACTGTGAGGTGATGTTCGACGAATACACCTCCGGCGAGACGCCGGAGCACAGGGATTTCATTCTTGACTGCGCGATCCCGTTTCTGGAACGCAACGGTATCAGGGTGATCGTCCTGCGCTCGCCGATGACCTATCTTCAGTCGTTCTACCGCATCCTGCAAAAAGGTCCGAATGCCGGAAAGCTCAACGCCTGGCCGCTGTGCGGACGGTGTTGTATCCAGCGGGACTGCAAGCTACCGCCCATCAAGGCGTACAGAAAAACGCTTAGAGAGGACTGCGTACAGTATATCGGTATTGCGGCAGACGAAGGCGAACGGCTCGCACGATTGGACGGCGTAAGAAAGATGTCGCTGTTGGCAAAGTACGGGAAGACAGAGAAGGACGCCGCTGAGCTGTGCAAGAAGGCGGGCTTGCTCTCGCCGGTCTATCGCTTTGCCAAGCGGAACGGCTGCTTCTTCTGCCCGAACGCGAGCATGAACGAGCTTCGGCATCTGTACGACCGTCACCCTGACCTGTGGAGCAAGCTGATAGCGTGTCAGAACGCGCCCAACAAGGCGACCGAACGGTTCAATCGCAGCTATCGCATCGACGAGCTGGACGAACGGTTCTGCGCGGAGCGGGCACAGCTCAACCTGTTTGACGGAAACTGGAATCAGGCGGCATAGACGCAAGGAGGTTGATACATGAAAACCGGCTTGTATGTTGTAACGCAGGCGATCGAGACCTGCGGAAAAAGTATGGAGATTGTATCTCCGACGGAGCAGCAGGGCGGCGTATTCGAGGACGGGACGCTCGCCTTGCGGGAGATCCTCAAGGGAAACGACGGCGAAGCCATGCCTGACCGTTTCCTCTACGCGGCGAGTTTCGAGGACGGCGAGCTCAGGCTGGGCAAGCTGATTTTCGGGCTTGGCTATGACCGGGCGGAAAACCGCGTAAGAATACTGTTTCAACTATAAAAAAGGAGAGAAACACAATGAAAGCCAATTTTACGATTGCGGAGCGCAACGACGTTGTGGAGCGTTGCCTCCCCCTGATCGACCGCGTGATGGATTGCCACCGCGACATCATCAAGGCCGCCCGCATGGAGCGGGACGACGTCTATCAGCAGCTCGCCGAACGGCTGATTTGCGCTGTGGACGCCTACGTTCCCGCAAAGGGCGCGCTGGAGGGTTACCTCGAAACACAACTGGAGCGCGAGCTGTTCAACTGCGCGCACCCGCGCCGTCTCTATGGCATGACGGACGCGCCGCTCGCGCTGCGCAAGAACCGCGTGGTCTCGCTCGACATGATGCGCGAGGACACGGCGGAACGGGAATGCGAAACGGACGGTGTCGCCGCATGAGCTTACGGGACAAGATGCTCGCTGTCATCGGCGATGTGAACGCGCAGGTCGCGGAGCGCGAGGAGCTGGTCGAGATGATTGCCATCGCCCTGCTGACCCGCAAGAACCTGTTCATCCTCGGCGACCCCGGTCAGGCGAAAAGCTACGCCATCAACGCCTTCCGCAGCCGCATCACCGGCGCGGTACAGTTTGAGCGGCTGCTCTCGAAGCAGACCGACGAAGAACAGATTTTTGGGCGCATCGACCTTGCCAGCCTGCTCCCCGGCTCTGTGCCGGAGGACGTGCTCATGCAAGACTCGCGCTATCAGGGCATGAAGCGTGAGCTGGAAGCGGCGCTGGACGATTGCAGGCAGTATCCGGCAGACGCTGCCTCAAGCAAGAAGGTAGAGGAACTCACCGCGCGGATGGAGACCTATCGCAAGGCGATTGCCGCGCTCTATCCGCCGCAGCCGACGGTCAACACCAACGGCAAGCTGCCGGAAGCGGACATCTGTTTTCTGGACGAAATCTGGAAATGCAACGACGGCATGTTGAATTCCTTGCTGACCGCCTTCAACGAGCGGAAATACACCAACGAGGGACGCACCTACAGCATCCCGACGATCTCCTTCATGGCAGCGTCGAATGAACTTCCAAACTTCAACGACCCGCAGGAGAAGATCTTGCAGGCGCTCTATGACCGTCTGGAGCTGAAGGTCGTGACGGCGAACATCGCTGACCGCGACAAGCGGCTCGCGGTGCTGCGCGACAAGCAGGCAGGGCGCTTCGGCTCCGTCAGCGCGACGATCACGCTGGACGAGCTGGAACGGATGCAGCAGGAGGTTAACGACATCCCCGTGCCGGACGCGATCAACGAGCTTGCCGACGATATCCTCTGCGAGCTGCGCAAGGACGTGCCGGTCTCCGACCGCAAGTACCTCAACTATTATCCCATCGCGCAGGCAAAGGCGTGGCTTGCGGGACACACTGAGGTGCAATCCGCCGACCTGCTGGCGCTGAAAAACTACCTGTGGTATAAGCCCTCGGATATCCCGCTGGTCGAGGTCACCCTGACCCGCATGTGCGTCAATCCCATGCAGGACAAGGTCAACGACCTGTGGGCAATGGCGCGGGGATGCGCGGACGAGTTGAACGCTTCGGCGGACAACGGCATCGAGCCGCGCAAGGCGTTCCGCAAGTTCCGCACGGAGCTGGTGCGGGTGTACGGGCTCTACGCCGCGCTGACCGCCAAGGCGCAGGCTGACAGCGAAAAGCAGATGCTGGACAAGCTGCTGGACGACATGGAAAACCTGAGCCGCAGCGCCCACGAGAAGTATGGGTTTACCCCGACGCCGCTCAAGGAGCTGGCAGAATTTAACTGATTTTTGGAGGAACGAGAAATGCTGAATTACATTGTGATGATGGGCAGGCTGACCCAGAACCCCGAGCTGCGCCGCACGCAGGCCGGAGACGCCGTTTGCAGCTTCCGCATTGCCTGTGACCGGGACTACAAGGCGAAAGACGGGAACAAGGAGACCGATTTCGTCGATGTGGTCGCGTGGCGCGGCCTTGCGGAAACGGTGGCGAAGTATTTCGCCAAGGGGCGCACGGCAATCGTCGAGGGACGCTTGCAGATTCGCCCTTGGACGGACAAGGACGGCAACAAGCGTTACGCCACCGAGATCCTGGCGGAGCACGTCCGCTTCGGCGATTCCAAGCCGAAGGATAGCGGCAACGGCTCCAACGCGAGCTATGAGCCGCCGGAGGACTGGGTACCGAACTTCGGCAACGAGGACGGCGAGCTGCCGTACTGAGCGGCAAAAATATGAGGGAGGGGCATCGACCCCTCCCCTTACGCTAAAGGAGCATGGCTATGAAGAAAAAAACCGTTGACAGCGGATATCCTGACGAAGCTGACCGTTCCATGCCCGTTCCCGGAGGTGTTCGAGGATACGGAGAGCGCGGAAAACCGCATTACGCGAGTGCCTCGCTTGAAAATTGTTCATATTCGTGCGGATCACGACGGGTATCGCTGGTGGAACACCGTGTGGTCAAGCCACAGGGAGCTGGCGACGCCGGAGATGGCGCGAGAGATCGACGCGACCTTTGACGCGCTGACCGCCGCCGACGCGCTTGCCGATCTGCGGGCGCTGACGGCATTTTGCCTGTCACACATGGACGCCTGCGTCAGCTTGGAGCGCATGGACGAATTCAACTTCTATCTGCGCGGCGAGCGGTGCGACTACTGGCTGCGTCTGATTGCCAGAAAAGGCGACTACAATATGTACCTGACGGCTTACGCGAGACGTTCATCACAGGAGGGATCAAACCAATGAAAAACGCCTGCCGCACAATAGACGATGTGCTGCGCAAACATCAGGCGATTTTCGCCCGAAGTTCGCGCGCGGCGGCCACCGACCGAATCCTGCGCTCGACCAAGCTGGAGGACGGCATCTACGCCGACCTTCGCGCCGGCGACGAATCCATGGACGCGCTGGAAGGGGAGGCGACAACCAAGCTGAGCAGCTTCCCCGCACTCTCCCGCGACGTGTTCCAGTCGTTTTACTCGCTTATGCCGAAACGGAACGACGAAGCGAACCTGTCCGTCATGGCGCAGCGGTTCAACCGCAATATCCTCGACCACGTCACGCAGAGCGACGATTACCCGACGCTCAAAAACGTCTGCGAGGGGCGCGAGCTGCCCGCCTATGAAGCGGCGTCGGAGTTCGTGACCCGAACGGCAGGCGAGCTGGACAGCCTGCTTTCGGATATCGGCGGCGATAAGGGCGCGCTGAATACACTGGATAAGCTGCAACAGGCAAAGCAAAGCGCCGAGGATGAACTTGCGGGGCTGCTGAAACGTCTGCAACAGAGCGGGAAACGCAACGACACGTTGGAACAGAGCGCCGTCGCCGCGGCGAACAAGGCTGAGAGCCTTGGACGGCAGGTGGAGGCGGTCGGCAAGCTGATCGACGCGACCACGGCACGGCACAAGGACGACGTTGCGACCATAATCGCCGGTTCAATCAAGGCAACTGCAGATCGGGCAGAGGAAACGCGGGACATTCTGGCGGCATGGGGCGACGGCTCCGGCAATATGGAGTGCAATGAGGTAAATGCGGCGCTGCTGGAAATCGTCAGGAAGAGCGAGAACCTCAAGAGCATCGCAAGATACCTCGGACGCTTCCGCGAGATCTTCGCGCAGGGCAAGAAAAACGGCTACACCTACGGACGCGGCGAGAAATATTCGCTGGAGCTGGGCAACAGCCTGTCCCGTGCGCTGACCTCAGAGCTTGCCATGCTGGCGTCTCCGGCGACGGTGCCGCTGTTCCTGCGGAAGTATCAGCGCAGGCAGATCAAGCAGTACCGCCGCCGCGAGCCGATCCGCAAGGGCGTGGGCGACATCATCTGCTGCCTCGACGAATCCGCCTCTACGGAGGGCGACAAAGCCGCGTGGGGAAAAGCGCTCGCCATGGCGCTGCTGGATATCGCGGCGGATGGCGGTCGCAGCTTCGCACTGATCCACTTCTCCGGCGCAGGCAGCGTCGTGACAGACGTTTTCCGCCCGGGAGAGTACACCGTCACGGACAAGCTCACGGCGGCAGAGCGTTTCCTCGGCGGCGGCACGGACTTCCAGACGCCGCTGCGCGAGGCGCTGATGCTCATGGAAACGGGCGGGTTCGAGAACGCCGACGTGGTGTTCATCACGGACGGCGAATGTATTCTGCCGGACAGCTTCATCGAGGAACTGCGCGAGAGGCAGACACGTCTCGCCTTCACGGTAACGGGTATCCTGCTCGACGCGGGCAGCAGCATGGCGTTCAGTCTGGAATCATTTTGTCAGAGGGTCTATCGCACCAGCGAACTGATGGGCGACGAGATCGTGCGGCAAATCATATCAGAAAGGTCATAGCAAGGCACAGCCCCTGCATCATCGCGGCTTTACGCGGTGGCGCAGGGGCTGATTGTTTTGAAGCCCGAAAACTTCAATTGTCTGTTGAGCTTCACAAGCGGATGGCGTATAATATTGATATTCATTTTTCGCGCAAAGGCACAGTGATCGGGAATGGAGGCGACACGATGAACATTGCAGTACGCTATTACACAAAGACCGGAAACACAAAGAGGCTGGCTGAGGCGGTCGCAAAAGCGGTCGGGGCAGAGGCGCTGCCGATCAGCACACCTCTTGCCGAGCCCGTGGATATCCTTTTTCTGGGCAACTCCTACTATGCGTTTTCCATCGACCCTGAGGTCAGAGCGTTTATCGCGTCGCTGGACAAAAAGATGGTCGGAAAGATCGTCAACTTCGGCTCGGCGGCGATGCTGAACTCCACCTACAAGAAGGTCAAGGCGGAAGCGGACAAGGTTGGCATCCCCCTCGACGAGCGCGAGTTTCACTGCAAGGGCGAGTTCAAGGGCATTCACAAGGGCAAGCCGGACGAGGCAGACTGCAAGGCAGCCGCGCAGTTCGCAAAAGACCTGATCGGCTCCTGACATATTACGGAGGCGGAACGATATGATACGACAGTTTACGACAAAACGGGATATCGTCAGAGCGTTTGCCAATACGATGAATCTGGTGAACCCAGAGTTGCAGGATCACCACGAAAAGGTCTCCTACCTCGCCTATCGCCTTGCGGAAGCCTTGGGGCTGGACGAGAAGCACCGCATGATGGCTTTTGCCGGAGGGCTGCTCCACGACATTGGAGGCGTCCTGAAGCAGGGCAATACCTCTCTTACCGACCTCGAAATGAGCGCGGGGAAAGTCGCTGTTGTCGGCGCTTCCATCCTGAAGACGTTTCCGGTGACCTCGCCGTTCGCGGCTATCGTTCGGGAGAGCCAGACGCCTTGGCAGCGTTTGAAAAAGCTTCATGCAGACCTGAAAGCCCCGCACCAGATCGGCCAGATCGTACATCTCGCGGACGCGGTAGCTCTGCTGCTCAATGAAGAAAGCCCGGTACTCAACCAGATCGGGCAGGTTCGGCAGGTGATCCGCTCCGGCGGCGAGACGGAATTCAGCCCCGAGGTGCTCTCCGCCTTCGATAGTCTCTGTTCCCGCGAAGCAGTCTGGATGGATATGCTATACCGGCCGCAGTTCTTTCTGGATCTGATGACAGATGACCGGTGGATCACGCTGGATGAGACACTAATCCTGACGGAGTTCATGTCCAAAATCATCGACTTCCGAAGCCCGTTCACCGCGATGCACTCCGCCGGCGTCGCCGCGTCTGCCGTGGCGCTCGCGGAACTGTCCGGTATGTCGGAGGACGAGTGCAAAGTGATGCGCATTGCCGGTCATCTGCATGACCTTGGCAAGCTGAAGATCCCGAACGAAATTCTGGACAAGCCGGGCAAACTGACCGATGAAGAATTCAACATCATGAAGGAGCACGCCTACTATACATGGGTTTTGCTGAAGGACGTCCGCGGGTTCGGGCAAGTCAGCACATGGGCAGCGCTCCATCACGAAAAGCTGAACGGCAACGGGTACCCGTTCCACCTGACAGAGGCGGAACTGTCCCTTGGCTCACGTATCATGACCGTAGCGGATATCTTCTCCGCGCTGACGGAGGAGCGTCCGTACCGCAAGAGCATGGGGAAAGAGAAGGTGACGGCAATCCTCAGGGAGAACGCGCAAAACGGGCTTCTGTCGGGCAGCGTTGTGGATTTGCTGGTGGAACACTATGATGAGATCAATGAACGCCGGGCAATCGAAAGCAAAAAAGCAAGCCGGAAATATCAGGAGATCCTTGCCCGGAAGGAGCAGGAGTAAATGGTATTGTGATCGGGAGACCGGGGAATGAATATCACGCAGAGCTTCTATGACAATATGGCGACGCAGTACGACAAACTGTTTTTGGATTGGCAGACTGCCGTCCGGGAACAGGCTGTCATTTTGGACAGATTATTTGCCGGGTTCGGCTTTGACCGTAACGCACGGATTCTCGACTGTGCCTGCGGAATCGGAACGCAGGCGATCGGGTTGGCAGCACTTGGTTATCCGGTGACCGCGTCGGACATCAGCGACGGCGAATTGGCGGAGGCAAAAGAACGCGCCGGGAAAAACGCTGTGCAGATTCGATTTGAACACGCTGATTTCCGCGCCTTGACGGACGCATTCCCGGAACAGTTTGACATTGTGATTGCGATGGATAATGCCCTGCCGCATATGCTTACAAGCGAAGACCTGAAATCGGCGGTCAAGAGCATAGCGGGGCGGATCAGATCGGGCGGTATTTTTGTGGCGAGCATTCGGGATTATGACAGCATTCTGGGGAAAAAGCCTCCGTATTCACCGCCGTATATCCATAAGACAGACAAGGGCCAGCGCGTTTCTTTCCAAACATGGGCATGGACTGACGACAAGTATCGGCTGACGCAGTATATCATTGATGACGAGTCCGAGCTTCGAGTCAGCAAGTTTGAATGTGAATACCGGGCGACCCGAAGAGAGGAACTGACGAACCACCTCCGCTCCAGCGGCTGCAAAGAGGTCGCATGGAAGTTCCCGGAAGAAACAGGCTTTTATCAGCCGATTGTGGTAGCAAAAAGATGACATATTCCGGTTTGACATATCGAGATTATCAGAGGAGCATCAAATGACCAAAGAAGAACAGCAAGCGTATTATGCAAAGCGGGAACAGGAGCTGCTTGAACGGTGCCGGATCAAAACCAAGGAGCAGTTTCTCGACGAATGCGAAAAAGCCGACATAGACGAGGCTTGGTACGCTTTTACCCACGACCGGTCGAAGCCTGTGTCGATAGACGAGGACACGGTCTATTACGGAAAGAGCGGCGAAACGATTGTTGCTTATCCGTTTCACAGGTGGGATATCGCGTTTCGCGAACTGCTCCGCTACAAAGAGGAATACGAATGGGAAGCGACCGGCGCACCGTACCGGAACACGTCGGTCAAATGGGAATCGGGCGTCAATATGACCTCCCGCTTCGGCAACACGATGACGCTGCGCGAGTACCGGTTTTCCGAACAGCCGGAGCAGGAAATGCTCGACGACGGCTGGGTCTACGACCATTACGATCGGTATCTGGGGTGCAGCGTCTATCACAAAACCGCATCGGCGAGCAGCGTCATGAGAAACGCCTGCATTGTCTTTTCCCTCACGAAACGTACCGATAAGCGCGACGCGGACACGTTCGGCTTCACGGAGGGCGTCTACCTGTGCGGGGCGTATCGTTATCCCGTGCCGCAGGATCTGCGGACATGGATCCGTTCTGAGCGGGATTTTCCGGTCAGGATGTCCGACGAGCTTTGTCAGACGCTGACGGAACGGCTTGCAAAGAATCTGATTGAGGACGAGTTCGAGGATCTGCGCGCGTTTCAGGAAGCCCATAGGAACGCGCTGTCCGCCGCGTTCGATCCAAAGCTGTCCGAGCACGACCAGAAAAAAGCGTTTGCGGATGCGTCCAACCGCGCGGAAGCGGGGCACCCCGCCGTCGATAACCACGAAGGCAGCCGCTGCCATATCGTGATCCACAACAATCTTCACCGGGCATACGACCGGGCGAGGCTCAAGTGGTAAGAAGGGATGACGATTGCCATATTGTAATTTGCAAAGGAACATAGAAAATGAGACTGGATGAAAACTGGATTCGAGCGCATCTCCCAAAGGAGCTTGCCGGTCAACCGATCGACTTCTTTGCCTGCGACTATCTCGACGGTCTAACCGTCATGCAGGAGGGCGAACGCGGCGGGGACGATGTAGTCGTTTACCGCGCGAAGAGCGAGGAGGATCTGCGCTGGTGGCAGCTCGAACAGGTTTGCCGCTTTATCAAAGAACCGAACCCTCCGGCACGGAAAAGCTGGCGGTATGTCAGAGATCACGCCGAGGACGGCAAATGGCTCTATATCGAACGTGGAAACTACGATTATAACGCCATCGAAGATCCGCGGCTTTACGGATTTGAGCGTTTTCTCCGCGTCCTGCACTACGGCTTTCCGCGCGACAGGTGGGAAAGCAAGGTGCGGGAGCATACTTGCCTGATGAACTACTGGTACAAGGAACCGCACTGGGATTATGACCGCAAGCAACTTTGCTTTATCGAGGTCAGCGATTCCAAAGAGCATGACGGAGACGGCGTCGAGGAGCCGCGACCGGGTTCTGTTATCAGGATCATTGATTAAAAAATCGCGGTTTGACGATTTTGTTGCCGGAAGTGCTCATTTGTCGCCCAGCAAACGACCTGTTCTGCGTTCCCATCTGTTATACTTTGACCATCACAATGAAGGAGGTCAGCATGATGATCGGAGCAATTCTCGGCGACATGATCGGCGCGCCCTACGAATTTGACAGAAGCCCGAAAACAAAGGACTTCCCGATGTTTTCTGACCAAAGCCGGTTCACCGACGATACCGTGATGACCATTGCCGTGGCGGAGGCGCTGCTGGACAACCGCGGCGCGTCAGATGACGACCTCAAGGCTGCCGTTGTCCAATCCATGCAGAAATGGGGACACAGGTATCCCCACGCCGGATACGGCGGGCGCTTTTCCGGCTGGCTCAGAGCGAAGGATCCGCAGCCCTACGGCAGCTACGGCAACGGCTCCGCCATGCGCGTGTCCGCGGCGGGCTGGCTGTATGATACCCTTGAAAAGACACGCCGCATCGCACGGCTGACGGCGGAGGTCACGCACAACCACCCGGAGGGCGTCAAGGGCGCGGAGGCAACTGCCACCGCAATTTACCTTGCCCGAACCGGTCACGGCAAGGACGAGATTCGGGATACCATCGTTGCCGCGTTCGGCTACGACCTGTCCCGCACCTGCGACGAGATACGCCCCGCCTATCATCATGTGGAGACCTGTCAGGAAACCGTCCCGGAGGCAATCACGGCTTTTCTGGAGGGGACGGATTTCGAGGACGTGATCCGCACGGCGGTCTCCCTCGGCGGCGACTGCGACACGCTGACCTGCATCGCTGGAAGCATCGCGGAGGCGTTCTACAGCGTGCCCGCCCTCTTTGAGGCAGAGTGCAAAGCCCGCCTGCCGGAGGATATGATGGAGGTGCTGAATCGCTTCGACGAAGCCCGAGGGCGGTAGGAGGGATACAACGACGCCTGACTGAACGGCAACAGCGTCATCGAGGATGCGACGGAACGTGACTGTCTTCCCTTGCGGCAACCGCAAGTTTACAATCGCGCCCAACTTTGCTACAATATCCCTGTATTTCAGGGCGGATCATTTTTAGGGCGGATCATTCTTAGGGTGGAGCTGTGAGACAAGGGGTCACTATACCCTTTGGGCTCCGCGTAAGACCTTGAAGTGCGAAACACATACGGACCAAGAAGACTGTAATTACCCGTAACGGGCGATTGCGGTCTTTTTTTGCGTCCGGAGAAAAACGAAAGGAGCAAGAAGACCATGAGTGACCTCAGCGAACTGTTTGGCACGATGCAGGAGGACGGACAGGAGCCGGACTTCGACGCCATCTTCGGCGGAGAAGCATCGGACGCGCCCCCGATTCCCGCAGAAGAGCCGAAAACCATCGAGCGCGTGGAGAATCAGCCCGAACCGGAAACCACGCAGATGCCGGAAGTGAGCAAATCGACTGCTGACAAGCCGACGAAAAACGCCGAAAAGGCAAAGAGTAAGAAACCCACCCCCGAGCCGGAGCCCAACCTGTTCTCCGCGTTCAATCAACAGGAGGACGAAACGCCGCCCGCACCAAATGTCGAAGGCGCAGCGATCTCCCTGTTCGACAAGCCCGCTGTGTTCTCCTACGGCGCGGCGAAGGAACCCATCGAGGACGGCTCCGTCACCTTTGAGGAGCTGCGCATCCGCAAATCCGAAGATTTCCCGGAGCTGGAGAGCGGCAAGAGCGTTTCGTGGCGCATCAAGTATGGCAGCGTCAGCAAGAGCGTCGCAGACCCCAAGGCGGACACTGTCGCCAAGGTCAAGGAGGAGATCGAGCGGTCGAAGGCGTTCCTCGATGGCTTGAAGAAAGCAAAGACCGACAAGGAGCGCAGCCCCGAATGCCTTGTCTCGCCGGTGGTCATCGCCAAGAGCAAGGGCATCGCCGCCTATGCGGGCGTGTTCCCCACGGTGGAGGCGGCGCGCTCGTCGGACAAGGTCATCTGCATCTTGCCCGCCAATGACGGGAAGATCTATGAGATGCGGAAAAGCGAGCTGGGCGAGTTCATCGCGCCGAAACACAAGGTCGTGGATTTTGCAGAGGTCAGAGCCGGGTTTACCCCGGTCCTGCCTCTCATCCCGCGCGAGCTGACGGGGCAGATCATCTCGTTTTTCCGCTGCTTCATGAATGAGGCGGCGGAGTACGAGGCGATGGTGTTCGTCTACTGGGACAGGCAGGAGCGGGAGTTCGTCGCCTTCGTCCCGAAGCAGACCACCACGAAGGCGAGCATCCACGCGGAGCTGTCGGGCAACACCCTGCCCGAAGACCGATATCTCCACTATGCGGACATCCACTCCCACAACAGCATGGCGGCGAAGTTCTCCGCCATCGACGACGCGGACGAAAAGGCGACGCGGCTCTACATCGTGATCGGCCGCCTCGACAGATTCTTCCCCGACGTAAGAGCGCGGGTGTCCTGCGGCGGGACATACCTGCCCATCGACCCCCATCTGGTGATGGAGAGCATTGGCGAGGACTTCCCGACGGAATGGCTGGATCGGGTGGAGCGCGTCAGTGACGATTCAAAAAAACCTGCCGGGGTTCCGCTTTCTGCCGAACATGGAGGAGCTGGGATTATGAAATTCTCGCTGGAACGTCCCGTGAAGATCGTCATGCTCGGCGCGGGCGGCACAGGCGGGCACATTGCCCCGCACCTCTATCGGCTGCTGTACTCGCTCGACCGCCCCGTGCGCTACATCATCTGCGACGGCGACGTGGTGGAGCGGAAAAACCTTGTGCGGCAGAATTTCATCCCCGCAGGCCTCGGCGAGAACAAGGCAAAGGTGTTGGCGGAGCGGTACTCCACCGTCTTCGGCATGGAGACGGAGTATGTGCCGGACTTCATCGAGGACGAAGCGCGGCTCAAGAAACTCATCGAGCCGAGGCAATGGCGTACCCAGCCGTACAGCAGCCAGAGCATTTCGGAGCTGGTCATCCTCATCGGCGCGGTGGACAACAACCGCAGCCGCCAGCTTTGCCACAAGGTGTTCTACGAGGCGAACGATCTCGTCTACATCGACAGCGGCAACGGGCAGCACACCGGTCAGGTGGTCTGCGGCATCCGCAGCGGCGGCAGGACGTTCTATCGTCCCGTCGGAAAGGTGTACCCGGACGTTCTGAGCGACACGGACAAGTTTCCGACGGAGCTGAGCTGTGCGGAGGCGTCGGTCTCCGCGCCGCAGAGCATCACGGCAAACGTCACGGCTGCCACGGTGGTCGTGGACATGATCTACAACATTCTGGCGCAGGGGGAGAGCCGCGTCCGGCTGGCGACGTTTTCCACAACGTCCTGCAACGTGCGCCCCACCCTGCAAAAGCAGAGGAGGAAAGCGGCATGAAAAATCGCATCGTTCCCAACATAGAGCGGCTCGTGCTGGCATGGCTCGTCTGGCACACAGCCAGACCGAAGCGCAGGAGGAGAACGCGCCCGGCGAAAACGCCTTCCGCGCCGAAGAAGATCAGGGAAGCGGAAGCGGCGCTGGATCGCGCCGCCGATCAGGCGGTCACGGAAGAAATGCGGATGCGCGAGCAGATTGCCAAGACCGTGCGGGAGATCATGGAGGAAAACGGGCTGAGCGCCTATGACGGCGACGCAGAGCTAAAGCGCGTTGTCAGCACATTCCTGCTCCTGCGCGAGCAGGGCTATTCGCTCAGCGTCACCCCCGCGGAGAAAGCAACTGCCTTTGAGAAAAACAACGGGCTGCGCCGCGCGGCGTAAGCACAGAAAACGGAGGAAAAGTATATGTCGATCAAGTCAATCGAATCGCAGGAGCGCAATATGCGCCGCCTCGCGGAGCTGCTGGGGCATGACCTCAGCTACATCGGCGGAGCGCGCGAATCCGGTCCGAACGGAGAGAAGAAGATGTTTCTCAACCTCGGCAAGACCTTCCTTCGCACGCTTGCCAAGGATCTCGGGCTTCATGACGTCAAGGTCACGTCCAATCCGGGCGGCATCGCCGTGTCCGGCGAGTGCAGCCTTTACGGCATGTGGGAAAACGGCGGCATCTGCGTCTGCATCTCCCAGCCCTGCCTCTCAGGTATGGACACCGTGCTGTACCGGAGCATCCGCCATGTGCGGGATTACAAGGGAGGACACAACCATTTTGTGAGCCGCTCGGAGCTGGCGGACATGAGCTATGACCAATTCTTGAACCGGCTGCTGACCGTCAGAAGGGACTCGACGTATGAGCGGGCAGCCTGAGCGCGTTTACGCGCTGGAACAGCTGACGCGCTCGCGTGCCGTCATCCTAAAAGAGTGCGCGGAGCTGCTGGCGAACCGCGGCAAGATCGAACAGTACCGCGAGACGAACCTCGCCAGAGCGCAGGATGCCTATCTGGAGCTGCAAAAGGCGCAGAAGCATATCCTCGACGCCCTGCGGGACGCGCAACACGGTCTGCTGGAAATCGAAGAGGACGCCATCGCCGCCACGGCGGGCAAGCTGTATCAGGGCTTCGCAGGCTTCAACCTCATGTCGCGGAGCTACAAGCCCGTCTACGACGTGCTGACCGGCTTCGCCGAGCAGCTGCCGGAGTCGCAGAACACGGTAAACGCGCAGGTCATCGGGCGGCTGATGAACAACGTCCGCATGGGCTACTACCCGACCGACCCGGACAACGTCGCTCACATCCTGTGGGGCATCCAGTTTCCCGAGGGCGTGACGACCAACGTGCTCGACCCCTGCTGCGGTTGCGGCAAGGCGCTGCGCCAGATCGCCACGGGCAACAACTGCTATACCTACGGCGTGGAGCTGGACGAGCAGCGGGCGGAGGAGGCGCAAGGCCGCCTGCACCGCGTCGGTATCGGCAGCTACTTCTACAGCCGCATCAGCCGCGAGGCGTTCCACCTGCTGTTCCTCAACCCGCCGTACCTCAGCGTACTGCGCGAGGGCGGGAGCAGGACGCGCAATGAGAAGCGGTTCTTGATCGAGAACGTCGAACGGCTGATGATGGGCGGTGTGCTGATCTACGTCATCCCGTACTATCGGCTGACGGCGGACATCTGCCGCGTCCTCTCGGACAACTTCACGGATTTGGGAGTATGGCGCTTTACCGATTCCGAGTTTCGGAAGTTCAAACAGGCGGTAGTCATCGGCACGCGGAAAAAGCGGAGCGAGGACGCGGAGTCAGCGGCACGGTTGGAACGCCTTTCGTATGCCGGAGAGGATATCCCCGTCATCACGGAGATCGAGGAAAACCGCTACGCCGTCCCCGCTGTGCAGAAGACCGTCGAGACCTTCAAGGGTGAACGCTTCAACGAAAAGGAGCTGGAACGCCAGTTGAAGGCGTCGGACAGCATCCGGCGTATGATGAACGCCAAAAGCGAGCTGGACAGAGGGACGAAGCACCCGCTGCTGCCGCTGTCCATCGGGCAGATCGGTCTGGTGGGCGGCTCCGGCATGATCAACGGGCTCATCGCGTGCGACACCCCGCACATCGTCAAGGGGCGCATCGTCAAGGTGAAGAACGTGGAGCGCGAGGAACAGTTCAGCTATAACGGAAAGCACATGGGCGCGGAGGTACGCGAGACCGTCAGCAACAAGATGATCTTCAACGTCCTCACGCCGCAAGGCTTCCGTTCGCTGGCATGAGAAAAGGAGAATGCGATGTTATTTCAACCGGGAGAATTCATGGCGACGCCCGCCGTGCTTGCGGCGGTGCCGCGCAGCGTCATCGACCTTGCCCTTGCCCGCCATCTGAGCGGCGACTGGGGCGACATGAGCGACGCGGACAAGCAGACAAACAACCGCGCGCTGAAGGACGGGAGCAGGCTGTTCTCGGCGTATCAGGTGCGGGAGGACACCCGTATCTGGATCATCACCGAGGCGGACCGCTCCGCGACGACGGTGCTGCTGCCGGAGGACTATTGAGCATGGACATTGACCTCAAACGGCTGCAACACAGCCTGAAAAACGCGGAGCCGGAGGAATCCGTATCCCACGACGATGTGAACCCGTACCTGTTTTCGCTCGTGCAGCGCCTGCTGGCGGGCGAGAATGTGACCTACGGCGAGATCGACTTCTCGCAGTTCGAGGCGGACGACCTTCGCGTGGTCAGCTATTTCTGCCAGATGCGGGACAGCTTCGCAGATAGACTGCGCGGGTTGGTCAGAGAGATCGGCAACGCACAGGCGCTTTCCTGCAAGGCGCGCTCGTTCTGCTGAGGTGGGCGTATGACGGAAATCAGTGAGCTGCTCTGGGAGGGGCTTTACACGCTCAAGGAGCTGTATGACCACGGCAAGGAGGACACGCACGGCGACAGCATTTACTTTTGCGCAAAGACGCGGTCAAGAGAGAAATTGT
>CAMKFK010000011.1 GCA_946411835.1 uncultured Clostridia bacterium
TAGCATTTGGAAGAGTTTTGTTCATATTATGTTAACTTATTCAATTGCCGTGGCAAATTCATGAAGACCTACGTTCTGGCGCTCGACCAGGGGACGACCAGCTCCCGTGCCATCGTGTTTGACAAGGCGGGGCGCATTGCCGCCAAGGCGCAGCGCGATTTGACGCAGATCTACCCCAAGCCCGGCTGGGTCGAGCATGACCCGCTGGAGCTTTGGGAGACGCAGCGCGCCGTGGCGGCGCGGGCGGTCGCGGAGAGCGGCCTTGCCGCGCAAATCGCGGGGATCGGCATCACGAACCAGCGCGAAACGACCGTCGTCTGGGATCGGGCGACGGGGAAGCCCATCCACAACGCCATCGTGTGGCAGTGCCGCCGCACGGCGGAGCTGTGCGACCGTCTGGTGCGCGAGCACAGGGGGATAAACGAGCTGGTGGCGGAGAAGACCGGGCTGCTCATCGACGCCTATTTCTCCGGCACGAAGCTCAAGTGGCTGCTGGACAACGTGCCCGGCGCGCGCGAGCGGGCGGAGCGCGGCGAGCTGCTGTTCGGCACGGTGGAGACGTGGCTCATCTGGAAGCTGACCGGCGGCGCGGCGCACGTCACCGACTACTCCAATGCCTCGCGCACGATGCTCTTCAACATCCACACCCTGACGTGGGACGAGGAGCTGTGCCGCCTGCTCAATATCCCGACCTGTATGCTGCCAAAACCCGTCGGCAATTCCGAAGTCTACGGCGCCGTCGCCGAGGGGATCGACGGTCTGGAGGCGCTGGCGGGGATGCCGGTCTGCGGCGCGGCGGGCGACCAGCAGTCCGCGCTGTTCGGGCAGGGCTGCTTTGCGCGCGGGCAGGCGAAGAACACCTACGGTACGGGCTTGCTTTACGCTGATGAACGTCGGCGGGACGCCTGTCCGCTCCCGCGCGGGGCTGGTCACCAGCGTTGCGTGGAGCGTCGGCGGCAGCACGACCTACGCGCTTGAGGGCAGCGTCTTCAACGCGGGCAGCGCGATCCAGTGGCTGCGCGACGAGCTGCGTATGATCGACAGCGCGCCGGAGTGCGACCGGCTGGCGGAGAGCGTGCCGGACACCGGCGGCGTCTACCTCGTGCCGGCGTTCACGGGGCTGGGCGCGCCGTACTGGGATATGTACGCGCGCGGCTGTGTCGTGGGCATGACGCGGGGTACGTCCCGCGCCCATTTCGCCCGCGCGGTGCTGGAATCCATCGCCTATCAGGTCACGGACCTGATGACCGCCATGCGGCAGGACGCGGGCTGCGAGATTTCCGTCCTGCGCGTGGACGGCGGGGCAAGCGTCAGCGACGTCATGATGCAGTTTCAGGCCGACCTTTTGCGCATTCCGGTGGACCGTCCCGCCATGGTGGAGACCACGGCGTTCGGCGCGGCGGCGCTGGCGGGGCTTGCGGCGGGCGTGTGGCAGAGCATGGACGAGGTGCGCGCGGCGCGGCGGAGCGAGCGCGTCTTCACCCCGCAGAGGGAGCAGTATGAGTGCGAGGAAATCTATCGCGGCTGGAAGCGCGCGGTCAACTGCGCTTGCGGCTGGGTTGAGAAATAAATCATGCTATTTTTTTGAAAGGAGCAGGAAACATGTCAAGGTTTGAGGACATCAAGCGCACGGCGCAGAACGTCGCCTACACGGCGACGGAGAAGGTGCAGGAGGCGGCCGCCGTTGCCGGAGAGAAGGCGGGCACGGTCAGGGAGGTCGCCAAGACCAATGTCTCGCTCATGACGGAAAAGCGCAATCTGGAGAAAGCGTATCAGGCGCTGGGCGAGTGGTACGCCGCGCAAATGGGCCGCAGCGACGCGCCGGAGGGCGCGGCGGATCTGATCGCGTCGATCCGCGCCTCGGAGGATAAGCTGGGAAGGCTCAAGGCCATGAAAAACGAGCAGGATACGTCTGCCCGCGAACTGCTCAATCGCGGCGTGGACTTCCTGTCCGGGAAGGCGGAGGCGCTGGCGGCGCTGGCCAAGAAGCCCTTTGACGGACACAGCGCCCACGAGCTGGTGAACGAGGGCATCGAGTCCTTTGTCGAGAAGGCGGAGGTGCTGGCCGAGGAGGCGGCAAAGGGCGCCGGCGCCGAGAGCGTGCACGAGGCGCTGAACCA
Source organism: uncultured Clostridia bacterium (assembly GCA_946411835.1). GTDB lineage: Bacteria > Bacillota > Clostridia > Oscillospirales > Oscillospiraceae > Hominicoprocola. Next base: position 2,121 of record CAMKFK010000011.1, read on the forward strand.
GGGCGTCGAAGCGGCGGCAGACCTCGTCGCCGAGACAAAAGAGGAAATCGAGACGCGGGAGGAAACCGGGACAAAAGAGGAAAAAACGGAGGAATGAGAAATTGCCTCTTGCAATTCGCGCGGGGATATGGTAACATACCCGTTGCAATTGACAGCGCGGGCGTGTTCCGCGTGACAAGATAACGGAGGTAGTTTTCTCATGTACATGGCAGTTGTAATCCTTCAGGTTCTGTGCGGCCTGTTCGTCATCGGCATCGTGCTGTTCCAGTCCGGCAAGTCCGCCGGTCTGTCCGGCGCCATCGGCGGTGTGGCGGACAGCTTTATGGCGAAGAACAAGTCCAAGTCCTTTGACGCGAAGCTCGCGCGCGCGACCAAGTGGGTCGGCGCCGTGTTCATCGCGCTGACGCTGGTGCTCAACATGCTTTAAGGAAGCTCTCAAAAACGGGGCGGCGCAACTCGCGCCGCCCCGTTTTTGAGAAGGCTTCGCTCCGCTCCTCGCACGATTTGTCCGCGTTTCGCGGAGAAAGCGCACGAACGCTCCGCGCAAGGTGTTTTTCTGACGCGCATGTCGTCAGAAAAAGGGGAATCAGGTTCCTTTCGCGCCTGCGGGCGCGAAATTTTGCGGGGCTTTTTGACACGCTGAAAAACGGAGCGGCGAGCGGAAGCGGTCCGGCGGAACCGCTTCTTTTTTTTGCTTGCATTTGAAAAGCTCTTGTGCTATTGTTTTGCTGTTTAATACGGCAGGGAGGGGTCATTTTGACGGCGGAAACCATCACAAGCCGGCACAACGCGCTGCTGACGCACCTGCGTAAGCTCGCCGCCTCCCGCGCCTACCGGGACGAGTGCGGCGAATATCTCGGCGACGGGGTCAAGCTGCTGGACGAGGCGCTCCGGTGGAACGCGCCGCTGAAAACGGTGGCGGTGTCCGAGGGCGCGGCGCTGCCGCCGCTTCCGGCGGGGGTGCGCGCCGTGCGGCTGAGCGAGGAGCTGATGCGCGCCGTCAGCCCGGCGGAGACGCCGCAGGGCGCGCTGTTCACGGCGCGCCTGACGCGCGCCCCTTTGCCGGAGCGGCTGGACGGCACGCGCTATCTTGTGCTCGACGGCGTTCAGGACCCGGGCAATGTCGGAACGATCCTGCGCACGGCGGATGCCTTCGACTGTGCGGGCGTGTTCCTTGTCAACGCCTGCGCCGACCTGTATAACCCCAAAACCGTCCGTGCGACGATGGGGGCGATCTTCCGCCAGCGCGTGTGGAGCTGTACGGCGGAGACGCTTGCCGACCTGCTGCGCCGCAGCGGCGTGCCGCTCTACGGCGCGGCGCTGCGCGGCGACACCGTGCCGCTGGGGGCGGTCGCGCTTTCCCGCGCGGCGGTTGCCATCGGCAGCGAGGGGCGGGGGCTGAGCGAGACGCTGCTCGCCCTCTGCGACCGGACGTTCCGCATCCCCATGAGCGCGCGCTGCGAATCGCTCAACGCGGCGACGGCGGCAGGCGTCGTGCTGTGGGAGATGTATCAAGGCGAGTGAGGAGGACGCTATGGCGGGCACAAAATACTGGGTGTGGCTGAGCGAGTGCCGGGGACTGCCCCTGTCCCTGCGCCTGCGTCTGCTCGAGCACTTCGGTTCACCCGAAGACGTCTACTACGCCGAAGCAGACGATTATCTCCAGGTCGAGGGCATGACGCCCGCTCTGGCGGCGCAGCTCGCGGACAAGAACGCCGACGAGGCGGACCGCATTCTCGGCGACTGCGAGCGGCTGGGCGTCCGCATCGTGACCATGCAGGACGCGGACTATCCCATGCGCCTGCGCAACATTTTCGAGCCGCCCTGCCTGCTCTATGCGCGCGGCCAGCTGCCGCTGTTCGACGAGGAGGCGGCCATCGCCGTGGTCGGCACGCGCAAGGCGACGCCTTACGGCATCGAGACGGCGGAGGACCTCTGCTATGCCATGGCGAAGCAGGGGGCGCTCATTGTCTCCGGCGGCGCCTACGGGATCGACACGGCGGCGCATCGCGGCGCGCTCCGCGCGGGCGGAAAGACTGTTGCGCTGCTGGGCTGCGGGGTCGACGTGGTCTACCCCGCCGGCAACGAATGGCTTTACCGCGACATCGTCGCCGCCGGGGCGCTGCTGACCGAATATCCGCCCGGCACGCAGGTGCGGGGCAGCCATTTTCCCGTGCGCAATCGCATCATCAGCGGCCTGTGCCTTGCCACGCTCATCGTCGAAGCGCCCGAGCGCCGCAGCGGCGCGCTCATCACCGCGCAGACCGCGCTGGAGCAGGGACGCGACGTGTTCGCCGTGCCCGGCCCCATAAAAGCGCCGATGAGCCGGGGCTGCAACCGTCTGATCGCGGACGGTGCGGCGGCGCTGGCGGCGGACACCTCGGACATCCTGTGGGAGTACGAGGCGCGTTTTCCGCATAAGCTGCACTGCGGGCGCGTGGAAATGCCGTACACGAACCTCACGGCGCCGCAGCAGGCGGCGAAGGAGAAGGAAAAGCCCGCGCCGGAGCCGGAGAAGCTGCCGGTCCTGCGCGCGAGCGAGGCAAGCGAGACCCTTACCGACGATCAGACGGCGATCCTGCGGCAGCTTTGCGGCGGCGAAATGCAGGTGGACGACCTGATCGAGGCGGTTGGGCTGCCGACGCGGCGGGTGCTCTCGGCGCTGACGCTGCTGGAAATCGAGGGATACGTCGCACAGGACGGCGGCAAGCGCTTTTCCCTGTGCGTAGAATGGATAGAGGAGTAAACGACCTATGGCAAAAAAGCATCTGGTCATTGTTGAGTCGCCGGCAAAGGCAAAGACCATCGGGAAATATCTGGGCACGGACTACGCCGTCACAGCGAGCATGGGGCATCTGCGCGACCTGCCCAAGAGCAAGCTGGGCGTCGACATCGAAAACGACTTTGAGCCGGACTACAAGCCCATCAAGGGCAAGGAGACGCTCATCAAGGAGCTGAAAAAGTCCGCCAGGGACAGCGACGTCGTCTACCTCGCGACCGACCCGGACCGCGAGGGCGAGGCGATTTCGTGGCACCTCAAGGCGCTGCTCGAGCTGGACGACGACAAGGCGCGGCGCGTGACCTTCAACGAGATCACGAAGAAAGTCGTCAGCGAGAGCATCCGCGCGCCGCGCGCCATCGACCAGGCGCTGGTGGACGCGCAGCAGGCGCGCCGCATTCTCGACCGCATTGTGGGCTACCAGCTCTCGCCGCTGCTTTGGAAAAAGGTGCGGCGCGGCCTCTCCGCCGGGCGCGTCCAGTCCGTCGCCATGCGCATGGTGGACGACCGGGAGAAGGAAATCGCCGCCTTCGTGCCGAAGGAATACTGGACGCTGGAGGCGCTGCTGCGGGACGAGCCGGCGCACAAGCCCTTTTCCGCGCACTACTACGGAAAGAACGGCAAGAAGTACGAGCCGGATTCTCAGCAGGCGGCGGAGCAGATCATTGAGGACGTGAAGAGCGCGGTCTTTGCCGTCAAGTCGATCAAGCGCACGGACAAAACGCGCTCTCCCTCGCCGCCGTTCACCACCTCCACCTTACAGCAGGAGGCGTCCCGCAAACTGAACATGACCCCGCGCCGCACCATGGCCATCGCCCAGCAGCTCTACGAGGGCGTGGACGTCGCGGGCGAGGGCACGGTCGGCCTCATCACCTATATGCGAACGGACTCCCTGCGCATTTCCGAGGAGGCGCTTGCCGCCGCGAAGTCGTTCATCCTCGCGCGCTACGGCAAGAGCTACTATCCCAATACCACGCGCCGCTTCCGCGCCAAGGCGGGCGCGCAGGACGCCCACGAGGCGATCCGCCCGTCCAGCGTCGAGCTGACGCCGGAGCGCGTCAAGGGCGACCTCACCGGCGAGCAGTACCGCCTCTACCGTCTGATCTGGAGCCGCTTCCTCGCCAGCCAGATGGCGAACGCCGTCTACGACAGCGTCAGCGTGGAAATCGCCGCAAACGGGCACGAGTTCCGCGCCAGCGCCAGCGACCTCAAATTCGCGGGCTATACCGCGCTTTATGAGGAGTCCCGCGACGAGGAGAAGGAGGAGAAGACCACCAAGCTCCCGCCGCTCGCCGAGGGGCAGGTCGTGACGCTCGACAGGGTCACGCCGGAGCAGCACTTCACCCAGCCCCCCACGCGCTACACGGACGCGACCCTGATCCGCGCCATGGAGCAGAACGGCATCGGCCGTCCCTCCACCTACGCGCCCACGGTCTCCACGATCCTCGACCGAGAGTATGTGGTCAAGGAGGGCAAGTACCTGCGCCCCACGCCGCTTGGCACGGTCGTGACCGGGCTGATGGAGGACAAGTTCCCCGACATTGTGGACACGAGCTTCACCGCCCGCATGGAGGAGACGCTGGACGCCGTGGAGGAGGGCAAGAAGGCGTGGAAGGACATCCTGCGCGATTTCTACGGCGACTTCTCCGCCGAGCTCCGAAAGGCGGAGGAGGAGCTGGACGGGATCCGGATCGAGGTCCCCCCCGAGGTCACCGAGGAGAAGTGCGACGTCTGCGGACGCAACATGGTCATCAAGTCGGGGCGCTTCGGGCGGTTCCTCGCCTGCCCGGGCTATCCCGAGTGCACCTTCACCAAGCCGCTCGTCATCGAGATGCCGGGGCGCTGCCCCAAGTGCGGCGGCAGACTGATGAAGCGCACCGGCGTGAGCAAGAAAAACAACAAGGCGTACACCTACTACGCCTGCGAGTTCCGGGGCAGCCGCGACGAGAGCAAGGCGTGCGACTTCACCACCTTTGACGTGCCGGTGAAGGACGACTGCCCAAGCTGCGGGCAGACGATGTTCAAGAAGTCCGGCAAGGGCTTCAAGCGCCCCTACTGCATCAACCCCGCCTGCGAGCGCTTTGTCCCGGAGGATCAGCGCGGCTACACGAAGAAGGCGGCGGCGGAGGAGAAGCGCGTGGAGGCGGAGGAAGCGCCCGCCGCGAAGAAAACCGCCGCGAAGAAGCCCGCCGCAAAAAAGCCCGCCGCCAGGAAAGCCTCAAAGCCTGTGGACGTGAGCGCGGAGGATTTTGAGGGATGAGCCATGGGTGAACAAGTGACTGTGATCGGCGCGGGCCTGGCCGGAAGCGAATGCGCCTGGCAGCTTGCGCGGCGCGGCGTTTCCGTGACGCTGTGCGAGATGAAGCCGCACAAGCGCACCCCCGCGCACCATACCGACGATTTCGCGGAGCTGGTGTGCTCCAACTCCCTGCGCTCCGACCAGCTGGAAAACGCGGTGGGACTGCTGAAGGAGGAGATGCGCCGCCTCGGCTCGCTGATCCTCGCCTGCGCGGACGAGACGCGCGTGGAGGCGGGCGGCGCGCTGGCGGTGGATCGGCACGGCTTCGCGCGCCTCGTCACCGAGCGTCTGCGCGGCCATCCCAACGTCACCGTCGTGGACGGGGAGGTGACGGAGCTCCCGACGGAGGGGACCGTCGTGGTCACCACGGGCCCCCTGACCAGCGACGCGCTGGCGGACGCCATCGTGCGCAAGCTGGGCGGAGACGGGAGCACGCTGCACTTCTTCGACGCTGCCGCGCCCCTCGTCACCTTTGAGAGCGTGGACATGTCCAGCGCGTGGTTCGCCTCCCGCTACGATCGGGGGACGGCGGATTATGTCAACTGCCCGCTGACCGAGGAGGAGTACCTTGCGTTCTGGGAGGCGCTGACCACGGCGGAGGAAGCGCCGGTACATGGCTTTGAGGACAAGAACGTCTTCGAGGGCTGTATGCCGGTGGAGGTCATGGCGCGCCGGGGGCGCGAGACGCTGTGCTACGGCCCGCTCAAGCCGAGGGGCCTGAAGGACCCGAGGACCGGGAGGGAACCCTACGCCGTGGTGCAGCTGCGCCGCGACAACAGGGACGGCAGCGTCTACAACCTCGTCGGCTTCCAGACGCACCTGCGATTTCCGGAGCAGAAGCGCGTCTTCTCAATGATCCCGGCGCTCAGGAACGCGGAGTTCGTGCGCTACGGCGTCATGCACCGCAACACCTACCTGGACTCCCCGCGCAAGCTCGACCGCTATTACCGCCTGATGGCCGAGCCGCGCATCTCCTTCGCCGGGCAGATGACCGGCGTGGAGGGCTATGTCGAGTCCGCCGCGTCGGGGCTGCTTGTCGGTGTGGAGCTGGCGCGGCGGCTGGCGGGCAAGCCGCCCGTCGACTTCCCGCAGGAGACCGCCATCGGCGCGCTGGCGCTGTACGTCAGCAACGGCAGCGTTACGGACTTTCAGCCGATGAACATCAACTTCGGCATCATCCCGCCGCTGGGCTATCGCGTCCGGGGCAAGCGGAACAAGAACGCGGAGCTGAGCCGCCGCTCGCTGGAGCTCATTGACGCGCTGCGCGGCGAGGCGGCGTCCGATCTCGTTGGATAAGGAGAACACCCTATGATAATAGCGATTGACGCCATGGGCGGCGATTTTGCGCCGTCCGCCCCTGTTGTGGGCGGGGCGCTGCTGGCGCGCGAGCGCTTTCCCGACACGGAGCTGGTGCTCGTCGGGCAGGAGGACGCGATCCGCGCCGCGCTCCAAAGGGCGGGCAGGAGCAAACTTCCGGCAGGCATTGCAATCCGCAGCGCGACGGAGGTCGTGGAAATCGCGGACGATCCCGCCACGGCGTTCAAGAAAAAGCCGGACTCGTCTCTGACGGTGGGGCTGAACATGGTCAAAAACGGGGAGGCGGACGGCTTCGTCTCCGCCGGGAGCACCGGCGCGCTGCTCGCGGGGGCGACGCTGGTGGTCAAGCGCATCCGGGGCCTCAGGCGCGCCGCCCTGGCGCCGACGATCCCGACGGCGACGGGGCGCGCGGTGCTGCTCGACTGCGGCGCGAACGCGGAGTGCACCGAGGAGTACCTGCTGCAATTTGCCTATCTCGGCAGCTACTACGCCTCCAGGGTGCTGGGCGTGGACAAGCCCCGCGTGGGCCTGCTGAACATCGGCGCGGAGGAGGAGAAGGGCGACGCGCTCCGCAAGGAGACCTACCAGAGGCTCAAAGGGGCGGGCGAGCGCGGCGACCTGAACTTTACCGGCAACGTGGAGGCGAAGGAGGCGATGCTCGGCGCGTGCGACGTGATCGTGGCGGACGGCTTTTCCGGCAACGTCATGCTCAAGAGCATTGAGGGCGCGGGCAAGATGCTCGGCGGCATGCTCAAGGAAATGCTGCTCAAAAACGCGGGCACGAAGGCGGCGGCGCTGCTGCTGCGCGGCGAGCTGAAGGACTTCAGGCGGACGCTTGACCCCAGCGAGGTCGGCGGCACGGCGCTGCTGGGCATTTCCAAGCCCGTTGTCAAGGCGCACGGCTCGTCCAACGAGGCGGCGTTCTGCAACGCGGTGCGCCAGGTGATCGAGGTCGCGCGCAGCGGCATCGCGGAGGACATCGCCCGCGACATCGACAAAATGAGACTTGACAGAGTGTGACAAAAAACCCTTCGTTTTTTCTGAAAAAGTATCTTGACACCATATAGGGCACGGTGTACCATACGCATATACCAACAAGCTCAATGGAGGATGCAGTATGACCCCGGAAGAAATTTTCAGCAAGATGAAAGCGCTCATTGCAGAGCAGTTCGCGCTGGACGAGGATGAGATTACGATGAACAGCTCGTTTCTGGACGATATCGGAGCCGACTCCGTCGATCTGGTGGAGCTCGTCATGGCGATGGAGGAGGAGTTTGAGCTGGACGAGATCGAGGAGGACGACCTGACCCAGCTCAAGACGGTCGGAGATTGCGTAAGGTATCTGAACAGCAAGCTGAATTGACAATGACGGACGCCCCGCAGACAAGCGGGGCGTTGTTCTGCGGAAAGGGATGAGAAACATGCAGGATTTGGAACAGGCGCTGGGCTACCGCTTTCGCAACGCCGCGCTGCTGCGCGAGGCGCTGCGCCACAGCTCCTACGCCAACGAGCACCACGGCGAGGAGGCGACGAGCAACGAGCGCCTGGAATTTCTGGGCGACAGCGTGCTCGGCTTTGTGACGGCGGAGTACCTGTTTGCCGAGCACCCCGACGCGCCGGAGGGAGAGCTGACGCGCATCCGCGCGCGGCTTGTGTGCGAGGGCAGCCTCTACGAGGCGGCGAAGCGCATCTCGCTGGGCGAGCATCTTTGCCTCGGGCGCGGCGAGGATTCCGGCGGCGGGCGCGAGCGCCCGTCGATTCTGGCGGACGCGACCGAGGCGGTCATCGCGGCGGTGTACCTCGACGGCGGCATCGCGGAGGCGGACGCGCTGATCCACCGCCTGCTGCTCGACAAGGAAAACGAGGAGCGGGTCGTGGAGCGTCGGCGCGACTACAAAACCGCGCTGCAGGAGCTTGTGCAGCGCAAGCCGGACCAGACACTGTGCTACCGGCTTTCGGACGAGAGGGGACCGGATCACGCCAAGGTGTTCACGGTGGCGGTGCTGCTCAACGGCGAGACTGTCGGCGAGGGCACGGGGCGCAGCAAAAAGGAGGCGGAGCAAATGTCCGCCAAGGACGCGCTGGAGCGACTGACGCTCGAGCGGGACGGCTCGAACGAACCGCTTTTCCCCTGAACGGACGCAAAATCCTTGAAAGCTTTTGAAAACCCAAAAAAATCCTTGACCTTTTCGGATAAGCTGTGGTATAGTACTGCTTACCTGTGAAAGAGGGCTTTCTTTTTGCGTGCATTTTTCGCTTTTCGTGCGCCGGGGGAAATCCGCTCTTTAATCCAAACAGGGAGGCAGTCTAAAGAGGAGGTGCCGATATGCGCGTAAAAATCACGCTGAGATGCAACGAGTGCAAGCAGAGAAACTACAACACGATCAAGAACAAGAAAAACACCCCTGACAAGCTGGAGTTGAACAAGTATTGTCCCTTCTGCAGGAAGCACACCGTTCACACTGAAACCAAGTAAGCGAAAGGTCGTAACAACATGGCTGAAGAAAAGAAGGAAAAGAAGGACCGCGGCAAGTGGTTCCGTGAAATGAAAAGCGAGCTCAAGAAGGTCGTATGGCCCGCGCCCAAGAAGACGATCAAGGACACCGGCACGGTGCTGATGTTCTCCCTCATCGTCGGCGCGTGCATCTGGATCTTTGACTATGCCGCCGTTTCGGCAGTCCACCTGCTGATCGGTCTTGCGGGCTGAGAAAGGCAGCGTCATGGCTGAGAGCGCAAAATGGTATGTCGCGCATACCTACTCCGGTTATGAAAACGCCGTCAAAACAGCAATCGAAAAATTTGTGACGAACCGCCATCTCGAGGATCAGATTCTCGATATCCGGATCCCCATGGAGACCGTGACCGAGGTCACGGAATCCGGCGAGATGAAGCAGGTCGAGCGCAAGGTCTTTCCGGGCTACGTGCTCGTGAAAATGATTATGACGGACAGCACCTGGCATCTGATCCGCAACATCCGAGGCGTGACCGGCTTCGTCGGCTCCGCCACCAACGCAATCCCCCTCACCGACGAGGAGGTACAGGCTCTCGGCATGGAGAAGCACGAGATCGTCGTGCTGTACAAGGTCGGCGACCGGGTCAAGATCACCGACGGTCCGCTCGCCACGTTCATCGGAACGGTGGACGAGATCGACGCCGAGAAGAACAAGGTCTGCGTCGTCGTGTCCATGTTCGGGCGCGAGACCCCCGTCGAGCTGGAGCTCGATCAGGTTGAGGTAGTGGACCAATAACCCCGCACATATCGCCAAACGCGATGAGCCGGGCACACCCCGGCAAGGTGGGAGAGGCGCGAACCGAAACGCCTCGCTCGTTACCACATCTATAAAAGGAGGTGCCAGTCATGGCACAGAAAGTCACCGGTTACGTGAAACTGCAAATTCCCGCAGGCAGAGCAACTCCCGCGCCCCCTGTCGGCCCCGCGCTCGGTCAGCACGGCGTCAACATCGCGGCGTTCACCAAGGAATTCAACGAGCGCACGAAGAACGACATGGGTCTCATCATCCCGGTCGTCATCACCGTGTACGCCGACCGTTCCTTCAGCTTCATCACCAAGACGCCTCCCGCCGCCGTCCTCATCAAGAAGGAGTGCAACATCGAGAAGGCGTCCGGCACACCCAACAAGGAGAAGGTTGCCAGGATTTCCAAGGCGTCGATCCAGAAGATCGCCGAGTTGAAGATGCGCGATCTCAACGCGGCAAGCCTTGAGGCGGCGATGAGCATGATCGCCGGTACCGCGCGCTCCATGGGCGTTGTGGTGGAAGACTAAGGGAGGTGCGCAGCAATGTTTAGAGGTAAGAAATATCAGGACGCTGCAAAGCAGATCGACAGAGCAGCCCAGTATGAGCCGACGGAGGGCTTCGGCCTGATTTGCAAGACCGCCTCCGCCAAGTTCGACGAGACCGTCGAGCTGCACGTCAAGCTCGGCGTCGACTCCCGTCACGCCGACCAGCAGGTGCGCGGCGCCATCGTGCTGCCGAACGGCACCGGCAAGACCGCCCGCGTGCTCGTCTTCGCCAAGGGCGACAAGGCGGACGCCGCCCGCGCCGCCGGCGCGGACTATGTCGGCGAGATGGATCTCGTCGAGAAGATCCAAAAGGAGAACTGGTTTGACTTTGACGTCGTCATCGCGTCCCCCGACATGATGGGCGTGGTCGGCCGTCTCGGTCGTGTCCTCGGCCCTAAGGGCCTGATGCCGTCCCCCAAGGCCGGTACGGTCACGCCGGACGTCGCCAAGGCGGTCCAGGAGTCCAAGGCCGGTAAGGTCGAGTACCGTCTCGACAAGACCAACATCATCCACTGCCCCATCGGCAAGGTTTCCTTCGGCCCCGAAAAGCTCACCGAGAACTTCAACGCGCTGATGGGCGCCATCGTGAAGGCGAAGCCCGCCGCCGCCAAGGGCACGTATATCAAGTCCTGCGTCGCCGCGTCCACCATGGGCCCCGGCGTCAAGATGGCGACCGCGAAGGTCTGAAAAAGCGTTGATTTGTGCTTGACAAAGCCGTCAAGCGTGAATATAATAGCGTAGCGTTCCAAAGACAGCAGGTGCGGCTTGCCGCGTAAGTCCTGCCGAGGATGGCAAGTGACATTGCTTTGAATTGTCCTCATGTCTTGTGACGTGGGGACAATTATTCTTTTCGAACGCACCCAAAAATCCTACGGAGGTGAAACCAAGTATGCCTAACGCAAAAGTCCTGTCCGAGAAGCAGGCGATCGTTGAGAGCCTCAGCGAAAAGCTGAAGAACGCTGCGGCCGGCATCATCGTCGATTACAAGGGCATCACCGTGGCTGAGGACACCGAGCTGCGCAAGAGCTGCCGTGAGAACGGCGTCGAGTATGCGGTCATCAAGAACACCATGCTCCGCCGCGCGTTCAACAACGTCGGTCTTGAGGCGCTGGACGATCAGCTCAACGGCACCACGTCCCTCGCCGTTGCCGACGATCCCGTGGCGCCCGCCCGCGTCATCGCCGACTTTGCCAAGAAGCTCAACGACAAGTTCGAGATCAAGGGCGGCTTCATGGATGGCAAGGTCATCGACATGAACACCATCAACGCCCTTGCGTCCATCCCGGCTCTGCCCGTCCTGCAGGCGCAGGTGCTCGGCACGATGCTCGCGCCCATCACGGGCCTCGCCGTCGTCCTCAAGCAGATCGTCGAGAAGCAGGGCGCGCCCGCCGAGGACGCTCCCGCCGCCGAGTAAGCGGCAACGCGACCCCCAACATTTTCAAACAAAAATCTTATCAGGAGGAACTTTACCATGTCTGAGAAAGTGACTGCTATGATCGAAGAGATCAAGGCTCTGACCGTTTTGGAGCTTTCCGAGCTCGTTCACGCCCTCGAGGAGGAGTTCGGCGTTTCCGCCGCCGCGATGGCCGCTCCCGCTGCCGCCGCCGCTCCCGCCGCCGAGGAGAAGACGGAGTTTGACGTTGTTCTCGCCAGCTTTGACGCTGCTGCAAAGATCAAGGTCATCAAGGTCGTCCGCGAGCTGACCGGCCTGGGCCTCGCCGAGGCGAAGGCGTTCGTCGAGGGCGCGCCCAAGGCCATCAAGGAGGCTGTCTCCAAGGATGAGGCCGAGGAGCTCAAGAAGAAGATCGAAGAGGCCGGCGGCAAGGTCGAGGTCAAGTAAGAGAATTCAATTTGCTCCGCAGAGAGGAACGCAGTCCATGCGTTCCTCTTTTTTTTTGAGGAACGCTGTTTTTGTACGGTTTCCCTTGTTATTTGCGGGCGCATTTGCTATACTGGTGCAAAACTCGGAAGGCAGGAACCATTTATGCTTTATCGGATCTTAGCCGTCGGCGACGTGGTCGGGCAGGGCGGCGTACAGTTCCTCCGGAAGCACCTCCGCCCGACGCAGATGCGATACGGCATCCACTTCACCGTCGTCAACGGCGAAAACGCCCAGATGGTCGGCCTGACCCGCGAGGACGCGGAGACGATGTTCTCCGCCGGGGCGGACGTTATCACCCTCGGCAATCACACCTTCGGGCGGATGCAGATCGCTCCCTATCTGGACGAATGCCCCTACATCCTGCGCCCCGCCAACCTCGGCGACCGCGCGCCCGGGCGCGGCTGGGGCGTCTACGGCTGCGGGCGCATTGAGATCGGCGTCATGAACCTGATCGGGCGCGTCGATCTGCACAGGCAGAGCGACAACCCGTTCCGGACGGCGGACCGGCTGCTGGCTGCGGCGGAGCCGCCGCGCTTCATCCTGCTCGATTTCCACGCCGAGGCGACCAGCGAAAAGCTCGCCATGGCGTACTATCTCGACGGGCGCGTCAGCGCGATCTGGGGCACCCACACCCACGTCCCCACCGCCGACGAGGAGGTGTTCCCCAAGGGCACCGGCTACATCAGCGACCTCGGCATGACGGGCCCCGCGCGCGGCGTCATCGGCGTCTCGGCGAAGCAGTCGGTCGAGGGGTTCCTCGGCGGACTGCCGGGACGCTACCGCGCGGAGGAGGGTGCGTGCAAAATGCAGGGCGCAGTCTTCACCCTCGACGATGCAACCGGGCTGTGTACCGGCGTCGAGCGCATCGACATAAGATAACATAATAAGGAGATAGCGATATTATGTCAATCGAAAACGTGCGCGAATCCATGAAGACGCTTGGCATGGCGGAGCGCATTCGCGAATTTGACGTGTCCAGCGCCACGGTGGAGCTGGCGGCGCGCGCCCTCGGGGTGGATGGCGCGCGCATTGCCAAGAGCATGGGCTTTCTGCTCGGCGGCAAGGCGATCCTCGTCGTCACCGCCGGGGATCAGAAGGTCAACAGCGGCAAATACAAGGCGCGGTTCGGCGAAAAGGCGAAGCTCCTCAGCTTCGAGGAGGCGCACAACATGGTCGGGCACGATCCCGGCGGCGTCTGTCCCTTCGCCCTGCCGGAGGACGTGGCGGTCTACCTGGACGAATCCCTGCGCCGGTTTGAGACGGTGTTTCCCGCTGCCGGCAGCGCCAACAGCGCCATCGAGATGACCTGCGGCGAGCTGGAGCGCTGCGCGTCCAACTTCGCGGGCTGGGTGGACGTCTGCAAGCCCAGAGAGGAGGCGGCGGACAAATGACCGCGCTCCGCTTTCTTCACGCGGCGGATTTCCACCTCGACAGCCCCTTTGCCGCCCTCAGCGCGGAGCAGGCGCGGCTGCGCCGCCGCGAGAACCGCCGCCTGTCGGAGCGGCTGGCGAATTATGTCAACCAAAACGCCATAGACCTCGTCCTGCTCGCCGGCGACCTCTTCGACGGCGCGGCGACCTACCGCGACACGCTGGAGGCGCTGATCGACGCGCTGGGCAGCATGTCGGCGCGCGTGTTCATCGCTCCGGGCAACCACGATTACTACGCCGCGCGTTCGCCCTACGTGACGCTTCGCTGGCCGGAGAACGTGCACATCTTTCGCGCGGCGGAGATCGAACGCGTGGACCTGCCGGAGCTGGGCTGCGCGGTCTACGGCGCGGCGTTTACGGATGCGCGGCAGGAAACAAGCCTGCTGCAGGGCTTCGCCGCGCCGGACGATGGCCTTGCGCACCTCATGGTGCTCCACGGTGACCTCAACGCGGCCGAACCGCGCTATGACCCGCTGACGCCGGAGGAGATCGCCGCCTCAAACCTCACCTACCTCGCGCTGGGGCACACCCACCGCTTCGACGGGGCGCGGCGCTTCGGGCGCACCGTCTGCGCCTATCCCGGCTGCCCGGAGGGGCGCGGCTTTGACGAGCTGGGGGAAAAGGGCGTGCTGACGGGCGTAATCGAGAACGGCGAAGTCGACATAACATTTGTCCCGTTCGCCAGGCGCCGCTATCACGTCCTGCGCGCGGACGTGACGGATACGACGCCGGAGCGCGCCCTGCAAGCCGTCCTGCCGGACACGGCGGCAAGCGACCTCTGCCGCGTGATCCTCACGGGCGGGACGGACGAACGCGGAGTCGACGTCGAGCAGCTGCAGCGGCGCTTTGCCGCCGACTGCTTCGCGCTGGAGCTGCGCGACGAGACGCACATCCGGCAGGACGTGTGGGCGCGCGCGCAGGAGGATTCCCTGCGCGGCGCGTTCCTGCGCGAGCTGCGGCAGCAGTACGACGCGGCGGACGAGGCGGGGCGCGCGCAGGTAGAGCGCGCGGTGCGCTTCGGTCTGGCGGCGCTGGACGGGCGCGATCAATGAGGAGGGCAAGTCAATGAACACATGGATGGAGCGGGACGGACGCCGCACCCGCGCGGCGGCGGAGCACGGGGGCGTCAGCGTTTTCGCGGACATGAGCCCGCGCGAGGCGCTGCGCGTCGCGGTGGGCTTGTGCACGACGCTGGGCGTCCTGCGCGCCCGCAAGCGCCGCGAAAGAGCCCTGCGGCGGAAACAGGGACGGAAGTGAAAAGGGTATGGCAACGGAAATCAATCCCGGAGAAACGACCCGCGCGGCTGCGTTTGCGCTGTGGATGAGCGCGCCGAATCCGATGGTCACGCTCATCAAGACATTGGATGTGACCAATTTGGTCAGGATCGGCAAAAAACGGCGGCTGAAATTCAATATGCTGCTGGATTACTGCATCGGAACAGCCGCGTCAGATGTAAAGGAGTTCTACCTGCTCCCGGTGGGAAATCGCCTGCTGCGCTACGACACGCTTGCAGTCAATACGATCGTCAGAAACCGGAACGGCGAAATCAACTCCTGCGATATCCTTTACACGTCAGAACTGGACGATTTCAACCGGGACTATCTGAGCTTCACAGCGCAGGTCGCGGCGGAATGCCGCGACCGCGACCTGTCCGCCGACAGCATGGTGATCGGCACCTCGGCGATTGTGGAAACGTCGCTGGACGGCGCGGTCGGGATGAACAGCGGCGTATTCAACAATCCGTTCCTCATTTGGGGCAGGTATCGGAGGCGCCTGTTCCGGTATGAGCTGCCGGTTTCGTTTCAGTTCCACCACACACAAATGGACGGCGCACACGCGGGACGCTTCCTTGCAAACCTGCAAACCATCATTATCGAGTTGCGTTAGGCCTTGTTTGAAACATGCCGACATGTCCAAATGGCGGGTCTTTTCCGCCATGCTGCGTTGCTTTCCCATGGAATACACAAAGTATTCCTGCGGAAAAGCGCCTTGTCTGAAGAAAAAACCCTCGCCCTTGGACACATTGCCCATTTATCAAACAAGGCCTAGCGCCGCACCCCGTACACATGCAGGAACCTCGCCCGCACGTATTCGTACGTCGAGAGCGGGCGGTTGTCGGAGTCCTCGCTGTGGGCGGCGACGAGGATGTTGTCGGGGGCGGGCGAGCTCCCGACGGCGACGATCACCGAGCTGTGCGCCCAGCGGACGCCGTCAAACGTCAATTGCACAAGGTCGCCCGGCTTCACTGCGTCCGGTCCGACCTCCAGCGCGAGCGGGCCGGGCGTGGCGCGCGCGGACAAGGTAGTTGTAGAGATACGGCACGCCTGTCCACGCGGGCGCTTTTTCGTTGGGGTTGATATAATACCACCCGAACGTCGGCGTGTAGTCCATCACGCCCGCTCCGGCAAAGAGGCACTGGCTGGCAAAATTGGTGCAGTCGCCGCCGAGGTCGGAGTAGTCGTAATAGCGCGGGTTGCGGTCGAACGCCCAGCGGTGCGCGTATTGTACCGCCGCGTCCGCGCGATAGGGAACAAGGGTCATGCGTCTCACCTCGCGCCAGTTTATGCCGCGCGGCAGAAACTGGTGCTTGCATTTTCGCGCGTTCTGTTGTACGCTGTGACGCGGACAGGAGGGGACGACCATGCACACGAACGACGCCGCGCGCTTCTACGGCGCGCTGAACCGGCTGGAGCGCGACGCGAAGGTGCGGCAGATGCAGCGCTGCACCCAGCACAAGGGCAACACGACGTTTCGGCATTGCCGCAGCGTCGCCGTGTCCAGCTTCCGCCTTGCGCAGTGGCTGGGCTGGCGCATCGACGAGCCGACGCTCGCGCGCGGCGCGATGCTCCACGAATTCCACCTTTACACACGCCGCCGGAATGACCTGCGCCACCTGTTCCGCCACCCGCGCCTTGCCCTGCGCAACGCGGAGGCGGCGTTCTCGCTCAACGACAAGGAGCGCAACATCATCCTGAGCCACATGTGGCCGCTGACGCTGGCCACGCCGCCCCGCTCGAAGGAGGCGGTGCTGGTGATGCTGGCGGACAAATACTGCGCCTGCCGGGAGCTGTACGGACGCCGATAAAAAAGACGGCGCGCCGCGCCGCCGTTTGCATTTTGTATGAAGATCGGGAGGAAACGCCATGCGACCGAAGGCGCTGCTGTACCATCTGGACGCCGACACAGAAACCGGACGCGCCCTGCGCGCCGTGCTCGCGGCGGAGAAGCTGCTCACGCTGACCGTGACGGACGCTCAGGCGGGGGAGACCGTGAAGCGCCTCGTCACGACGAACGCCGCCGCCTCGGACGCCGCGCCGCCGGAGGACCCGCCGCAGGAGGCGTTCCTGCTGCTGTGCGATCTGGGCGGCCGTCAGCTCGACCGTCTGCTCGCCGCCATGCGCCGCGCGGGCGTGTCCGTGCCCTACAAGGCGGTGTTGACGCCGCATAACCGCGACTGGACGCTCGCCACGCTCATTGAGGAGGTCGTCCGAGAGCACGAAGCGATGAAAATGCAGTAATATACTAGTATATTACGAGGAAAAGGGCAAAATTTGACGGGCTTGCCATACGCCGCCCGTCAAATTGCCTGACCGGTCTGCTCAG
The DNA here is from genome assembly GCA_946411835.1 of uncultured Clostridia bacterium. Classification (GTDB taxonomy): domain Bacteria; phylum Bacillota; class Clostridia; order Oscillospirales; family Oscillospiraceae; genus Hominicoprocola. The sequence goes on from CAMKFK010000011.1 coordinate 19,234, forward strand.
ACTGCTCCATGCGCCGTTCCAGTGCCGGCGCGTCCACGCAGAAGTAGCTGATCTCGCCGGTGGCGAGAAGGGTGCTGCCCTCGCCGAGGATGTCCACGCGCACCAGGCAGACTGTCCGCCCCCGGTGCAGCACGCGCCCGCAGGCGCGGATGACGCCCTCCGCCTGATTGCGCAGGTAGTTCATGTGGCTTGCCTGCGTGACATAGGTGCGCCCGTCGCTGTGGGCGGCGTAGCCGGCGGCGTTGTCCGCCATGCCCGCCAGCAGCCCGCCGTGCACAAAGCCGAAGGGGTTTTTGCTTTCGGGACGGATGCGGAGCCGGAACACGGCGTAGTCGGGCTCGACGTGTTCGACCTCCAAAAAGTTGTGGACGGCAAAGGCGTTGCCGCCGGTCAGCTCGTCCGCCTTTCTCTCGGCGACGGCGGGGTCTTTCACAGGGGACATGGGATACGCTCCTTTGTGATATGTCAGTCCGGGTCGGTTGGCAGCTCGCGCACCCGTTCCAGCGCCTCGTGCGCCTCGCGCAGGTGCTCGGTCAGCGGGCGCGCGGTCATGAGCGGGAAGAAGAAGCGCTGCGAGCGCCTCGCGCGCTCGCGCGCGGCGTGGAGGTGCGCCTTGAGGCTTTCGTACCTGACGACGACCCGCTCCTCCTCCGCGAACGCCTTCAGCCGCGCAACGAGCCGGAAGGAGTAGGCAAGGTCGATGGTGAACACGCCGAAGAAGTAGCCGATGACGAACGAGAACGCGAGGTTCCGCGCCAGCCACGCCAGCGCGTCGAGGATGTGCGGGTGGACGAGGAAGTAGTACACCGCGCCCAGCGCCGCCCAGTAGAACGAGAACAGCGGGCAGATCAGCCCGTCGAGGTTGCCCCACATCATGCTGTAGTCCCAGAGCCGCACCTTGGCGAGCTTCAGCAGCGCCACGCCCGCGAGGTACTCGATGGCGGTCATGCTGATCGCCATGCCGACAAACAGCAGCGCGCGTCCTGCGGCGGACGCCTCCCAGCCCGTCTCGCTGCCGAGGGCGGCGAGCAGGTAGAGGATGCAGAGCCCGCAGCCGTAGAGCGGGACGTAGGGCCCCGCGCAGAAGCCGGGATTGATCCACCGGTGCTCCGGGTTCGCCTTGGAGAAGAATTTTCGGAACACCAGCTCCAGCACCCAGCCGAGCAGGGAGCCGAGGAAGAACAAATACGCAAGGGTCAGAAACGCGCTCATGGAATCACCTTTTTAAAAATTGCGCCCGCCGCGCTTGCGGTGCGGCGCGGGATGTGCTATGGTTGTCAACAGAGAGCAAAAAAGGAGGGATTGCTGTGAAGGTCATCGACTTGACACATACCATAACGGGCGGCATGCCGGTTTATCCGGGCACGGAACCGCCTGTCCTTGCGCCCGCCAACACCTACGAGAAGGACGGGTTCCGGGAAACCAGGATCACCATGTACTCGCACACGGGAACGCACATGGACCCGCCCGCGCACCTGTTCCCCGGACGCACCACCCTGGACCGGTTCCCGCCGGAGCAGTTCATCGGGAAAGCGCTGGTCGTCGACTGCCGCGCCCTGCGCGAGGGCGAGCCGATCACCATGGAGCAGCTGCGCCCCTACGGGGAGCAGGCGGACATGGCGGATTTCCTGCTGTTCTGCCTCGGCTGGGACAAGCGTTGGGGAACGGACGCCTATTTCGGCGACTATCCCTGCATCGACGAGACCGTGCTGGAATATATCCGAAACGGCGGATACAAGGGCATCGGCTTTGACGTGATCGGGCTCGACCCGATTGCGGACGGGAACCTGACCAGACACAAAAGGCTGTTTGCGGACAGAGACATCGTGAACATCGAAAACCTGTGCCATCTGGAGCAATGCGGCCCCGGGCTGTTCTGGTTCAGCTGCTTCCCCCTGAAGCTCGACGATTGCGACGGTTCGCCGATCCGCGCCGTGGCATGGTTTGAATGAAATCCGAACGGAGAGCATCCGGCGCGATCGCCGGATGCTCGATTATTCGACGGAAAAGGCGTAGACCGTCTCGCTGTGGAGGTGCTGCTCCTTCCGCAGGACGGGGGAGGGGAAGCCGTAGCAGCGCAGGCCGTTGGGCCAGAGCTGCGTCTCGAAGCACAGCGCCTGACGCGGCCCCATCATCGCGCCGCCGTGACCCGCCTGCACGCGCAGGCCGTTGGCGGAGTAGAACTGCATCCCGGGCAGGTCGGTCTCCACGGTCATGACGATGCCGCTCCGGTCGCCGACGCAGATCGCGGCGCGCCGTCCCATGAGGCAGTAGTTGTGGTCATAGCCGTTGCCACGCCGCAGCTGCTCGTGCTCTGCGCCGATGTCCGCGCCCGCCGCCTTGGGCGCGCGGAAATCAAAGGGCGTACCGGCCACGTTCAGCAGCAAGCCGGTGGGCAGTCCGGCCTCGTCGTTCTCGCAGAAGCGCTCGGCGAAGATCTGCACCCGGTGGCGGAGAGCGTCGCCCCCGCCGTTGAGGTTGAAGTAGCTGTGGTTTGTGAAGTTCACCACCGTGTCGGCGTCGGTATCGGCGTCGTAGACGATGCGCAGGGCGTTGTCCTCGCTCAGCGCGTAGGTGATGCGGGTGCGGAGATTGCCGGGGTAGCCCTCCTCTCCGTCGGGGGAGAGCCGCTCGCACACGACCGCGCCGTTCTCGACCGACAGCGCCCAGTTGAACTTGTCGAAGCCGCGCGTGCCGCCGTGGATGTGGTTCTCGCCGTTGTTCTTCACCAGCCGGAAGGTTTCCCCGTTCAGCGAGAACCGCGCCCCGCCGAGGCGGTTGGCGACGCGCCCGATGACCGCGCCGAGGTGTCCGCGTCCGGTCTCGTATTCCGACGCCGTGTCGAAGCCCAGCGCGACCTCGACAAGGTTCCCGTCGCGGTCGGGCACGCGGATCGACTGGATCGCCGCGCCGTAACCGATCACCGTGACGGACGCGCCCCGCGCGTTCTCCATGCGGGCGGCAGTGACCTCCGTGCCGTCGCTCAGGCGGCCGAAGGGAAAGGTGACGATGTTCATGGGATCAGCTCCTTATTTGTGCAGAATGGGAGAGAGCGGCTTGTAGATCAGGAAGCACAGCGCCACGTTCAGCAGCCCCTTGCAGAGCGTGAAGGGCGCGTTGAACAGCACGAGGCATTTCATCAGGCTGTCCGCGCCTGGGTTGATTGCCTGATACATACCGACGATCGCCTCCATCGGCATCCCGTACACCCGGACATAGGCGGGGTAGACGAGATAGTAGTTCAGCGGGACGGTGAACAGCGCCATCAGCGCCGCGCCGGCAACCGCGCCGAGCAGCGCGGACTTGCGGCTCTTGCCGCGGTGGTAGATCACGCCCGCTGTAAAGGAAAACACGCTGCCGGCGAGGAAGTTGAACAGCTCGCCGACGTAGTTGGAGGACGTGCCGTGCAGGACGACGAAGAGGATGTTCTTGCACAGCGTCACGACGACGCCCCACACGGGGCCGAGCGCGAACGCCGCCAGCAGCTCCGGCAGGTCGGACACGTCCAGCTTGATGAACGCGGGGATGAGCGCAGGGATCGGGAACTCGATGTACATCAGGACAAACGCCACCGCCGAGAGCATCCCGGCGACGGCGAGACGGTGCGTGCGCGCCGTCTGTTTGGCGAAGGCTGCGGGTGAGGACATAAAAAACACTCCTTTACAAATGCACCGAAAGACGAGCCTTCGGGTGCATGACGCAAAAGAGCGTGGCAATACACATCTTCTCTCATCCGGACTGTACCGTCGGCATCGGGATTTCACCGATTCATGCGGCAATGCTGCCGCTTGCGGGCTGTGACCGCCGGTGGGGAGTTTCGCCCCGCCTCGAAGACTGGTGATTCAGTTCTCGACCCATACGATACACGACATGGCCGCGTTTGTCAAGGGAGGATAGAAGAAACTTCTTTACAAATATGAACGAATGTTCTATAATGTGAGCGGAGAAAGGGGGGTGGACGCCATGCGGGGGAGACAGAGCGCCTGCTGCTTCACAGGGCACCGTCCCGTCAAGCTGCCGTGGCGGTACAACGAGAGCGACCCGCGCTGCCTCGCGCTCAAGACGCGGCTGTACGCGGCGGCGGAGAGTGTGATCCGGGATGGGACGGAGCATTTCATCTGCGGCATGGCGGAGGGCTGCGACATTTATTTCGGCGAGATCGTGCTGGAGCTGAAGCGTCGCTATCCGAACATCACGCTGGAGGCGGCGCTGCCGTGTCCGTCCCAGGCGGAGCAGTGGGACAGGGCGACGCGCGTGCGTTACCGCGCGCTGCTGGCGCGCTGCGACTATGAGACGATGGTTTCGGCGCAGTACAGCTCCGGCTGCATGCAGCGGCGCAACCGCTACATGGTCGATCATTCGTCGGTGCTCATCGCCGCGCACGACGGGTTCCCCGGCGGGACGCGCAGCACCATTGAATACGCCATCCGGCGCGGGCTGAAGGTTGTGGACGTTCCAATATTAGAAGAATGAAAGGACGATGCGCGCCGCCCCTTTATATCGTCGGCAAAGGCGTTCGCCTTTGCCGACGATTTGTTATAGTTGAATCAGTCCCGCGTCCAGCAGCTTTTGCAGCGAGAGCAGGACGCCCAGCTTCGCGTGGGGCCATGTCAGACCGCCCTGGAAGTACACCGCGTAGGGAGGGCGCACGGGACCGTCGGCGGACAGCTCGATGCTGCTGCCCTGCACGAACGCGCCCGCCGCCATGATGACCTGCGCGTCGTAGCCCGGCATGGGCGCGGGCACGGGCGTGACATAGCTGTCCACCGGCGCCGCCTGCTGGATGCCCTTGCAGAACGCGCGCATGGCCGCCTCGCTGCCCAGCTCGATCGCCTGGATCACATCGTGGCGCGTCTCGTCCGACGCGGGTACGACGGGGAAGCCCAGCCGCTCGTAAACGGCGGCGGCGAACACCGCGCCGCGCACGGCGGAGGCGGTGACGGTGGGGGCAAGGAAGAAGCCTTGAAACAGCGCGGGCATCAGGCCGAGGTTCGCGCCGACCTCCTGCCCCAGTCCGGGAGCGGAGAGACGGTAGGCGCAGCGGTCCACGCACGCCCTTGTGCCGACAATGTAGCCGCCGATGGGCGCGAGCCCGCCGCCGGGGTTCTTGATGAGGGAGCCGACGCACATATCCGCGCCCACGTCGCTCGGCTCCGTCGGCTCCACGAACTCGCCGTAGCAGTTGTCCACCATGACCGCCGCGTCCGGCTTGACGGACTTCACCGCCGCGATTGCCTCGCCGATCCGGGCGACGCTGAGCGTCGGGCGGGTCTGGTAGCCCTTGGAGCGCTGGATGTGCACGAGCTTCGTTTTCTCCGACACACCCGCGCGAATGGCGGGGAGGTCGAAGCCGCCGTCCGGCAGCAGGTCGATCTGGCGATAGCTGACGCCGTATTCCGCGAGCGAGCAGGGCGAGGGGCGCAGACCGATGACCTCCTCCAGCGTGTCGTAGGGTTTGCCGGAGATTGCCAGCAGCTCGTCGCCCGGGAGCAGGTTGGCGGACAGCGCCACGGCGAGGGCGTGGGTGCCGCAGACGAGCTGGGGGCGCACCAGCGCCGCCTCCGTGTGGAACGTGTCGGCGTAGACGCGCTCGAGCGTGTCGCGCCCCGCATCGTCGTAGCCGTAGCCCGTCGTGGCGGCGAAGTGCGCGGCGTTGACGCGGTTTTTCTGCATGGCGGCAAGCACCTTCGCCTGCCCCAGCTCCGCGTTCGCGTCGATGGCGGCGAACCGCCCCGCCAGATCCGCCAGGACGGTTTCCCCGTAAGCGAGCACGGCGGGGGATACGCCGAGGGCTTGATACAGTTCATTCGTGTTCATGAAAATACTTCCTTACGCCTGAGTGTCCGCGACATTATATCCGCTTTTCTCCAAAATGGCAAGGTTGTTTTTGATGCGCTCATTGTCCGGCTCAAGGTCAAGGGCGCGCCTGCACGCCTCCTCCGCCGCCTTGACCTGTCCGAGATGCCACAGCGCGACGGAGAGATAGTCCCACGGCAGCGCGCCCCACGCTTCGCCGTCGGTGAGGTAGCTTTCGCTCCGCTCCGTCACGGCGAGGGCGCAGCCCGCAAAGTACGCCGTACCCGCCCAGTTCCCGTTGTCATGGAGCAGCGCGGCGTAATCCAGATACGGCTCGCGCAGGTGCGGCGCCTCGGCGATGGCGCGGTGGAACCAGACGGCGGCAAGGTCGTCGCGCTTGAGGCGGCGCCAGCACAGGCCGATATACCGCATGGAGGCGCAGCGCTCGTCCGCCCAGACCGCCGACGGCAGGGCGAGGTGTCGGCGAAGCGTGTCGATCGCCCTCTGCCACTCGCCGCGAAACATATATTCCCGTCCGAGGTAGTGAAGACAGCGGTCGTCCTGCGGCGCCTCGCGCACGGCAAGCTCCAGAAGCGGGAGGTAGTGCGCCCGGGATTTTGCGGGATCGGGATGGTGGTCGAGCTGCATGCCGTCGGCGGTGACGGTGTGCTCCGCGCCGTCGCCGGTGTACTCCAATACCTCGTGGACGGGGTATTTCCAGCGGTAGCAGCCGTTTTTGTGAATCTTATCCGGCCAAAAGACGCAGCCCTCGCCGCCGTCTGGACGGAAGCTCCATGTGTAGCGATAGCGGGCGCGGGTCGCGTCCGGCGTCCACGCCGCCTCCAGCGCGGCGCGCCAGCCCGGTCGGAACTGCTCGTCCAGATCAACGCAGCAGCAGACGTCCGCCTCCGGCGGGATGAGCTTCAGGGATTCGTTGCGCGCGGCGTCGAAGCGCCACGGGGCGATTTCCCGCCGCGCAACGATGGCGCCGCGCGCACGCAGACGCTCTGCGGTGCCGTCGGTCGAGCCGGTGTCCAGCACGCAGACCCAGTCGGCCTCGGACATGGAATCCATAAAGCGGTCGACGAACGTCGCCTCATTTTTTGCGATGGCGTAAACGCAGACTATGCAGGAAATGGGAAACCCTCCTTAACAGAAGGGGAGCGGCAAAGCCGCTCCCGATTTTTTATTCGACCGTCGGAGGATTCTCCAACAGTCCCGCCGCGCGCAGACTGGCGAGCAGCTCGTTGATCTTGAGCACGACTGCGGTAAATTCCACGGTGGTCGGCGGCAGATTGTCGACCGCCGCTGCGGGCGTGACCGTACCGGCGGGGCCGGTTGGACCCTGCGGGCCCATGGGACCCGTCGGACCGGCAGCGCCGACGGGTCCCTGCGCGCCGGTCGCGCCGGTCGCGCCGACAGGCCCCTGCGGACCGGTCGGTCCGGTGGGGCCGGTTTCACCCTGCGGCCCGGTGGGGCCGGTGGGCCCGGTGGGACCGGTGGCTCCCGCAGGTCCGGTGGGACCGGTGAGACCCTGCGGACCCTGCACGCCCTGGATGCCCTGAATGCCCTGAGGACCGGCAGGACCCATGGGCCCGGTGGGCCCGGTCGGGCCGACGTACGTGATGGTGCCGCAGCCGATGCCGCAGCCGCAGAAGCAGTTGCAGCCGCAGCCGCTGTTCGATGCGGCGTTCACGCCGCAGCCGTTTTGAAAGCGATTGATACGGATCACCCTCTCGGTAGAATGGGCGGGAAGTCCCGCCGCTTTATCCTATGCCGGAGCGGGGCGGAGGTGCAGGCGCGCCGTTGGACAACGTTTCCAAAAAACCTATTGAAAAAACGAGCTGCACGCACTATAATAACCATATCGTTCCCGCAAAGGGATGAAAAAAGGAGGTTGCCATGAAAAAACTTTTGAGCATTGTCCTCGCGGCGGCCATGCTGCTCGCGCTCGCCGCCTGCGGCGGCAAGCAGGAGAGCGCGCCCGCGCAGCAGAGCGCGCCGCAGACCGAGCCCGCCCCCGCCGCGACCGACGCGGCCGGTGTGGAGCCCGATCCGGACTATACCATCCGCATCTACTCCAACTCCAACTCCACCGAGCGCACGACGTGGCTCGTCAACCGCGCCAAGGCGGAGGGCTTCAACGTCAGCATTGACGACAATTCTGTCATCTCCGGCGACTCCGCCGCCGTGCAGGCCGCCAACGAGAACAAGGACGGCGACCTGATCTTCGGTCTGAACGAGACGCGCTGGGGCCAGATCATCGACGGACAGTACGAGAACCTCAAGCTCATCGACTGGACGCCCGACTGGGCGGACGAGGTCGGCGACTACCGGTACGCAGGCAAGGCGTACGGCATCGTCATCCAGAACATCCTGATGCTCTACCGCACGGATGAGCTGGGCACCAACGGCGCGGCGCTGCACTTCAACCACTGGGCGGACGTGGTGGACAGCGGCTACAAGTGGTACCGCCAGAACAAGGTCGGCGGCACGACCAACATGAACATCAACTCCGCCATGCTCTATGCCTTTACCGATCCCGCCTCGCCCGCCGGCGGCGTCAGCGTGGACGGCTGGAAAACCCTGTGGCGATTCTGCGCCGAGGGCGTTTCCGGCGGCGACGATTACAAGTACGGCTTTGACTCGCTGAACAAGGGCGACGTGGCGATCTCCGAGTTCTATTCCTCCGCGCTCTACGGCAAGATCGACGCGGCGGCGGACGGCTCCGCCAAGCCGCTGCTGGGCACTTTCCAGCCGGAGAACTGGAACCTCGTGGAGATCGACGACGGCACCTATTACATCGCCGAGTACATGGGCATCCTCGACAAGAGCGGACGCAGCGAGGCGCAGACCGAGACGGTCAAGGCGTTCGCCGAGTGGTTCGGTTCTGCGGAGATTCAGGCGGAGTGGGGCGAGGAGTTTGACTCCTTCCCCTGCAACACCGAGGCGGCAGACGCGCTGTATCCGGACGGTGTGCCCGCGATCTATCAGCTTAAAAACTTTGCGCTCAGCAAGGTGGACGGCACGGACATGACCTACGCTGCCTATGTTGCCGCGCACAACGCGGAGTGGACGAACATCATGACCAACCTCGGCTTCTACTGGGCGGACAACAACGCCCCCGCCGAGCCGGATTGGGACCATCTCGACTGGAGCACCCTGACGCAGAAGCAGGGATAAAACCACACAGCGCTTCGGCGGGGCGAGCCAGGCGGCTCGCCCCGCCTGCAAAGGGCGGGAGAACCGGTTTCCCGCCCCTTGCAGGCGGAACGCACAGCAAAGAATGGGGGAGAGAGGCTTATGATTCGGCTGAACGACATCGTGGTGAAGTTCGGGGACTTCACCGCGCTGCACAACATCAACATCCACGTCAGGGAGGGCGAGTTTTTCACCTTCCTCGGTCCCTCCGGCTGCGGGAAGACCACGACGCTGCGCACGCTCACAGGCTTTATCGAGCCGGATCAGGGCAGCGTCGTCGTGCGCGGGCGGGACATCACCCGCGTCCCGATCGAGGAGCGCAGCATCGGCATTGTGTTCCAGAGCTACGCTCTGTTCCCGACCATGACGGTCTATGACAACATCGCCTTCGGACTCAAGGTCAAGAAGCTGAAGAAGCCGGAGATCGACGAGAAGGTGCGCGCCATCGCCCGCAAGGTCGATCTCACGGACGAGCAGCTCAAAAAAGCGGTGTCCCAGCTCTCCGGCGGACAGCAGCAGCGCGTCGCCATCGCCCGCGCGCTGGTGACGGAGCCGGCGATCATCTGCCTGGACGAGCCCTTGTCCAACCTCGACGCCAAGCTGCGCGTCCAGCTGCGCGGCGAGCTGAAGAAGATGCAGAAGGATTTCGGCATCACCAGCATCTATGTCACCCACGATCAGGAGGAAGCGCTGACGCTGTCCGACCGGATCGCCGTGTTCAACAAGGGCGTCATCGAGCAGATCGGCACGCCGAACGAGGTCTACAACCACTCCGCGACGGAGTTTGTCTGCAATTTCATCGGCGACATCAACCGCCTTTCCGACGAGCTTGTGCGCAGACTGGCGGCGGGCGGGGCGCTGCTCGACCCCGCGCGGCGCCACTACGTCCGTCTCGAACGCCTGCACGTCAACGAGCCGGAGCGCCCCGGCACGCTGACGCTGCCCGGGCGGGTCGCCATGCGCGAATACTATGGGCTGTACATCAAGTATTACATCGACGTGGGCTGCCAGACGCTCAAGCTCATGGAGCGCAACGACGGCGCGCACATCTACGACGAGGGTGACGCCGTGACCGTCGGCGTCGACCCCGCCGACCTCATGAGCTACCCGGCGGAGGGGAAGGGGGCGGCGACATGAGCGCTTTCGCCAGGCCCAGGCCCTTCCGCGTGGAGAAGGCGCTCCAGCTCATCGGCGCGCTGTGCTTTGCCTATCTGTTCTTCGGCTTCATGCTGCTCCCGTGCCTCAACACCCTCACGAGCATTTTCACGACGAGGAATGCGGCGGGGGAGCTGGAACCCTTCGCGGTCATCCGCTTCTTCCTCGCGGGCAGCATGGGCAAGTTCGTGTGGAACTCGCTCAAGCTGGCGCTGTGCCTGATCGTCACGGTCAACGTCGTCGGCATTTCCATCGTGCTGCTGACCGAATACTTTGACATCAAGGGCGCGCGCATCCTGCGCATGGGCTACATGACCACGCTGGTCTACTCCGGCGTTGCGCTGGTCACGGGCTACATGTTTCTTTACGCGGGCGACGGGATTCTCACCACCGCCGTCCGGGAGGTCGTTCCCAACTTCGACCCGACGTGGTTTTCCGGCTTCAACGCGGTGCTCTTCACGATGACCTTCGCCTGCACGTCCAACCATATGCTGTTCCTGCGCAACGCCATTCGCGGCATTGACTACAACACCGTCGAGGCGGCGCGGAACATGGGCGCGAAGCCCTTCAAGGTGCTTTTGCGGGTCGTGCTTCCGACGCTGCTGCCCACGCTGTTCTCGCTGACGGTCATGACCTTCATCACGGGCCTTTGCGCCATGTCCGCGCCGACCCTGCTGGGCTATGATTCCATCAACCCCGAAATCGTGCGCCTTGCGGGTTCGTCCGTGGCGGACGAGGCGTTCCCCCAGGCGCGCGCGGCGCTGCTGAGCATCATCCTCGCCTGCTTCACCATCGTGCTGCTGACGGTGCTCTCGTCCTATGAGCGCAAGGGACACTACCTCTCCGTGTCCAAGACCAAGGCGAAGCTCCAAAAGCAGAAGATCACAAATCCCGTGTGGAACGTTCTCGCGCACATCTACGCCTATGCCCTGTTCGTGATCTACATGACGCCGGTGGTCATGATCGTCGTCTTCTCCTTTCAGACCTACAGCGCCGTGCGGATGCGCAGGCTCGACCTCTCCAAGTGGACGTTGCTCAACTACTTCGGCAAGGCGGACTATGCCTACCTGACCTCGCGCGGTACCTACAAGGTGCGCGAGGGTTCGGTGTCCGGCGTGTTTTCCAACGAGGCGACGCTCGGCGGCATCCAGACCAGCTTCGTGCTCTCGGTCATCGCCGCGGCGGCGGCCTGCGTCATCGTCGTCATCGCCTGCAACTACATCTTCCGGCACAAGGGCACGGGCACGGTGCTCGAATATGCGCTGCTGTTTCCGTGGCTGCTGCCGACGATCCTGATCTGCTACTCCTACCGCGTGTTCTTCAACAGCACGGGCTTGTGGTACGTCTTCGGCAAGAACCTCTACTACGGCGATATGGTGAAGCTCCTCCTCATCATCGCCTACACGGTGACGAAGCTGCCCTTCTCCCTGCGCATGATAAAGGCGTCGTTCTACGCCATCGACGAGGAGCTGGAGGACGCGGCGCGCAGCCTCGGCGCGAGCGGTATACGCACCTTCCTGAAGGTCAAGCTGCCCATCATCCTGCCCAGCGTGCTGGCGGTGTTTGCACTGAACTTCAACGCGCTGTTCACCGAGTACGACATGGGCGCGACCTTTGCCAGCACCTACGGCACGACCTACGCCATGGTCATCCAGAGCATGACGCGCGAGGAGGGGCTTTACGGCTACAACGTCAACGCCTCGGGACGCCGCTGTGCGTCCACCGTGTTCATCATGCTCGTTTCGGGCGTCATCCTCTACCTCGTGTACGGCGTGGGCGCGCGCGACCTGAGCGAGCGGCTGGAAGCGCGCAAAAAGTGGCGCCGCCGCCTTGCCCGGTTCGCCGGAAAGGACGGGAGCAAGAAGCCGACGGGCGCGCCGTGACCCGTTTTTGATCCCCTCGCCTCCCGGCGGGGGGATCGCGCCGCTTTTGCGAAAAAGAATGAAAAACGGTGGCGTTTTGTCGGTAAATATGGCAATTTCTGGATTTCGTCATTGCTTTTTTTGCATATATGGTGTAAACTGTTCTTCTAATGGAATCTGCGCGCCCATAAAACGGAGCCGTCCGCGCCGTCGGCGGCGGGACGGAAGGGGGCGCCCTTTTCCGGCGCTTTGCCTTGCAAAGCATCCGTACTCCCCCGCCCGAGGGGAAGACGGAACGATCGGCATTCCGGCAGAGAGGGGAGAATCCTTGTGGCAAAGTACATCATCAAGCGAGTCCTGCTCGCGATCGTGACGGTGTTCATCATCTGCGCGATCACGTTTTTCCTGATGCACGCGGTTCCGGGCGGGCCGTTCAACAGGGAAAAGGCGCTCAGCGAGGCGACCATTGCCGCGCTCAACGCCCGGTACAATCTGGACAAGCCTCTGGCGCAGCAGTTTGCACTGTATCTCAGGAACCTGCTGCGGGGCGATTTCGGCGTGTCCCTGAAAAACGGGCGCGAGATCAAGGCGATCATCGGCGAGTCCTTCCCGATCTCGGCGCGCCTCGGTATTTCGGCGATGATCGTGGCGCTGCTCCTCGGCACGGTCTTCGGCAGCACCGCCGCGCTGATGCGCAACAAGCTGCCCGACCGCCTGATCGTCTTCTTTTCCACGCTGTTCACCGCCGTGCCCAGCTTTATTCTGGCGACGCTGCTGCTGCTTGTGTTCTGCATCAAGCTCCAGTGGGTCCCCGTGTGGAGCGCAAGCAGCCACAGCTACCTGCTGCCCATCATCGCGCTGTCCGCCTACCCGATGGCGTACATCACGCGCCTGTCCAAGACCAGTATGCTCGACGCGCTTGGCTAGGACTACATCCGCACGGCGCGCGCCAAGGGCGTGTCCAGGCTCAAGATGATCTTCAAGCACGCGCTGCGCAACTCGCTCATTCCGGTCATCACCTACGCCGGTCCCCAAATCGCCTACATCATCACCGGCTCCATGGTCATTGAGACGATTTTCACCATCGGCGGCCTGGGCAGCAAATTCGTCAGCGCCATCAACAACCGCGACTACACCATGATTATGGCGACCACGATCTTTCTGGCGACGCTGATGGTCATTGCCAACCTGATCTGCGACCTGCTGTACAAGGCGGTCGATCCGCGCATCAAGCTCGACTGAGGAAGGGAGGGGGAGAACATGAACGATATGCCGAAGAAAAACCTCCTGAGCGCGCAGCTCGACCTGAGCGGGTTCTCCGAGGAGGATTTCGTCCCCGCCACCGAGGACGAGAAGCGCCAGCAGGATGTGATGAGCGAGAGCACCACCTTCTTTAAGGACGGTATGCGCAAGCTCTTCAGGAACCCGCTTGCCGTCGGCAGCCTTGTCATGCTGGCGGTCATCCTTGTCACGATCATCGTTGCGCCGATGGTCGTGCCCTACCGCTACGAGGTAATCCTCTCCGTCAACGGCAAGCGCGACAAGGGCGCGAAGAACCTCGCCCCCTTCGTCTACAGCGAGATGGAGCAGCGCTACATCGAGCAGGGCGGCGAGCGCTTTCCCCACATCTTCGGGACCGACGAGCAGTGCCGCGACTACTTCGTCCGCGTGATTTACGGGACCCGCATTTCGCTCTTCGTCGGCTTCTTCGCCTCGATCATCGTGCTCATCATCGGCATGATTTACGGCAGCATATCCGGCTACATGGGCGGGCGAACAGACCTCATCATGATGCGCGTCGTCGATATCATCTACTCCCTGCCCGACATGCTGATGGTCATCCTGCTGTCCGTCGTGCTCAACGAGCGGCTGCGCTTCCCGCCGGGCAGCTTTCTCGACCGGCTGGGCACGAGCATGGTGAGCCTGTTCATCGTGTTCGGCCTGCTGTACTGGGTGGGCATGGCGCGCCTGATCCGCGGCCAGATCCTCTCCATCAAGGAGAACGAGTACGTCCTCGCCGCGCGCTCCATCGGCGCGAAGCCCGGGCGCATCATCCGCAGGCACATCCTGCCCAACTGCCTGTCTGTCATCATCATATCCACGGCGCTGCAAATTCCCTCCGCGATCTTCACCGAGAGCTTTCTGAGCTTCATCGGCATCGGCGTCAAGGCGCCCATGCCGTCCCTCGGCTCGCTGGCGAACGCCGCGCGCGAGGGCTTGCAGAGCTATCCGTACAAGCTGGTCTTCCCGGCGATTTTCATCTGCCTGATCGTGCTGAGCCTCAACCTGCTCGGCGACGGGCTGCGTGACGCCTTTGACCCGAAGCTGAAGAGGTGAGCGATATGAGTGAAAAGCTGCTGAGCGTGCAGGACCTGCACACCTCCTTCTTCACCGACGCGGGCGAGGTGCAGGCGGTCAACGGCGTGAGCTTTGACCTCGATCCGGGCGAAACGCTGGGCATCGTGGGCGAATCCGGCTCCGGCAAGTCCGTGACGGCGTATTCCATCCTGCAAATCCTTGCCGACACCGGTCGCGTGGTCGGCGGCAGGATTCTGTACAAGGGACAGGACCTCTCCGCGTGGAGCGAGAAGCAGATGCAGGGCTTCCGGGGGAAGAACTGCTCGATTATCTTTCAGGACCCCATGACCAGCCTCAACCCCGTGTTCACCATCGGCAACCAGCTGAACGAGGCGGTCGTCCTCCACACCGAGCGCCGTGGCGCGGAGGCGGACGCCCGCGTCAGGGAGCTGCTCGAGCTCGTGGGCATCAACGAGGCGGAACGGCGCATGAGGCAATACCCCTTCGAGCTCTCCGGCGGCATGCGCCAGCGCATCATGATCGCCATGGCGCTCGCCTGCGAGCCGGACATCCTGATCGCCGACGAGCCGACCACCGCGCTGGACGTGACCATTCAGGCGCAGATTCTGGAGCTGATCCAGTCGCTGCAAAAGAAGATGGGCATGGCGGTCATTCTCGTCACCCACGATCTGGGCGTCATCGCCGACCTGTGCGACAACATCGTGGTCATGTACGGCGGGCGCATCTGCGAGCGCGGCACCGCCCGCGAAATCTTCTACAACCCGAAGCACGAGTACACCAAGGGCCTGCTTCGTTCCATCCCCAACGTCAACAACATGAAAAAGAAGCTGGAGCCCATTTCCGGCACGCCCATCAATATGCTCAATCTGCCGAGGGGCTGCGCCTTTTGCCCGCGCTGCGGCGCCGCGATGAAGATTTGCCTGACGCAGGCGCCGCAGGAGCTGGTCATCAACGACGAGCATAAGGCCGCCTGCTGGATGAACGTCAAGGAAGCCTGCGAGGAGGTGCGCGCGCAATGAGCGAGACTCTGTTGGAGGTCAGGAACCTCAAGCAGTATTTTCCGGTCAAGGCCGGCTTCGGCAAAAGGATCCCCCTCAAGGCGGTGGACGATATCTCCCTCACCGTCGGCAGGGGCGAGACGCTGGGGCTTGTGGGCGAATCCGGCTGCGGCAAGACCACGGCGGGGCGCTCCATCCTCCGCCTCTACGAGCCGACGGCGGGCGAGGTCATCTTTGACGGGGAGCCCGTCACCGCAAAGAACATCACGCATATGCGCAAGCGGATGCAGATGGTGTTTCAGGACCCCTACTCCTCCCTTGACCCGCGCATGACGGTGGAGGACATCATCGGCGAGCCGCTGGACGTGCATCACCTCTGCGCCGGACGCGGGGAACGCCGCGAGAGGGTGCTGGAGCTGATGAGCTTCGTCGGCCTCAACGCCGAGCACGCCCGCCGCTACGCGCATGAGTTCTCCGGCGGCCAGCGCCAGCGCATCGGTATCGCCCGCGCGCTGGCGGTCGACCCGCAGTTCATCGTCTGCGACGAGCCGGTTTCCGCGCTGGACGTGTCCATTCAGGCGCAGGTCATCAATATGTTCGAGGAGCTGCAGGAGAAGCTGGGCGTGGCGTATCTGTTCATCGCCCACGATCTGCTGGTCGTGCACCACATCTCCAGGCGCATCGCGGTGATGTACCTCGGCAAAATCGTCGAGATCGCGGACGCGGACGAGCTCAACGAGCACCCGGTCCACCCCTACACCGAGTCGTTGCTCTCCGCCGTGCCCATCCCCGACCCGGACGTCACCCGCGCGCGTAAACGCATCATTCTGGAGGGCGACGTGCCCAGCCCGCTGCACCGGCCGTCCGGCTGCCCGTTCCGCACGCGCTGCCGCTGCGCCGTCGAGCAATGCGCGCAGGAGTGTCCCGCCCTGACCGACCGGGGCGGCGGGCATCAGGTCGCCTGCTGGGTCAGATAACTGCGGTAGTTTCCCGAAAGGGTTGCTATAAATCTATCAAAACGGAGGAAACAAGAATGAAGAAGCTACTCGCCCTGTCTCTTGCGCTGGTGATGCTCTTCGCCCTCGTCGCCTGCGGCGGCGGCACCAAGCCGACCGAAGCCACGCAGCCCGACCCCGCCGGGCAGAGCGTCGCCGAACCCGCTCCCGCCGAGGAAATTCCCGACGCCGCCGAGCTGGTCAGCAAGGCATTCATCGACCCGCTCACCGAGTGGAGCAAGTACGACGACATGATCGCACGGATCAAATCCGAGACGGATTTCGCCAAGCGCACCGAACTGATGCACGAGGCGGAGGACGTCCTCATGGCGACCAACTGCATCATCCCCATCTACTATTACAACGACATCTTCATGATGAAGGACTATGTCGACGGCGTTTATTCCAACGCCTACGGCTTCAAGTACTTCATGTACGCGACCATGTCCAACGGCGCGGACACCCTGCGCATCAACCTGGCCAGCGAGCCGGACTACCTTGACCCCGCGCTCAACAGCTCCGTGGACGGCGCGTGTCTCGCGGTCAACAGCTTTTCCGGTCTCTACGCCTATGACGAGACCGGCGCGACCGTTCCCGCCTGCGCCGAGAGCTGCGCCGTCAGCGACGATGGCCTGACCTACACCGTCACCCTGCGCGACGGTCTGAAGTGGTCCGACGGCAGCGACCTCACCGCCGAGGACTTTGTCTACAGCTGGAAGCGCGCCGCCGCCGACGAGACCGCCGCCGACTACGCCTATATGTTCGACAACATCAAGGGCTTCCCCAACGACCTGGCAGTTTCCGCGCCCGACGCCAAAACCTTCGTCTTCGAGCTCAGCGCGCCCTGCGCCTACATGCAGGATCTGATGGCGTTCCCCGCGTTCTACCCCGTCAAGCAGGCTGCGGTCGAGGCGTATGCCGACTGGCAGACCAGCCCCGGCGGCTGGTGCCAGGAGGCGGGCTTCGTCTCCAACGGCGCGTATGTCTGCACCGGCTGGAACCACGACACCTCCATGACCTATGAGAAGAATCCGTACTGGTACGACGCCGACAAGGTGACGATCGAAAAGCTGGAGTTCATGCTCTCCGCCGACGACACCGCGATCTATGCCGCCTATAACGCCGGCGACCTCGACTTCGCCGACACCCTCCCGACCGACGAGGTCGCGTCCCTGCTCGACAACCCGGAGTTTTACATCGAGGATCAGCTGGGCACCTATTATGTCTGCTTCAACGCCAAGAGCAAGGCGTTTGAGGGCAAGACCCCGGAGCAGGCCGCCTGCATGCGCGAGGCGTTCTCCCTCCTCATCGACCGTGACTATATCTGCGAGAACATCGGGCAGACCGGTCAGGTCGCTGCGAACGCATTCATCCCGCTGGGTATGGCGGACGGCAACGGCGGCGTGTTCAAGGCGTCCGCCGAGGAGGGCTACTTCGACGCTTACGCCATTACCAACGACTACGAAGCCACGCTGGAGCGTGCCCGCACCCTGCTCAAGGCTGCCGGCTATCAGTTCGGCGAGGACGGCAAGCTCTCCGCCGAGACCCCGATCCAGCTCGAGTATCTGACCAACACCACCTCCGGACACGTCGCCATCGCCGAGTCCATCCAGCAGGATCTGGCCGCCGTCGGCATCCAGCTGACCATCCAGCAGCAGGATTGGAACGTCTTCCTGGAGGAGCGCAAGAACGGCAACTTCGACTTCGCCCGCAACGGGTGGGTCGCCGACTTCAACGATCCCATCAACATGCTTGAGATGTGGACCACCGTCTCCGGCAACAACGACGTCCAGTTTGGACGCTGAGCCGAACAAAACGCAGGCGCCTGACCAAAGCCGCCCCGCAGGCCGAGCTTGCGGGGCGGCTTTCTTTCTCAAAAAAAGATTGCGCTAAACTGAAAAACTAGCATACAAGTTATTGACAAAACGGACTTTGTCCTGTATATTGGGGGAAAACCTTGGGGGAGGCGCAGAATATGCGAATTTTGGAGCGGCTGCCGCGCGAGTCCGGGCGGGACTATGCGCTGCGGGTGCTGAAGGACAACATCGTGCATCTCGACCTTGCGCCGGGCAGCCAGATCAGCGAAAACGAGCTCGCCGCCGAGATGGGACTCAGCCGCACGCCGGTGCGCGAGGCGCTCATTGAGCTCAGCCGGGTCAGGATCGTGGAGATTTACCCGCAGAAGAAAAGCACCGTCGCCCTGATCGACTACGCCATGGTGGACGAGGCGCGCTTTATGCGCAATCAAATGGAGTGCGCCGTGGCGGAGCTGGTCTGCGAGCTGGCGACGGAGACGGATATCGCGCGCCTGCGGGAGTGCATCCGGATGCAGCGGTTCAATCTGGAAAGCTACTATTCGGATTCGCTTATGGAGCTGGACAACCGCTTTCACGAAACGCTGTTTCAGATCGCCCGCAAGCAGGAGGTTTACCGGCTCATGCAGGGCATCGCCATCCACTTTGACCGCGTGCGCGGCATGGCGCTGGACACGGTCAAGAACCACCGCATTGTGGCGGACCACGAGATGATCGTCTCCACCATCGGGAGCCGGAACAAAAGCGCGGCGCGCGCGCTGATGGAGCAGCATCTCAACCGCTACCGGATCGACGAGGCGGGCATCCGCGCCCGCTACCCGCAGTACTTCGCGGAAAAGAAGCAAGCGTAAACGGAGACAGGCATGAAAGCGGAATTGACTGAGAAGGACGCGAAATTCCTGGAGCGCAGCCTCAACGCGCCGATGTGGCGGGTCGTGCTGGCGGTCGGCACGCCGCTGGCGTTGTACCAGGGGCTGAATATGTTTTTCACGATCCTCGACACCATGATGGCGTCGCACATCAGCGCGGCGTCAGTTTCGGCGGTGGCGTATCTGTCGCAGCTGAACATGATCCTCTCCGCCGTGGGCGGCGGTCTGGCGGTGGGCGCGGGCATTCAGATCAGCCGCGCCTACGGCGAGGGGAACCTCCTGCTGGTGCGCAGGCGCGTGAGCAGCCTCTACGTCATCAGCCTCGCGGTGGGGCTCGCCATGTTTGCGCTCATCGCGCCGTTCACGGGCGGCTTTCTGCGCCTCGCCGGCACGCCGGAGGAGCTCATCGCCGTCGGCGCGCGGTACTTCATCGTGGAGCTGGCGGATCTGGTGGTGAAGTTTCTCAACAACGTCTACATCGCGGTCGAGCGCGCGCGGGGCAACTCGCGGCGCATCATGGGCCTCAACTTCCTCGTCATCGCGCTCAAGCTGGGGCTGACGGCGCTGTTCGTCTATGTGCTGCAAAGCGGGCTGGTGATGATCGCGGTGGCGTCGCTGCTCTCCCAGCTGGCGCTGCTGGGCTTTGCCGCGCGGAACAGCCTGCGCGCGGACGAGGCGTTCAGCTTCTCGCGCGGCGCGGTGTCCATGGATCGGGAGACCACTCGCCCGATGCTGCTCCAGTCCGCGCCGGTCATTGTGGAGAAGGCGCTTTTCGCCTTCGGCAAGACCGTCGTCAACTCGATGAGCACCATCTACGGCGCGAACATGGTCGGCGCGCTGGGCGTGTCCAACAACCTCGGCGGCGTCACAACCAACCCGCAGAACGGCTATCAGGAGGGCGCGTCCGCCATCATCAGCCAGAACTTCGGCGCGGGGAAGTACCGCCGCGTGCTGGACGCCTTTTACGCGACCGCCGTCATCAACATGCTCCTCGGCGTCGTCATCACCGGCGTCGAGCTCTGGCAGCTCGACGCGCTGGCGCGGCTGTTCGACAGCGGCGACGCGCTGTTCCACGACATGATCGTGCTCGTCTACCGCTACGAGGCGTTCGGCGCGGTGCCGTTGGGCGTCAACGCCGCCGTGCTCGCCCTGCTCTATGGCCTCGGCGAGACGCGGCTGACGCTGGCGCTGAACTTCGCCCGCGTGTTCATCTTCCGCATCCCGGTGTTCTGGGCGCTTCAGCACTGGACGGCGATGGGGCAGGCGAGCGTCGGCGCGGTCATGCTCATCAGCAACTTTTCCTCCGGCGTCCTTGCCGCCGTCGTCGCGGCGTTCGTGCTCCGGCGCTACCGGGCGAAGTATCTGCGGGGGGACGCATGAGCCCTGCGCAAACGCAAATGCGGTCGATTCCCTCCGTATTGTCCATATGAAAGGCTGGAAAGGGAATGGCGCGGCAGCGATTCTTCCGATAAAATAGCACCACAAATGAAAGGGGGTACGCCATGCAGATCGGTATTCGTCTTCACGACGTCAACGCGCAGGAGCCCGAGGCGCTGCAAACGCTGGAGGCGCGCGCCGCCAAGGCGCGACAGGAGGGCTTTTCCTGCGTTCATCTGGCGCTCGCCAAGTGCATCAAGGGCGTGACCTTTGACGACGCGGCGCTGACCGAGGGACTTGCCGCCTATGTGCGCCGCGTGTTCCGCCGGAACGAGCTGGACGTGGCAGTGCTGGGCTGCTACCTCAACCTCGCCCATCCCGACGGGGACAAGCTCCGTGCGTTCCAGTCCCGCTACTTTGGCAACATCCGCGTCGCGGCGCTCGCGGGCGTCGGCATGGTCGGCACCGAGACCGGCGCGCCCAACGCCGCCTACAAGCTCGACGCCGATACCCACGGCACGGAGGCGCTGCATACCTTCATCAGGAATCTGGAGCCGGTCGTCGCCTGCGCGGAGCATTACGGCGTCACGATGGCGATCGAGCCGGTGTGGAACCACATCGTCTACAACGCCGACCGCGCGCTGGAGGTGATCCGCAGCATCGGCAGCCCGAACCTGCGCATCATCTTTGACCCGGTGAATTTGCTGGGCATGGAGAACGCGGACAACCGACGGTATGTCATCGCCGACGCCATGGACAAGCTCTGCGACCGCATTGCCATGGTGCACATCAAGGACTTCCGCCACGAGGACGGCAAGCTCGTCAGCATTGCCGCCGGAACGGGGGAGATGGACTACACGGATATCCTGCGCTTTCTCAAGGCAAGGAAGCCCTTCGTCCAGGCAACGCTGGAGAACACGACCAACGACAACGCCGTCGCCTCCCGCGAGCTGATCGAGCGCCTGTATCAGTCTCTGTGATTCCTTCCCATGTTCATACGCGCAAAACCGCCCCTTTCGATGACAGGGGCGGTTTTAAATTTTCGGCAAAGGCATTCGCCTTTGCCGAAAAGAAGGCTTCGCTCCGCTGCTCGCACGATTTGCCCGCGTCTCGCGGACAAATCGTGCGAATGCTCCGCGCAAAGTGTTTTTCCGGCGTACACGCCGCCGGAAAAAGGGATCATCAGGTTCCTTTCGCGCCTGCGGGCGCGAAACTCTGCGAGGCTTTTTGCCAGCGGTTACACCAGGGTACTCTGCCGGGGACGGGGGGCGTTTCGTAAAAACGCGCGGTTTTGTCGCGGTCGGTGTCGTTCCACTTGTCAAAGCCCTCGGGGGCGATGTGCGCGCCGAGGACGCAGTCCTCAAAGCGCGCGAGCCCATAGTCCCGCCACGGGCGGGCGAGGTAGACGCCGCGCACGCCGTCCTCGGCGGTGAAGCGGCAGCGGCGGAACAGAAAGCCCTCCGCCTGCTCCGGGGCGTGGGCGGGCGCGGCGACATAGCCGACGTTCCGCGCGTCCCGGAGGGAGCGTATGTCGCAGTCCTCGAACCGGGCGTCGCCGCAGCCGAAGATGAAGTCCACCGTGCCCTCGATGCGGCATCGCGTGAACCGCTGGGAGAGCGGACGGTCGGCGCGCAGCTCGTCGGGCAGGAAACCGTCGTAGCGCGCGATCAGGTCGCGGGGCAGGGGGCCGACGAACAGCGTGTCCTGCGTCGAGCGCAGCGTGCAGTCCTCCATGACGAAGCGGTCGCCGTAGACAGACAGCGCCACCTCCTGCCCCTTGCTCTCCGGGTGCAGCGCGTCGTTGACGACGGAGAGGCCGCGCAGCGTTACGCCGTCGGCGCAGACGGCGAGCGTCCAGGTGCGGAAGGTGTTGTAGGCCTTGCCGTCGGCGTGGATCTTTTCGGCGTAATCGTCCCAGACGAGGACGGTCCGCTCCGCGCCCTCGCCGACAAGGGTCAGCCCCTTCGTGCGGAGTACCGCCTTCCGGCGGTACTCGCCTGCGGTGAGATGGAGAATCGCGCCCTCCGGGGCGCGGTCAAAAGCGGCTTGCAGATCGTCTCCGGCATGGACAATGAAGTCATTCATGGTTCGATTCCCTCCGTTTTCCATATTGCACAATTCGGACTGCATGGATTATAGCATATTGACAATATGATGAAAACACCCTTTTTGCAAAAAGCCTTTTTTGTGCATAAAGAAAAACGTTTAAGCTATGTACGCAAAAAGTTCACAAATTTATAATAATTATCAAACTGAGTGAGAATGCAGCGAAGGGCGTGAGACCGATGAACCGGCAATTGACATTTCGGCAGTACCGCGCCGTCGATCTGACGCTGTTTGCCGTGATGCTCTGGATATCAGAAACGGTCATTGTCCGGGCGGCGCGGTTCTGGTTCCCCGATCAGCTTTACACCGTGTCTGCCGTCGGCGCGCTGGTGTCGATCGTGCTGATGCGCTGGGGCGGCTTCGCCGCGCTCCACGCGGCGCTGGGCGGTCTCGTGTTCAGCCTGGCCTCCGGCGGCACGGCGCAGCAGACGCTGATCTACTGCGTCGGCAACCTGCTCGCGCTGCTCATGCTCCTGCCGAGGCGTCTGCTGGGCGCGGAGCGTATCCGCGGCGACGCCTTTCTCAGCGTCGGCTTCGGACTTCTGACGCTGCTGCTGATGCACTTGGGCCGCGCGGCGGTCGCGCTGGCCATGGGCGCGGCTGCGCGGGATTGTCTGGGTTTTTTCACAACGGATGCTTTGTCCCTTCTGTTCACCGGCGTGATCGTCTGGATCGCCCGGCGGCTGGACGGGATATTTGAGGATCAAAAGCATTATCTTCTGCGCGTCAACAGGGCGGAAGAGGGAAAAGGAGGATACTGAATGAAACAAAAAGCGGCAGATTTTCTCATCTACGATGAGGAACGCGGCGTGTACCGCCAAAGTCCGGAGCAAGCGGTACGGGACGATGTGGAGAAGCACTACTGGCTCCACGTCGGGCGCACGATCCTCAAGGACTGGCGGCTGTACATCATGCTGATCCCGATGCTGCTGGTATTCCTGTTCTGGCGTTACTTCCCAATGTACGAGCTGCTGGGCTGCTTCAAGGTGTCGGACGAGGTGCTTCCGGTATCGCAGCAGCTGTTCTCCGGCTTCTCGTACTTCAAGCGCCTGCTTGTGGGTGGTGACAACCTGTCCATGGAATTCTGGCGCGCACTGCGCAACACCTTTATCCTGAGCTTTTACGGCCTGTGCTTCGGCTTCCCGATGCCGATCATTCTGGCGCTGTTCTTCAACGAGATCAAGTCGAACATCGCCCGAAGCGTCTACCAGGTGCTGACCTACCTGCCCAAGTTCATGTCCACGGTCGTTATGACCTCTCTGGTCATGATGCTTGTCAAGCAGGGCTCCCTGACCACCGGCATGGGCATCGTGTCCAAGGCGTTCGTCGCCCTGGGCTGGACCACGGCGGAGGTCGCCAACGCGGGTCTTCTGAACATCCCCGCGTTCTTCCGCCCCGTTTACATCATCAGCGGCATCTGGGAGGGCGCCGGCTATGATTCGATCGTGTTCTTTGCGGCGATCATCGCCATCTCCCCGACCAGCTACGAGGCCGCCCAGATCGACGGCGCGAACAAGTGGGCGCAGATGCGCTACGTCGTGCTGCCGAGCATCCTGTCCACCATCGTCATCATG